>JAKEGK010000001.1 GCA_022627515.1 Gammaproteobacteria bacterium
CGCGCGCAGCGGGGTGCGGAAACCCCCGGTTGCCAGGGTATGATAAACTTGGGTGATTTCCCAGGGTGTTAACGCCAACGCACCCAGCAGCAGTGAAGGATAAGGCTTGATATCGCGTTCCACGCCCAGGCGTTTCAAGGTTTCGATAATGTTCGGCAGACCCACCTCCATACCCAGGCGCGCACTCGACAGGTTATAGGAATTGGCCAACGCCATTACCAACGGCACCATGCCGTGACTTTCCTTATCGTAATTTTCCGGCACCCATTGATCGCCATTTTCCAGTTCGAGTGTAAGTGTGCTGTCATCCAGCAAGGTGGCGAGTGTATAACGTTGCGGATTGGTTAACGCCGTCAGATAGACAGCCGGTTTTACCAGAGAACCAATGGGACGCACGGCATCAAGGGCGCGGTTAAAACCGGCAAAGCGCGGGTTTCTGCCGCCCACCATGGAAAGCACTTCGCCGGATTCCACGCTGATCACCACCGAAGCCGCCTGCAGTTCCGCTTCCGGGGTGTCGCGCGATTTACCCAGTTGATTGAGCCGCCTGGTAAACACCTTTTCGCTTTCGGTCTGAATTAATGGATCGAAGGTGGTGAAGATCTGCAATCCTTCCGAATTTAAATCCTCTTCCCGGTAATCGCGTTTGAGCTGGCGCCGGACCAGGTCCATAAAGGCCGGATAAGAAGTGACGCCACTTTGCGCGCGCTGGGTTACACCCAGGCCTCTGGATTTGGCGGAAAGCGCGTCATGTTTGGAAATCTCACCCTCCTGCGCCAGTATATCGATCACCAGGTTGCGGCGGTCCGTGGCGCGCTTAACAAAACGCCGGGGATTATAATAAGAAGCCCCTTTGACCATGGCGACCAATAGCGCAATTTCTTCCACATTGAGATTATTAACCGGCTTGTCGAAATAAAAGCGGCTCGCCAGTCCAAAGCCATGAATGGCGCGGTTGCCATCCTGACCCAGATAAATTTCATTCAGATAGGCTTCCAGTATTTCGTCTTTTGTGTAGTGGTGTTCGAGCAGCAGCGCCATAATGGCTTCGTTAATCTTGCGCGTGATGGTGCGCGCATTGGACAGAAAAAAGTTTTTCACCAGTTGCTGGGTCAGAGTACTGCCGCCCTGCACCGTGCCACCCGCGCGCAAATTGGCCAGCATCGCCCGCAGAATAGAGCGGACCGACACGCCTTTATGGGTATAAAAATTACGGTCCTCCACTGAGGTCAGCGCCTTGATCAACAAGGGAGGCACTTCCTCCAGTTGCACCAGCACCCGGTCTTCCGTATGCGAAGGATAGATGCGGCCGATAACCGCAGGATCGAACCGGACCAGTGGCAGGCTATCGCCGCTTTTGGCATGTTCCACATACCGCACCTCATGATCGCGGAATTCCGCCCGCAAGGGCACCGACTGTTCAGGACTGTCCCAGAAAATAAAATCACGGGTCACGACATAAAAGTTATTGCCATTACGCCAGTAACTGCCGGGACGATTGGGAATATTGGTCTTGCTGTATGAAAGAACCAGCAGTTCATTTTCAAATTGATCAGCGGTCAGGCGCGCGCCGGGATAAAGCTCGAGTGGCCGTGCGTACACCTTGGCGGGTATCGCCCAGCGCTTGCCTTCAAACTGGGTGCGGATACTGTAGTCGAGATAAAAAACATAGGCGCCGAACAGCACACTGAATACGGCGCCGGCCAGTAAAACCCAGCGCAGTCTCTCCCAGGTAAAAATCTGACGTGACGATTTGGGTCGTCTGTTATGCCGTAAGTTTCTTGCCATGAGAGTGATAAGTGAGAGGATAAATAACGATTACTTCCTGCAACATCATTTTATGGTTTGCTGTCATTGTCATATTAATCAATATTGCAATCTCCCGCCAGTAGACCCGGCGCCTAACGCAGCGCGTTGCGCGGATCAATCCCGGATTCATGAACCATTCGGCATTTTGCAACAATAAAGTTTGACAACAGGCAGGCGGTTTTTCCCGCAATGCCGTGAAAAATTTATTGGGGGACCAGTCTGTAAACCTCGCCCATGAAGTGCAGGATATAGATTTCTCCGTCATGGCCCTGCGCAAACGAGGAAATATTCAAACCGGTGTCCAGTAACTGGAAAGATTCATAAACACCATTGCCGGCATCCCTGGCGCCCCATAGTTTACCGGAACAAAAGTCCGCATAAAGATAGATGCCGTTCAATTCCGGGATTTGTCTGCCGCGGTAAACATAACCGCCGGTGATGGAACATCCTTCGGCGTGACTGTATTCAATGACAGGATCGATATACTCCGGATTCTCGCAATGAGCGGTTTTGTAACAATGTTTGCCTTCCTTGCCATTCCAGCCAAAGTTACCCGGCTTTTCGACGATGTTGACTTCTTCCCAGTTATCCTGACCCACATCAGCGAGCCACAATTTTCCCGTTGCACGGTCAAACGACCAGCGCCAGGGATTCCTTAATCCCCAGGCAAAAATTGCCGGTAGCCCCTTGTTACTGTTAACGAAGGGATTGCCCGCCGGTATGGCGTAAGGATCACCTTTGTCCACATCAATTCTTAACAGGCTCCCCAGCAGGGTCTGGGTATTTTGCCCATGCCCCTTGGGATCGCCACCGGCGCCGCCATCGCCCAAACCTATATAAAAAAATCCGTCCGGGCCAAACAGGATGTTTCCCCCGTTATGATTGGAATACGGCTGCGCTACCTCCAGCAGCCGCTTTTCCGTGTCAGTGGATAATGAATTTCCGCTGTCGAGCGATTTGAAACGGCTGATATAAGATTTTAATCCCGCGTCATTGCCGGTGTACGACAGGTAAACATAGCCATTAGTGCGGAATTGCGGATGAAACGCCATACCCAATAAGCCGGCCTCACTGGGACCCGCATCGACCCGGTCCGTAATATCCACAAATATACTGCTTTCAGCCACGGCGGCTTTATTTTCAAAGCGCAGTACGCGGCCGGCTTTTTCCACGGCATACCAGTAACGGTCATCCTCCGGCGCCTGGGTCAGGAATACAATGGCATCCATGCGCACATCCTTGAATACGCGCTGCAGTTTGACCGCGGGTATAGCCGCCGAGCTCACCGCCGCGCCGGCGTGCTTCGATGCGGCCATATTCTTGTCAGTACAACCGGGAAACAGCAGGCTGAGCAATGCGAAAACTATCAATAGTCGCTGCGATTTCATAATATGCGGTACCCGGACTATATGTCTAAAGAAGACACACCCCTGCTTGATTAATCGGCGGGCTCCATAGTAACACAGTCATTAATCCCGCAAGTAATCATTGATTTGCCTGGGGTATTTACATTTCAGGGTTGCGTAATTATTAGCCTGTGACTACACTGGGCGGTTTTTGGAGCTGCCGGGATTTAATATTGTTCGAATAACCACTTTCACCAAGGTTGAACAGAATCAAACGAGAGTAACACGCAATGCCAGCCGATAGATTTGCCCCTTTAAAAAACATGGAACAATTCACCAATGACATGTTTAATCGCATTATTGCGTTTCAGGAAAAAGATCATCCCGCCTGGAATGAAACTCTGGAATTCGCGGCGCGCATTCATGGCCTGCCGCTGCACAACCTGATTTTCAGTAATCCCGACCGGGATCCAAAATTGTTCGGCCCGACCGTCGCGTCCTATTATCCATTGCGGGAAGAAATGCAAAAACTCGCCGCCTACGCAAAACAAGTCGCGGCAAATCCGGTCGTCTATGATTGGTTTCCGGGAAACGGTTTTATTGGCAGCTTGCTGGCCCGGGAAGGCCTCTCAGTTACCGGGATCAGGGATAACAACATCAAGGACAATCAAATTAAAGCGTTTTTTGACAGGGCATGTTATCAATTTTGCGCCCGCGACCGCCTAGGCCGGCTCTGTGATTTAGTGCTGGCATCCTGGATACCGTCACAGGTAAATCCGACACCGGAAATTCTTTCACTGCGCCCCAGACTGATTGCCTATATTTACACCGAACATGTTGATACAACCAATGGCCAGCGCCAGACCGGTACCGATGATATGTTTGCGGCATTGGATCATGATTATCAGTTGTTGGATTCCTGGACCGTGCACCGGCCGCAGAATCTGCTCCATGCAATCTGGCCTGACATGACTCCCAATATCGAAGAAACGCGCATCACTCGCGTGTATGCCGCCAATGACTTCCCGCTGGAAAAAATCCCTGCCGTCGAAAACAAAACGCCCTATGACTGGGAAGCGGAGTTACAAATGGTATTGCTGGCGCTGGAAGCCAAACAACAGTTACGCTCCCGCGGCATGCGGGTATGAGCCTGAATGCTTTCCGAGACCCTGGTGCGTGATCCCCAATTGCCATTGGTGAGCGTTTTTTACACCAATAGCACCCATCGCGATATTGCCGCCGCACTGGCGGAGCGAATCAACCTGCCGTTACTCGAAAACTGTGATACCGGCGCGTTGCCACCTTTTCTCCTTGTGGTGTCTGAACACCCGGAGCACGACTACCAGCTGGCGCTGCGTTTTTCCACGGAAAACCTGTTACCCATTCTGGTGAACTTCCAGAGTCAACATCTTTTATATCGGCAAAAATTTGGAGGCGGCCGCCAGCAACCCATTGCGCGGGCGCTGGGGCTGAAAAAAGGCGTCACACCGCAAGTCATCGATGCCACGGCCGGCTTCGGCCGTGATGCATTTGTATTGGCGTCACTCGGCTGTCACGTGCATATGCTGGAGCGGCATCCGGTTATCCATGCCTTGCTGGAGGACGGACTGCGGCGGCTTGCGCATGGCGCTGACACCGCGAATCCGTTAGTTAAGGCATTACAGCTAAGTTACGTGGACGCGCGGGAATGGCTGGCTGCTGCGTCTCAGCCGGTCGACATCGTATACCTTGACCCCATGTATCCCCATCGCACTAAAAGCGCGCTGGTGAAAAAGGAAATGCGGGTATTACGGCAATTGGTGGGTGACGATGTTGATGTGGCAGCGCTGCTGGAAACCGCATTACTCACCGCACGGCAACGGGTCGTGGTAAAGCGACCTAAAACCGCCCCAATTATAGGCGCTGTTACACCATCCTATTGCGTCGAATCCAAAAACACACGTTATGATGTTTACCTGACCGGGCTTCTGAAAAAAAACAATTCCTGACGGATACGCTCACGCACCATTCATGCAATTAAACTGCGCGGACGGGTCCGATGCCAAGGAAATACCAAAGTAACAGCCATGAAAGGCTAAACTAAATGGAAAGGAATTTAAGAATCACAAACTGTGCAGCCCGTTAAATTCCAGTGCTGCACAGTTTGCGAAGTAACACACGTATGGAGGAAATACCCTTTTATCTAACCTCAGGCGGCTTCAACACTCAGGTTGAGAGCAGCCATCAACTCGCCGGCGCCAAAAGGTTTGGTCATGCATTTTTCGGCGCCTGCATCAATCACTGCTTCCACCGTGCCATTACCCGGAAAACCGGTCATGCCAATCACCCGGATGGAACGGGTTGCAGGCGTTTCCTTGATGAAACGGCACACTTCGATGCCATCGATGCCCGGCATGCGGATATCCAGCAAAATCACATCGGGGTTGAAACTGTGGATCTTGCTGCCCGCCGCAAAGCCGTTTTTCGCGGTATCGATTTGAATTTCATCATCGATATTCTTGATCACATCTTTCAATGTCGAAACAAACTGATCGTTGTCATCCACGATAAGAATACGCAGTTTTTCATTTTCCGGACGGAATAATGTCAAACCACGCTCCTTGGCAAAGCGTTCCACTTCTTCCATCGTAAAACGGCGATGGCCGCCTGCCGTCAACATTGCATCCAACATGCCTTTTTGCGCCCACTGGCGTACAGTGACGGGGGATACCATTAATAGATCTGCTACTTCGTTTGGAGCCAAATATGCTTTTGAGTTCATGTTAATCAACCTTCACGTTACTCTCTGTTAATAAAATTTAACTACCTGCTTTCCCCATTGCACGCTTCCATTGCATTATTTTTAACATCTCGAATTTTTCTATCCATCAATTCCTGGCTTTGCGATGACTGCAATTACTCATTACAGTCACAGTCGTTCAAAGCTTAAACCATCAGCGAAGTTTCACTTCATATCTCCGTTTACTCCAGCCATGCACTTTGTCATGCGCTTCAACATAGACCACGCTGGTATCCGCCGGGATATTCACGCCGGCCAGACTGCGCGTAAAAGGCTGCTCATCAATGTGCGGATGATGAAGAGTCCGCGTGGCCAGTTCCTTGCCGTCCCCGGTCACTACGCGCCATGCATCGGCGTAGTGGTCCCAGCTTGTATCGCCGTGCTTGAGTGTCACATGAAACACCCAATCGGCCCGCTGTTTTTCCGCTTTAACTTTCACGATTTCCACTTCGCCGGCGCTCACCACCGACAAACAGCAAAGGGTATATACAGTAATCAACAGCGCAAACTTTTTTACCGCCAGCAACCTGTTCATGTCTACTTCAACTCAAATCCGTTTTAAAAATCCTGCGCAACGATTTTCAATCACCTTCAACCATTGTCAACCGTCTTCAACTATCTTCAACAACTTGCAACTTTCATGCAACAAACCGCGCTATTACCTGCAAGCAAATTAGCGCATAGATTCCCGCCGCCACATCGTCCAGCATAATGCCTAATCCGCCACTGACACGCTGATCGATCATTCGAATAGGCCATGGCTTGATAATGTCGAAAAACCTGAACAGCGCAAAACCCACACCTATCCAAATCCACCCGGGGGGCGCCGCGATCATGGTAATCAGGAATCCTATGATCTCGTCCCATACGATGGAAGGATCGTCATGAACTCCCAACTGCCCGGCGGCTGCCGCGCAAATCCAGACACCAATCAGCAACCCTGCGCTCACGACTGCGATGTATTGCCACCACAACAACCCATTCAGTAACAGATACAACGCTACTGCAACCAGGGTGCCCGCCGTACCCGGCGCTTTGGGCGCCAGCCCGCTTCCCAAACCCGTGGCCAACCAGTAAACCGGACCAGTGGATCTTGTTGTTCCTTTTGGTTGATCATTTTGATCAACTGATCGATTCGATTTAGCCATTGACGGTGAGGAATGTAATTAAATAGTAGTAATAGATGCAATCAATCAAAACGTTGAAAACGAAGTTTTTACAATAATTTTACAATATTGTCACATTTCTGAGAGACTAAATAATTATGATTTAACAATGGGTTACAAAACGTATTCGAAAAAATCGCAGAAATATCCATAATTATCAGGAGGATACAAGCGGATTGTCAGGAGCTGGTGAAATGTTCAAAACCCCGGCGCTCCGGCTTGATTTCGGCGCCATGGTGAAGAATACGCAAGCCGCTGAATTCCTCGATCACGCCGATCTCGGTTACATTTATATTCAGTTGCCGGGAGAGCAAGGACAATTCCGATACCTGGTTTGGCGCAACGCTAAAACAAAGTTCATAGTCATCCCCGCCTCCCAGCACGCTCGCCGTGCAGTCAATGGATTCGCCAAGCACGCGTAACATTGCGGACACCGGCGCCTGCTCAACATGGATAGTCGCGCCTGCCCGGCTGGCTTCCAGTATGTGAATTAAATCAGCCGCCAGCCCATCGGAAATATCAATCATGGATGTCGCAATGCCCCGCAGCGCCATGCCCAATTCAATACGCGGAACGGGACGGTAAAGCCTTTCAAGCAAGGCTTGCGTTTGTTGCGTTGTCAGATTGTGTGGTGAGAGTTTCTTCTGGTGAATCTGCAAACCCAGCGCAGCATCACCCACAGTACCGGAAACAAAGATCCTGTCACCGGCTCTGGCGCCGCTTCTTTTTATGGCTTTACCTTCCGGCACCAGTCCCATCAACTGCACCGTGACACTCAATGGCCCTTGTGTTGTATCGCCGCCAATGAGTTGCACGTTGAACTCCCTGGCGGGGGTAAAAAAACCGTCACAGAACTGCCGCAGCCAGCTTTCATCCACTGCCGGCATTGTCAGGGCTAATGTCGCCCAGGAGGGTTCGGCGCCCATGGCCGCCAGATCACTCAGGTTGACCGCCATTGCCTTGTATCCCACATCAAAGGGTTCGCTATCCGCGGGAAAATGCACCGCGTTGACCAGCGTATCCACCGTGGTGACCAACTGA
>JAKEGK010000002.1 GCA_022627515.1 Gammaproteobacteria bacterium
GCTTTAATTCTGCGTCATAACACCCGGGGTTGCGGGATTGCCTGCTTCGGGCATCCCCGCTTCCGGTCCTATGTGTAGTGCAGCTTGTTTAGTTACTAAAAACGGTTTAGTAATTTTGTCCTGAACACTTCTTGGTGACGGTATTATAGTTTCCGCATTTGACCGGAGCGGTCCAGTCAGCGATAGTGTCCTTGCTGCCGGGCAAAAAATCCGACCAGGCGTCACCGGGCACTGTACCTTCGGTTTGCCAAACTGTGGCGAATTGACCATTCTCCTGGATTTCACCAATCAGCACCGGCTTGGTCAGGTGATGGTTTGCCAGCATTTTGGCTTTGCCACCGGTGAGGTTGGCGACTTCGATCCCGATCATGGCCTGTTCCACTTTATTAACATCGGTGGATTTGGCTTTCTCAACGGCTTTCACCCACATTTTGAAACCAATGTAGGTGGCTTCCATGGGGTCGTTCGTCACGCGCTTGTCGCTCTTGATGAATTTTTTCCAGGCTTTGATGAACTCGGCATTTTCCTTGGCGTCGATGCTTTGAAAATAATTCCATGCGGCCAGATGTCCCACCAGGGGTTTGGTGTCGATACCGGATAGTTCTTCTTCACCCACGGAAAACGCCACAACCGGAATGTTCTCCGCGGAAATACCCTGGTTGCCCAGTTCCTTGTAGAAGGGAACGTTTGCGTCACCATTGATGGTGGAAACAACGGCGGTCTTTTTACCGGCGGAACCGAACTTCTTGATGTCGGATACGATGCTTTGCCAGTCGGAATGACCGAACGGCGTGTAGTTAATCATGATATCGCTTTCCGCCACACCTTTGGCTTTCAGGTAAGCTTCCAGGATTTTATTGGTGGTGCGTGGATACACATAGTCGGTGCCGGCTAATACCCAGCGTTTGACGCCGATATCCTTCATCAAATAGTCGACCGCGGGAATAGCCTGCTGGTTGGGCGCGGCGCCGGTGTAGAAAACATTTTTGGAAGATTCCTCGCCTTCGTACTGCACCGGATAGAAGAGCAAACCATTCAACTCTTCGATGACCGGCAGGACCGACTTGCGTGATACCGAAGTCCAGCAGCCGAATATGACATCTACCTTTTCTTTTGTTAGCAGTTCGCGGGCTTTTTCCGCGAACAGCGGCCAGTTGGACGCCGGGTCAACAACCACGGCTTCCAGTTTCTTGCCCAGCAAACCGCCTTTCTTGTTTTGTTCATCGACCATCATCAAAAGCGTGTCTTTCAACGTGGTTTCACTGATGGCCATGGTGCCGGATAATGAATGGAGCACGCCGACTTTGATGGTATCGGCGGCCATGACAGGTTGAATAATCAATAAGTACAAACTTACAACGAAGTAACTTGCGAACAGGATTTTGCGTTTCATTACATTTCCCCTTCAATGCAGTCCTTGATAGCGGTTGACATAATTGGTGATTAAAAACGCCGGTAGGAATTCGGACACATACCGGCGTTTTCATTTTCAACTTACAACATACGGATTGATATCAATTGCATTTACAATATTATTTGGCTGCCAGGTCGAACGATTTTTTGTAAGTAACCTGGAACAGAGGGTCTTCTTCAAGAGAGTCCTCTATGTCTTCCATGGCCTTACTAACGGTAAAAGACAATTCATTGGTAGGAGAATAAGTGAATGTAATATGACTGTATTCGTTATTGCCGTCTTCATCAAAACTCCAGCCGCCGTAGGTCAGGTTGAATTTTTCCAGGAAATTAAAGCCAAGGGTGTAGTAGAAATAATCGCTACCTTCTACGCCTTGTAGTTCGGTGTCTATACCCATGTAGATACCCGCTGAAACTGGTCCGTAGCCCAGGGTAAGGACGGCTTCAGAAAGGTCGGTGTCGGACAATCCGGTCTCAGGGCCGACGCCGGCGGCTTCCGGATACAAGTACCACCAATAGGAAATGTTATAACTGAATTCCTTGAGTTTTCCCGCGAAGCCGGCATACAAGTCCGTCTCGGTACCGTTGGGAACGCCCAACATTTCACTTTCATTGCTACCCCAGGCGCCGGCATAGAATCCGCTGGCGTGGCTGTAATCCAGGCTGCCGCTGATGGCTGCAGCGCCGGACGATAGATTCTGTCCGCGCCAGAGATACATGTTAGAAAACGCCATGCTGGCGCTGACGTCGGCATTAGCGGTCATGGGCGTTGCGATTGCGGATAGGGCCAGGGTTGCAGCTCCGGTTAACGGCAATAACTTTTTACTAAGCTTCATTATGAGTCTCCCCAATTTGTTTATTCATCCAGATTAAAATGTAAGGGTTAAGGAGCTGACCATGCGATGCATCGGCCACTGCTCTAAAACAAAAGGCTACTCAGCACCTTTGCTCTGCTATGCCTATAGCATCCGATATGCCAAACAATAAAAAGGTATTCCTTACATGCAGTTAGTGGATTTATGCGGGAATTTCATGAAGCTCTCATAAACTTCATTGCACTAAAATAATGCGCAAAAATTTTTAAATGTTTAATGATGGGGCGTTAATGGAATGAACATTAAGGGAAGAATGGTGTTGGATGAGTATGAAACAAATGTGTTCGGCGCATGAACAGGTGTTGTATTTTATTATGACTGTGATCCGGCATTTGTCTTATTAAGACAACATTCCTTGATCAACGATAAAGTCAATGATGCTTTTTAATCCTGATTTCGTTTTAAGATTGGCGAACACAAACGGCCGTTCGCCGCGCATTTTTTTCGCATCGCGTTCCATTATTTCCAGCGATGCACCAACCAGGGGCGCAAGGTCAGTCTTGTTGATAACCAACAGGTCAGACTTGGTAATACCGGGGCCGCCTTTGCGGGGAATCTTGTCGCCGGCCGCCACATCAATCACGTAAATAGTGAGATCGGACAACTCCGGACTGAAAGTTGCGCTTAAGTTATCTCCACCGCTTTCCACGAACACGATATCCAGATTGCCGAAGCGTTTATTAAGTTCGCTGACCGCGGCGAGGTTCATGGAAGCATCTTCCCGTATCGCGGTGTGCGGGCAGCCGCCGGTTTCCACGCCGATGATGCGGTCTTCGGAGAGCGCCTGACTGCGCATGAGGAATTGCGCGTCTTCCTGAGTGTAAATATCGTTGGTCACCACCGCGATTTGATAATCATCGCGCATGGCTTTGCACAATGCGTCCACTAACGCGGTTTTACCCGAACCCACCGGCCCGCCGATTCCTACCCGTAATGCTTGTTTGCTCATCGTATTAACTCGCGATTAATAGTTGAAATTAGGTACCAGCGCCAAAGTAAACCCTTACGTTGCAAAAAAACACATGCTGGATGTGTAAGCCACCTTGGGCTTGCCCTTGTCGGACACGCTGTAAATACGTCCTTGTACGCTCGGGTACGGCATCCCTGCCGCACGCGGTCCGTCAATGCCAAGCCCAAGGCAGCTCCACGAGGTGTCGCTAAAACTCACCCTTCGTGAAATTTAGTGCCGTAGGATGGTGAGGAACGAACCGCATCAAACTAAATCAAGACCGGAACAAGCGTGTGTATTGTGTTTCATGCAACGCGCTGGCGATACCCAGACCCTGCACTGTCGCGCCGATGGCGTCATCAGTGAGTTGCAGTCCGCGTGCAACCGCGTCAGGTATTTCATCAATTATCCGGGAAAGAATCCGCTGTCCCGCGGTTTGTCCCAGCGGCACCAGCTTGATGGCCGCCGCCACTTGATTCTCACTCCACGCCCATAAAAATCCCTGGCAGGTTTCATTCACGGTTATCATCCAGTGTGAGGCGGCCAGGGCAAACATGGTGGCAAAACTGGGTTGTTCCGTCTCCGGCCACTGGCTGGCCAGGCGGATTTTCAGATCAATTAACAGTTTCTTTAAGGCGCAGCCGATCTGCCGGTCTTCGGTAAGCAGTTCATTGGATTCGCGCGAAGCCTGCAAAGTGTGATTCCAATAGATGACACGTTCCATGTCCCTGGCTTGCCAGGCTTTGTAGAGCCGCGCCAGGATGGGTACATCCAATGCCGACAGTGAATGATTCATAAGACCGGTAATCCACTGCGCGGTGGTCTCTTCGTTATTAACCCAGCCGTGTTCCACCGCGTATTCGAGACCCTGGGAATAGGCGAAAGCGCCGACAGGCAGGGCGGGGCTGATAAGTTGCCATAAACGCAGGGAAGAGGAGGGCGCCGGTTTCATAGGATAGGCTAGCCGTGATGATGTTTATGGCTATGTTGATGTTCGTGATGCTGCTGGTGATAGGCGCCCGCTTCCGGTTCAAACGGCGCTTGTTCATGGGTCAGCGTAAGACCTAACGACCGCGCCATATCGTCCAGCACATGATCTTCCAGGTAACGAATCCAGTGTTCCGCAATCTGCAGCGGGACATGACGGTTGCCAAGATGATAACAGGCGCGCTGCAATGTCAATGGGTCCGGCGCGGTGGCGGTGGTCACGGTTTCCCGCGCTGCTTTCAATTCAATAATCAAACCGGTTTCGGCTTTTAGACAGTCGCCGCCCCGTAATACATGGCCGCGCGGCAACATGAGCCCGACTTCCTCGCCGGAATCCAGTCTGGCTTTCAAACGGCTCTTTTGCCGCAGTTCAAACGGCAGGGATAATGTTGCTTGCGCCGTGGTTGGGTGGGCCAGAAGTTCGGTGACTTTTATAAATGTCATAGTGTGTTTGTAGCTCAAAACGAAAAGTTCAACAAATTGTAGGGTGCGCATTGCGCACCGGAAGCTTTATGCATTCCCACGCAGAGCGTGGGAACGAGATATTATTTCTTAATTAGCAGGTTGCGGTGAGTTCCGCGAACCGCAACAATCAAGCGGCTGCGATGCCCACTATGGTGCGCTTCGTGCCTCAGCGGCACCCTGCAATGAATACTTTCACAGTCTCATCGCGCACCGGTAGCTTATGCAACGAGATATTATTTCTTAATTAGTAGGTTGATGTAATGGTCTCCTCCCTCTTATCACCGGCGTCAAAATGCGCCATGATGGTTGTTGACACTACCATCAACAA
>JAKEGK010000003.1 GCA_022627515.1 Gammaproteobacteria bacterium
CGTAAAGCGGCATAATAAAAGACTTAACAACGAATCGGCCCTTCTATTCGAACTGATAACATCAGCTCGAATGGGTCGGATTCGCTCTAAACTTTAGTTATTATTAATTATTAAGTAACCATTGGCCCATTGATAATGGCGTATTGATAATGGCAGGATGCAACATAACAAGCGGGTACGCGTTAACTATTTTAACGTATCTTAAACAATAAACGGCAGCTACTTTACACCAGTTTTCGTGAACACGGCGATGTTTGAACTCCATATCACATTTTTCATCCTGATTGCTTGCTCCTATTTGATGGGTTCTTTGTCAACGGCGATAATCGTATGCAAACTAATGGGTTTGCCGGACCCGCGCACCACAGGCTCGCAAAATCCCGGCGCCACCAACGTATTGCGCATTGGCGGTAAAAAAGCGGCAGCTATTACCCTCACCGGTGATGCGGTCAAAGGCCTTATACCGGTGTTGATCGGGTATGCCTTCCAGCAACCGCCGGCCAATCTGGGTGTCATTGGTTTTGCCGCGTTCCTGGGACACTTGTATCCGGTATTTTTTTCCTTTCGGGGCGGCAAAGGCGTCGCTACCGCTTTTGGCGCGATTTTGGGAATATCCTGGCTGGCGGGACTGGCCGTGCTGTTAACCTGGCTCATTATGGCCAGACTCTTCAAGATTTCGTCGCTGTCAGCGCTAACCGCCGCCACTCTCACCCCCTTGTACATATGGCTTATAGAAGACAATCTCACCCTTGTGCTCATCTCCATTGTGATGAGCGCCATGCTGATTTACCGCCACCGCAACAATATCCGGAACCTCATCAAAGGCACTGAAAACACCATACGCTGACTCTGCTTGCCCGCGCGTTTTGATTTCTAATTACCGGGATATCAACGGCCTGCGGCAAGTGGCGAGCCAATTGGAGATTAGCGTATAAATAGATTTAATGCTTCAAATTCACCAGTTAAGGAACGATGCCGGGCTGCCGATACTCTGAATAGTGAATAAACCCAGAGACTTAGGTAAATATGCGTAAACTAGTCCTCCACCCAACTTCTACGGCGCAATGGCACTCATTGGTTTGTGAAGCGGAAAACGCGGCGAACATTTACCTCGATGAGGAATTGCAAAGCTATCTGGTGTTCCTGTTAATGCGTTTTCTCAACAAACCGGATATCGCCAACAAAATACTCGCCATGGACTATATCGAAAGCCTGTTGTCGTCCGGCCAGCGAAAACAGGACAAGCTGCGCGACGTAGGAGATGTCTGCCTGATCCATGCCGGTTTTTTTCCCAGGCGCGCCCGGCGCAAACGGGTCAGCGAGAATTATTTCGTCGAGTTGGGCAGCGGCGCCTACCAGCACCTGTCAGTGGTGGTGGAAAACCAGATCGCCGGTCTTTATTACCGTTTGTCGCAATCGTTTATACCCATCCGCGACCTGTTGCACGCCATGCGCCAGCTGGGTGAACAAAAGCATATTGAATCCGGCATCGATTCGCTATCGCGCCACTTACACGACCGGATCACCAGCCAGCCTGGCGAATCCTCACCCTTGACACCCCGGATAACCCATTAACACCGCGGGATTTCCCGCCGCCGATTGACCGGCTCACTTGTTAACAGAAAAAAATTGCTGAATGCGTTAAACTAGCGCTCAACAGTTTTGTAACCCACTTTATTTCCGGTTGTATATTCTGAATATGGCTTCTCAACGCAAAGCGATTGCCCTGATTTCCGGCGGACTGGATTCCATGCTGGCCGCCAAGGTCGTCCTGGAGCAAGGCATTCACGTGGAGGGCATTAATTTTTTCACCGGGTTTTGCGTGGAAGGACATACCCATGCTATCCGCAAGCAGGACAAGGCCAAACCCAAACGCAATAACGCGTTATGGGTGGCGGAGCAACTGGGTATCAAATTGCATATTGTGGATGTCATCGAACCTTATAAAACCGTGGTTATCAATCCCAGGCACGGTTACGGCGCCAACCTGAATCCCTGCCTGGACTGCAAGAGTTTTATGGTCGGCAAAGCTTACGAATGGATTCAGCAACATGGTTTTGATTTCATCATTACCGGCGAAGTCATGGGACAGCGCCCCATGTCGCAACTCAAACATGTCATGCCGGTTGTACAAAGGGAATCCGGCGCCGGTGATTTGCTGGTTCGCCCGTTGTGCGCGAAAAAACTGCCGCCCACCCTGCCGGAGCGGGAAGGCTGGCTTGACCGCGGCAAGCTATTTGATTTTTCCGGCCGCAGCCGCAAGCCGCAAATGGCATTGGCGGAAAAATTCGGAATTACAGAATATGCGCAACCGGCCGGCGGTTGCTGTTTCCTCACTGATGCCTACTATGCCAAAAAACTCGCCGATTTATGGCAATCCCGTGGCAGCCGCGATTACGAACTTGACGATATCATGCTGCTCAAAGTCGGCCGCCACCTCCGGCCACGCCCGCACTTCAAGCTCATCATCAGCCGCGAAGAAGGCGAAACCAATTTTCTGGAGGGTTACCGCAGGTCCTTCACCCATTTGCGCACGCTGAGTCATGGCGGACCTCTGGCGCTTGTGGACGGTGAAACAAGTCATGATGATCTGGTGCTGACGGCGCAACTGGTCGCCCGTTACAGTCAGGGGCGTGACACCGGCCAAGTCGATGTGGCGATTCATCATAAAAACGGCGAAATTGAACAAATTTCCGTAACTCCATTAAAACCTGATGAAATACCCGAGGACTGGCACATATGAGTGAATATCACCTGGATGCCCGCAATATCCTCTGCCCGTTACCTGTGATACGCACGCAAAACGCCGTGCAGAATTTGCAAAAAGGCGACCGGTTGACGGTGATCTGCACCGATCCCGGCGCCTTGCACGATATTCCCACATGGTCCCGCATCAATGGCCACAGGATCCTTGAAATGAAAAATGACAATAAACTGATAACTATCATCATTGAGGTGGAAGGTCTTGGGTCATAAACCTTACCATCACTTCCCGCTCATGGATAAAGTTGTCGGCAGTCTGACCAGCAGCGATCGCTACCGGGAAACCAAAAAAATCACTCTGCTTGGCGCCGTGATCAACTTATTCCTGTCATTGATAAAAATTCTGGTCGGTTACACCAGTCAATCCCAGGCGCTGATCGCGGATGGTATTCATTCGCTGTCCGACTTGATCAGTGACGGCATGGTGCTGATCGCGGCAAGGCATTCGCACCGTAAAGCGGATGAAAACCATCCTTATGGTCATGGCCGGATTGAAACGGTGGCGACTGTTGCCCTGGGTTTGCTGCTCATCGTGGTTGCTGGCGGTATTGCCGTGGATGCGGTAAGACGCATTCTCGAACCTGATTTCCTGATGCATCCAGGCATACTGGCCCTGCTCGTTGCGGCAATTTCTATTGTGGTTAAGGAAGTCCTTTACCGCTATACAATGCGTGTTGGCGCCAAGTTTAAATCCAATATGTTAAAGGCCAACGCCTGGCATCATCGCAGTGACGCCATCTCTTCCGTAATTGTATTGGCGGGTGTCGGCGGCACCATGCTGGGATTCCAGTATCTCGATGCGATTGCCGCCATCGGCGTCGCCGCCATGATTGTCAAAATTGGCTGGGACCTGTGTGTTCAAAGTGTGCGCGAACTGGTTGACACCGCGCTGGAACGGGAAACCGTCGAATCCATTAACGACACTATTATGCATGTGGATGGCGTGCGCGAATTGCACAGCCTGCGCACGCGGCGCATGGGCGGCGAAGCGCTGGTGGATGTGCATGTGCTCGTCAATCCCAAGTTGAGCGTCTCGGAAGGGCATCATATCGGTGAAAAAGTCCGCGAACAGGTGGTAAAACAGGTAGATGAAGTCTCCGACGTGATGGTGCACATCGATCCCGAAGACGATGAATTGATGGCGCGCAGCCACCACCTGCCACAACGGCAAAACATCATCAACAAACTCAAGCATTACTGGAGCGGTATCCCGGAAGCGGATTTAATTGACAATATCACCCTCCACTATCTGGACGGGAAAATCCATGTAGAGTTAACATTACCGCTCGACAAGATGGAGAGTCAGCAGCACGCCCTGGGAGTTGCAAAACAGCTTACCGAAGCGAGCAAGGAAGACAAGAATATCGCTGACACCAGGGTCCTGTTTCATTAGTTGCACTAAATCAGTGCATATTGAAATTGTTGCACCAAAGTAGTGCATTTTAATACTTTGAAACCCGTCTTCCGCTATTGAAGCTCCTGATTCTTAAGTGCTTTTTCCGTGGCACAGTATCTGCACCACGGGCAGCAATGTTCTGAATGATTTGTACCAAAAGATTTCAAGACAGTAAAAATTATATGCATATTTATTGAGGAGGTTCGCAATGTCCGCACGTGACGTTTTAGCCATGATTAAAGCAAAAGATGTGAAGTTTGTGGATTTCCGCTTCACTGACACCCGGGGAAAAGAACAACACGTTTCCGCGCCAAGTCATACAGTCGATGAAGACGTTTTTACTGACGGCAAAATGTTTGATGGTTCTTCCATCGCCGGCTGGAAAGGCATCAATGAATCCGACATGATTTTAATGCCCGATCCTGATTCCGCTGTTATGGATCCATTTTCCGATGAAAATACCCTGATCTTGCGTTGTAATGTGGTTGAGCCATCCACAGGTCAGGGTTATGAACGCGATCCCCGCTCCCTGGCGCAACGCGCGGAAGCGTATTTAAAATCCACCGGTATTGCGGACACGGCTTATTTTGGTCCTGAGCCCGAATTTTTTATCCTGGACGACGTGCGTTGGGGTTCCGACATCAGCGGCGCCTTTTACAAAGTAGATTCCCAGGAATCCCATTGGAACTCTGAACGCGTATATGAAGACGGCAACATCGGCCATCGTCCCACCATTAAAGGCGGATACTTTCCGGTTCCTCCCGTTGATTCATTGCACGATATTCGTTCCGCAATGTGCCTGGCGCTGGAAGAAATGGGGGTTCCCGTTGAAGTGCACCACCACGAAGTGGCAACCGCCGGCCAGTGCGAGATCGGCACCCGGTTCAGCACATTGACCAAACGCGCCGATTGGACCCAGATCCTGAAATACGTGGTCATGAATGTCGCGCATGCGTATGGAAAAACAGCGACTTTCATGCCCAAACCTCTGGTAGGCGATAATGGCAGCGGTATGCATTGCCATCAATCGCTGGCCAAAGATGGCGTCAACCTGTTTGCCGGAAACGAATACGGCGGCCTCTCAGAAACCGCTTTATATTACATTGGCGGCATTATCAAGCATGCGCGCTCATTGAATGCAATCACCAATCCGACCACCAACAGCTATAAACGTCTGGTGCCCGGCTTTGAAGCTCCCGTGATGCTGGCTTATTCCGCCCGCAACCGGTCTGCCTCCATCCGTATCCCATACGTCTCCAATCCGAAGGGGCGCCGGATCGAAGTGCGTTTCCCCGACCCGATGGCCAATCCGTATATCGCTTTCGCCGCAATGATGATGGCGGGTCTGGATGGTATTCAAAACAAGATCCATCCGGGCGAAGCCATGGACAAGGACTTGTACGATCTGCCGCCTGAAGAAGAAGCGGAAATTCCAAAAGTCTGTCATGCGCTGGATATGGCGCTGGATGCATTAAAAGCGGATCGTGAATATCTGAAAAAAGGCGGCGTATTCACTGATGATTTGCTGGATGCTTACATTTCACTGAAGATGGAAGAAGTCACCCGGCTGCGCATGACGACCCATCCGGTTGAGTTTGACATGTATTACAGCTTGTAAGTTGTAAGCTCGCTGATTGACGCAACAGCATCATCGTTATCAGCATATGAGAAACGCCCCCGCAATGGGGGCGTTTTTTTATCGACTAAACAAAACCAAGCGTGCGCCATTCAGTCTAAAATTGCGTTATTGTTACTCATGTGATGGTTTTTCGGTTAAAACTGACTTATCTTTGGAATATGAAAATCACATTAATCACACTGGTTTTGTTGAGCTCCCTTGCCATTACGGTCCAGGCGGCCGTATACAAGCATGTGGATGAGGAAGGTAATGTCATCCGTTATTCAGACGTTCCGCAAAAAGCGGGTGACGAACCCATGAAAGTGCCGCCACCTGCGTTGGAATATGACTCCAATACGCCCGCGTCAGTCCCGGAGTTCAAGCCAGTACCCAGTTCACCCGGCGAAGCACAAAGCGAGGATCGTAAACCGGTAACGGCTTATATGGCAGTGACCATCCTGAATATTCAAAACGACGAAGGAATCCGCGCCAATGGCGGTATCTTTGCAATCCAGCTGGCGTCACAACCGGCGCTGGATACGGAAGCAGGACATCGTTATGTGGTGCTTATCGATGGCGCTGCTCACCAGAAAAGCGACTCCGTGGCATTTCAACTGGAAAACCTGCAACGCGGCACGCACTCCATAAATGTTCAGATCGAAGACCGGGACGGTTCGGTTCTGACCAGCTCCAGCCCAATCACCATACACGTGCTCAGGCGCTAAAAAACCGCTGCGTTACCCAATACAGCAAAATACCTCGCTCAGGCACCGCTTGGGCACATATTTTTCCTTTTTCTAATACCTGCGCACTAAATTAGTGCAATAATATTAAATGGAATGCTCCGTTTTGCGCCTAACTGGTACACAAATTCACCAAGGTCCCATGACCGCTACATAGCCGGAACCTTGCGGCATTATGTAACCTATTGTTTTGATAGCTATTATCAATTATCGCAGCGTACCCGCGAAAAACATTCGCCTTTTAAACCGAAACTTGGTTTGGATTTTGCTACTTAATAAATAAAGGGCCGGAAGTGATACAAGATATTGATTTGTATAAACAAATTGTGGAAGGACTGACCAATGCAGTGCTTCTGCTGAATAGTAATTTAAAACTTGAATACGTCAATCCGGCTGGAGAAATACTTTTTGAAGCCAGCGCTCATCGATTGAAGGGGACGGGTATCGACGAACTGTTTTCCGGGGACCAACACCTGACCAACGATATTCGCCAGACGCTGCGTTCCGGCAATCCGCTTACCCTGCGCGAGCTGGATGTCACATTATTGAACCGCCGGGTTGTTAACACTGATTGTGTACTGACGCCATTGCTTGACACGAAAGACAGATTGAATGCCGAGAAACGCCTGATGTTGATTGAACTGAACAGTTTGAACCGCGGCAAACGCATAACGCGCGAAGAACATCAATTCGCGCAAAGTAATGCGATGCGCGCCATGATCCGCGGCCTGGCTCACGAAATCAAGAATCCGCTGGGCGGTTTGCGCGGCGCGGCGCAACTATTGGAGCGCGAACTGCACGACGAGGGATTGAAGGAATTCACCAGTATCATCATTGGTGAAGCCGACCGCTTGCGCAACCTGGTTAACCGTTTGTTAGGTCCGATCAAACCTCCGCAGCGCGAGGCCATTAACATTCATGAAATTACCGAGCACATCACGCAACTTCTGAAGGCCGGCAAACCGGAAGCGGTCAATATTGTTCATGACTATGATCCCAGCATACCGGAGCTGGAAGCGGACCGCGACCAGTTGATTCAGGCGCTGCTGAACATTTCTGTTAATGCCTTGCATGCCGTAGGCGGCAAAGGCACGATCACCTTCAGAACACGCGCCTTGCGGCAGTTCACCATTGGACAGGTCCACTACAAACTGGTGTGTCAGATAGACATCATTGATGACGGTCCGGGAATTCCGCAAGACATGATTGAAACCATATTCTTTCCGATGGTAACCAGCCGGGCCGACGGCACAGGCCTCGGATTATCAATTTCGCAATCCCTGATACAGCAGCATGGCGGAATTATTCAATGCAAAAGCGAACCGGGAAATACCGTGTTCAGCGTGTTTCTGCCATTGGTAAATTTTCAACAACCTTAAAATGGGTATCGCCGTATGAATAGCACAGCCGCATCCAATATCAAGCACCCGTTAAGCCAGAAATCCGTCTGGGTGGTGGATGATGACCGCTCCATCCGCTGGGTTCTGGAGCGCGCGTTAAAGCAAGCGGGCCTCGCGGTTGAAACGTTTGACAACTCCAAAAAAGTCCTGCAGGAAATCGGTAACCGCAGACCCAATGCCATCATCACGGATATCCGCATGCCCGGTATAGACGGACTGGAGTTGTTAAGCAAACTGAACCAGCAGGCTCCTGAACTGCCCATTATTATCATGACGGCTCACTCCGATCTGGATAGCGCCGTGTCCGCCTATCAGGGGGGCGCTTTCGAGTACCTGCCCAAGCCGTTCGATGTTGACGATGCCATTGAACTGGTAAACCGCGCGATACAGCATTCCTTGAATCAACAGGAAGTGGCGCCGGCAATCGAAGAATCGGAAACACCCGAAATCATCGGCGAAGCGGCTTCAATGCAGGAAGTGTTTCGCGCCATCGGGCGGTTATCGCGCTCGAAGATCACTGTGCTCATAACCGGCCAGTCAGGAACCGGCAAGGAACTGGTCGCCAAGGCGCTGCACAAACACAGCCCGCGCGCCAGCCAGCCATTCATCGCCCTCAATACTGCCGCCATACCGAAGGATCTCCTGGAGTCGGAATTGTTTGGCCATGAAAAGGGCGCGTTTACCGGCGCGCAAAACCAGCGCAAAGGCCGTTTTGAACAAGCCGATGGCGGCACGCTGTTTCTGGATGAAATTGGCGATATGCCGGCGGACCTGCAAACACGCTTGTTGCGCGTGCTCGCCGATGGCGAGTTTTACCGGGTGGGCGGCCACACACCCATAAAAGTGGATGTGCGCATTATCGCCGCCACCCACCAGGATCTGGAAAAAGGAGTCCAGGCCGGCAAGTTCCGGGAAGATTTGTTTCACCGGTTGAATGTCATCCGCATTCACATGCCGCCGTTAAAAGACCGCAAGGAAGATATCCCGCTGCTCATGAGGCATTTTCTGGAGTTGGCGGCAAAAGAGCTGAATATGGAAGTCAAGCAACTGGACAAGGCAACGGAAACTTACCTTGCGCAACTCGACTGGCCCGGCAACGTCCGGCAACTGGAAAACACCTGCCGCTGGCTGACCGTGATGTCACCCGGCAAGATTATTCACATGGAGGACCTCGCGCCGGAGCTGCTGGAAGAATCCAAAAAGACCAGCGAAGACAGCGACTGGGAAGGCGCGTTAAGACGCTGGGCGAATCAGCAATTGTCCCGCGGCGAACATACCATACTGCATAGCGCCGTGCCGCGGTTTGAGCAGATCATGATTGAAACCGCGTTGCAGCATACCGGCGGCCGCCGCCAGGACGCCGCAAAACTGCTCGGCTGGGGACGCAATACGCTCACTCGCAAAATTAAAGAGCTTGGCATGGAAAAGGATAAAGTTGAATCCGTCAGCGACGTGTAAAGCGCGGTCAGCCAGCCGGGCCAGAATCGCGTGTGTCACCTTTTCTCGCGCTTCCTTGATTTTTCGCGACAAATGCGACTTCAGCTCGTGGTGCACAATATCAGCAATGACAAATTTAACTGGACTCTGCGAGAACTGATCGAGCTGTTTGAGCAGCCCTTTCTCCAAAGCAATTCCGTGCCCGTCAAATACGCAGGTATCGACAGTGAATGCACCGTAGTCAAGATCAATGGTGGCCATGCACTAGTTCCATGTAGGCATAACGCGCGCATCAGCCGCGCCGCTTTTTGGCGTCGGCTGGATGCGATTGTTAGTGATTATTTTTTCTTTTTCCCTTCAATCTACTCTTTTCTTTGTTCGGCAACAATTTTGGCAAGATTAGATTTGCCTTTTATTTTCTTTGCTTCTTCCAGAGTGATGCGCGTTTTCTTGGGTTCAGTCTTTTGCATAGTTATGTTTCCTCGCTAACTCGAACTGTGACAACTCCTCATCAGTTAATTGATATAAATCTGGGTCTTCTGCAATAATTTTATCTATGTCTACCTCGGTAAGCTCATTGAATTTCTTCTTGTTTGACAAGCTTTTGAGTTTTCTGGCTTGCTCCAAAGTAATGCGGCGAATATTTTCTGACATTACGCTACTCCTTTGCTAAAGGTACGAAATTTGTACTGTTCGATTTCCATTTTCTTAGCAGGCCGCACCGATATTATTCGATTTATAGGATTGCCTTCACTATAAATTCGTACTGTATATACGACAAACAATATTCCCAATTGGCCTTTTCCGATTGTTTGATAGCGTATTTCTCCGTATTTTTTAAGATTATCTATACGTTCCTGGCGGAAAGGATCGTCCCAAATCAGGACTGCGTCTATGAAATCGATACCCCTTTCTAACAGAGTTATTTGCCGTTTATTCTCATCCCACTCAAATTCCATTCGATCCTCCTTTTGATATTTGATCACTAACGCGACATTAAGCGGACAGTGTGACGGAGCGGCTTTTGTGGGAAACAAGCGCGAAGCGCGGCCCACAAAAGGCGCGGAGTCACACTGGTCCGCTTCAATGTTTTGTTAGCCTGATGCGGCATCCGCGCGATTCTCGGGTGGTTCATATATTCCGATAAGTGCTTGCTCCATAATCAGCGCTTTTCTTACTGGCGAAAGGGTCATTGGCCCCTGGTCAATCATCATATCGAGATCGGATAGATCGAGAAGGTAAGCCCGCACGGGTGTTTTTTGCGCCAGGAGGCTTTGAAAGAGCTGGCTATTTCGAGATGCTTTTTCTTGGCAGTGTCGTCGGAGGCGTTCGCCGAACGTCCCATAATCCCCTTGAGTCGTTTTACCTATGTATAGAATCTTGCCGTTTGAGTGAATTATGTACACGCCACTTCGATCGGCATAGTCTCCGAGCTGGCCTTTGAGCCACTCGGTTCCGTGGGCAGATATTGCAATGGAAAATCCGCCGTTAATGATTTGCGCTTTTGTCGGCACTGTTATTGATATTTGCATGTTTGTTTCTCAGGCTAACGTAATGTTAACCGGCCAGCTTGTCTCCGCGCTTTTTTCGCATGCCGCTTCGCGTCATTATCGCGCAAAAAGCGCGGAGACAAGCTGGTCCGGTGAGCGCAGCGAACGAAGTTCAACATTTTGTTAGCACTCTCGATTCTACTCGCTTTCACTTGAGTGGAACGCCGCCCTTTGTTGGCTCGACGAGATATACATGATTCTTGTCCTTGTCGCTAACACTTCGTCGTGAATTTTCCCTCAGCTGGGGAACGCAACCATCAGAAGCTTTCATCTTCTTCGGTTCCTATGTATTCCCACATCTCATTTTGATGTAGCCATATCGGGTCGGCGTTTCGCCTGACAAATTCGTCCACGTCCATTCCGTCTATCGTTTCCGGCCGTTTGATCCGCACTTGCCTTCCATTCATAAACACCCACATGAATTTCCTTTGGCGCTCAGCTTTGGCCTCCCTTCTGGCCTTCTTCTGAGCAGCGGCGAGTTTCTTCTTTGGCTTTTTCATTCTTTGTTCTTTCGATCGCTTGTGCCAGCTCTCCATTTTCGCCAGCGTCTCGTTTTTTGGTTCTGAATGCTAACGCTGAGTTGTGCCGCGCCCGCCACGGAAACACCAGGAAACACGGTGCGTTGTCCCGGGCGTTGGTACGAACGACGTGTTATGTGCTTTCATGTGCCACCGTTTATGAAAAGATCGTAATACCGCTTTTTCTCCGGATTGTATTCGAGGGAAAAGTAACAATTTCCCCCACCGGCCGTTAGATAGAAGTTCTCCAATTCTTGGGGATTCCTCTTTCCACAAATAGCATTGATCAGAATAGATTTTTTGTCTTTCACTTCCACAGTGAGGTACTGAAACATGTATTCGTTCCAGTCAAGAAGTTGCTGCTTTTGTTTCTTGGCTTCATTTTTTACGTAGCTTTCTACTCCAGATTTCATGGCGGTGAGCGTGGATTCTTTGGGTTCCCAAACCCCGCCCTTGGCCATTACCCAGATATTCTCGGCAGTGGCATTAACAGCCATTGCAAACAAGACAATGAAGATGATTGTCTTAGTAATTGTCATTTGAGCACATAACGCCCGCATCAGCCGCGCGGCTTTTTGCGTCGGCTGGATGCGATTGTTAGCCAATTTTGTTATTGAAGCGGCCAAAACCATATTTCCTTCGACGAATAGTAACAAGCAGAATTACAGACTTGGGCAGAATTATTTGTCTCGATCAAATCAATGTGTCCGCCACCATAACCAGTGATTTTCCAAAACAAAACGATGCCTTTTTTACCGCTTAGTGCTGCTATTGCCTTTTTAGGATCAATTAAGGATGGTCTCCCAAGTAACTGGGGTTTCATTAACTGATCTGCAAGCAATTTGGCTCCTGGCTCTATTATTTTGCCTTTATGTGGGCCATCCTTGATTTTTAACCTACCAGTAAATGTTATACCAGATTTTATAAGTGCAAGGCTCATTCTGACAGCACAGGTATTGGCGTACCCCGAGTTTTGTATAGTCAGATTATTAATATCATATCCGATTGATTTATATAGCTCCTCAGCACCCATGAAATTCGGATGATATTTATTAGATGAGTAGTGGTATTTTTTTAAATCTGAATATGATGGTTTCATTGTTTGCTCCTGCAAGGGAATTTCCTTTTAAGAATATTAGCGATTACCTTTGATGCTCTTTCTTTTAAATCATCACTTGTAAGTTTCTTGAATTCTACAAATAACACTTCATCAATGGTTATGGTTTTGTATGTTTTGTAATCACACCAAATACTACCTTCAGTTGAGTCGAGCACACCTAATAAATACATTTCTGCATATCTCCTGTCCTTGAGCGATTTTCCCATTAGTGCGTTAAAGTAGTTTTTTGCAGAATAATTTATATTTTCAAACATGAGGCTCTGTGTTGGAGTGTTTGACTTTATAAGACCAGAATTATTTCCAACAGCGTAAGGCATTGGTGTCATTAATATAGAAAATATAAAAACTTTAAGTAAACTTCTTAACATTTCAAGTATACAAGTATTTTTAAGCATAAAACCTCCGTATTAAGATTCCTTATACTGGCTAACGTCTCGCATAAGTCGCGGCGCTTTTTGCCGTCGCCTTGATGCGATTGTTAGCCCACGATACTTGACCAAAAACCGGGACGCGAACACCACCGATAGCACAGACACAACCCACCAGCAGCGCAACAAAAGAGAACAACGGATTGAAAGCCGCACGGCCTGACACAGCAACGTGTGAACGAGCACGGATTGTTGAAACTGATGATGACACCGAACGAACCCCCGTCCTATAACAAAACCTGTAATAATGTGCTGCCCTAGAAGTATAGCCGTTTCGCCGGCACAAAACGTGTGAACAACTGCACGACCCGACACGCTACCGCCCTGATGGCTATGGCCACCATCGTGGCACGGCCTGTATGGCCCACTTTTGTTTCTACTGCTCGTCCCTTTGACTATATGTAAAAATCATTTTTCAAAACTCTTTTAAGTGCTAACGGCCTGCGTGAGCGGCTCGCCGCTTTTGCGCGTCCGACTCAACGCGGTTGTTATGCATATATATTTTAATTAAAATTTTTCTGAGCAATATTCGTCAGCTTTATAAAAGCCATTACCTAAGTCGGTTTGATCTTTCATGCATTTCCAGAGTGGAATGTGTTCACTTGTTACTTCAAGGCAAGTAATATTTTTGTATGCTTCAGTAACCGCACTTGGGGGTTTCATTTCACCTGTTTCCTTTTCAGCTTTATCAATAACATAAAGACATAGTCCTTTAGCGCTAGATAGGTTAAAGGATTGATTTGTTTTGTTGCCACTATCTCGACTGTCATCACCTTTGCTGCAAGCGACAATAGCTACCATAGCTGATACTAGAATTAAAAATTTCATTTGAATCCCCTTAAAATATTTTTGGCATAACGTAAAGCTAAGCGGCGCGCTTTTCAGCGTCAGCTTGAGCTTTTTGTTAGGTATTTCTTGTATATAAAATTTCCAATAAATCCACCAAGAATTAATAGAAGAGGCCATTCAATAAAAAATACGATATCGAACATTTTCATTTCATCGTCGTATCCCCCTTCAAGGCCTCTCAATTCCCACAACCACTCATTAAGTGGAATCAATAAAAATGCGCCAAGAAGTAGAGTTGAAATTGATGAGAGCGTTATTACTATGAATCGTTTCATAACACTCTCCAAAACCATACTGATTTAGAATCTTCGAGATCAGACCAGCCTGGCACAAATGTGTGCAGACCAATGCCCCCAATACGAACATGAATTCTTGCCCATGATCTCCAATCGGTGATCTTTGAACCAACCCATAAATCAATATGATCGCCGCTTCTATTATGGAAGGCCTCTTTTTTGCTATTAACTGTTCTCTGCCAGTAGTCTTTAAAGAATATAATTCCAGTTTTACCAGAAAGTTCTTTTGCTAAGTCATCGGGCGTTACTTTAATGACATTTTGTATGCCTGATATCGGGTATTTATTCAAGCCGTTGGCTAATTCCTCTGCGCGGATAATATGGCCCTCGCTCTTAGCGTGCCCGTGCCAGCAATGTGTTGCGCCGGGTATGTGAAATGTTTTTACGCCACATTTAGCTAAAGCAACACCTACTCGAATGGCACATTGATTTGGAAAATTGACTTTTCCATTTGCCGCGCATGGATTGTCATTGCCAGTGATCGTAGGATGGTTGTTCCATAGCTGTTTGAAAGTTACCATTTTGCCTCCTTGGAAATACCTAACGCCAAGCTAAGCGGTGCGCTTTTCAGCGTCCGCTTGAGCTTTTTGTTAGGTGCCTTTTGTACATTCTTAATGAAAACCACCCGCCAGCCAGAATAACTAAGGGTACAACGACCATAAATATATCTATAAGCTTATCTGATTGGTTTGGCGTATAGCCTATTTGTGCAATTTGATATTTTGATACTAAAGAAAAAATAATGAAGCAAATGACTCCTGATGCTATTGCTCCAGCGAGAGACACTATAAATTTCATAGCACCTCCCAGAACCATATTTCTTTAGACTGAGAATGTTCTGAACCAAGCCCGAAAGAACCTATCCTCAGATACATTTGAACTATTGATCTTGGGTGCGCTAACCGAAAACCATTCCACAAATCGATATGGTCTCCACTGCGATTTCTGAATGACTCCTTCTTTCCATTAACCGTTCTTTGCCAATAGTCTTTGAAAAATATGATCCCTTTTTTTCCATTTAGAGCGCTTTTGAAATCAGAGGGTTCCACCTTTATAGTTTTCTTTACTCCAGGGATGGGGAGTTTGCTCAAGCCATTCGCTAATTCCTCAGCGGCCAAAGTATGCCCACTAGACTTATTGTGGTGCCAACAATGTCGAACGCCCGGTAACGAACCGGTTTCTACTCCGCATGCGGCGAGCGCGGCTCCCACTCGAATTGCGCATTGATCAGAAAAGTTGGGCTTTCCATTTGTACTACATGGATTATCATCCCCTGTAACTTGTGGGTGTGATTCCCATAACTTTTTGAAAGTAACCATTTGTTCTCCTTGTTGATGCTTTGATTTCACCTAACGTTTTGCTCAGAGGCAATTAAAAGTGGCGCGTTTTTGCGTAAGCAAAATAAGTGCCGCTTTTAATTGTCCGCTGAAGCTAATGGTTAGATTTTTAAATTAACTTCTTCCTCGAATCTTGAAATTACTATTTCCAGCAATGAAGCATCATTAACTAAATCAGCTCTTTCATCTTCATTTAAATTATCAGAACATAACGTTTTCTCGACATTTTTCATATACTCATGAAGCGCTGCTAAAATAATAACTTTTTCTTTTTCTCCAAGCTCCATGTTAGTTCGCCTTTTTCTGAGGAACGTCAAAATCTGGTACTGCCAATTTTGAGAACTCTTGCAAATAATGAATAAAGGTAACTAATGGCATATCATGCATTGGGCGTATAGTATAGTGAATTTGCCCTGTTACTTTATTAATCCCTTTATCTCTACTCACTCTAATCAATGATGGAATTTTCGATCCTTTTGGCAACCTCCACCATTTGTTTCCAAATTTCATGTTTGGTTTATTAAAAAGTGATATGCCACCTGATTTTGAATCAACCCATTCTGTATAATTTTTTATATATATTTTAAGATCGTGAACTTGATCAGCCTTTCTAGGTGGCATGGTTCTAGGTTTGTGCATTTGCGGATTAGTTGCGCTACCATGACGAAATAGATCTGTAGGCAGTTGATCAAAGTAAAGCTCTTCTATTATTTGTCCCATTTCATACTCCTCTATGTGTTTTATTAAATCTAACGCGACATTAAGCGGACAGTGTGACGGAGCGGGTTTTGTGCGACAAGAGCGCGAAGCGCGACGCACAAAAGGCGCGGAGTCACACTGGTCCGCTTCAATGTTTTGTTAGCATTGCGAACGTGATGGAACGCTGCGGCTAGGCTACCAATGAGCTTAAACGAAACCGCGCTTTTCATTTTGCCGATGCTCCGCTTTGATTGCGTTTGGGCGCTACGCTCGATTTGCCTTTGTGCGACGCGAACGACCAAGTTATTCCGCCTCCGAATTCGCCGCCGTGTGCTCGGCCGGACTGCACCAATAATTGTGCGGACCTGCGCGCTCACTCAAAACTTCGCTCCGCTGGGCTCACGTTGGATGCTACGCCACACTGGTCCGGCGCGCGAAGCGCGCGAATTTCAACGCTGTGTTAGCCCATATCGGGATTGACACTGAGTCTTTTCCTTGCTTCACGGAACAGCGTTCGATAGTCGTTAGCGAGCGCTGTACTAAGCGCATTAAGGGCTTTCGTTACCTCTAAAAAGCGTTCATGCTGTTGGTCTTCCCACTCAGGGGGCACTGATTGGTTTCCTGAAGGTGTGCGCCAGGTATGAGTAGAGAGGTACTCTGCGAACTTTGCAATGTCATCGACTAGTTTTGCTCGCATTCCCTCAAGGTCCGAATCGATAAACTCATGCGCAGGATCGTCACTAACTCTAACGACTTTGTCTAGTTCTTCAAAAATGCCAGGAGAAAACGAAGCACCAAAGTCGTGTTGTTCTAGAAAACGAATTAACTTCGAGTAGGGCAGTAATTTAATGATTGCTAAGAAAACAGCTCGGTCCAGCTCAAGTGATTGGTTGTTGTAGGTCGACCCAGGGGAACTGCTGACTTTGGAGTACCAGTTGTCCCGATGCCGCTTCAATTCCGCTGGTGTGTATTTTGTCCCCTTTGGATGTTTGTGATCATAGGAACGCATGTCCGCGTGACAGTCGAAGCACAACGGTATGCAATTATCAAATGAGTCATCGCCGCCGTCAGCCTTTTGAACAATGTGATGGAGTTCGATTTTGAGTCCGCAGAATTTGTGGCAAAGGCAGCAATGTCGTCCGCAACCGACAAGAACATCTTCGCGAACTGTTGTTGTGAAAGTCATATGTGTTGGGCTATCGCCAGCGCTCAGCCGCGAGGGGGCGCGTAGCGTCCCCCCGAGTCGGTGTGCAGCACCTTGTTGGGCGTATTTCGCAGTGAGCAACGGCTTTAGCAGGTTCATACGGAACTTCGCCGTTTCGACGTCAACCTTTCCATTCTTGAAGTCCTCCCACACCTGCTGGATTTCGGGAGTCATGTCACTGGGATGCAAGCACATACTGTGGCCACGGGTGATAGTCTCCCAGATTGGGATCAGCACGGCTCGCACATCGGCTATCGCGCTGCATTTCCATTCGCTATTCTCCGCGGAATCGAGTCGATGACCACACCAATGCAAATATTCGGACAGCCTGCCCCAGTCCTTCTTGAGTTCTTTGGGTTTCCATTGAATGTGCGGCGGCAATGTTGGCGCGAGGGAAATAACAGCAGACGTGAACTGCTGGAGTTTGGTGTAGTCCGGAATCAGCCTGTCGATCAACTTTGACAGCTTGGTTGGCTCGCGCAAGCATTTCTCATAATCCGGCCGAGACAGCCTTGCGCCCGTACCGATAACCAGCTCTTCAAACAACAGATACTCGATCCCATATCTGCCCTCGATGCACGAGTACAGCAGGGCCGGCCAGTTGCTCTCACGATCAGCCATGTCCAGCCACGATACGGCGCGAAACAGATATCCGACCGAATCGAAGGAGACATTTTCCCGCCTGATTTCGTCCGCGCTGCGTCCGATGTAACTTGGGATCTTCATGTTACTAGAGCGCCCAACGTGCGCATCAGCCGCGCTGCTTTTTGGCGTCGGCTGGATGCGATTGTTAACTGCTTTATAGCTTACAACGTTTCATATGAGACGCTTAGTCCTTCTTCGCCAAAAACAGGGACCGCTTTTTCTTTTAAACGTTTATGTATATCTCTTAAATTTAATACATCATCAGCATACATTGGTGTTATATCTTCTTCACCCTCTGGATCTTTAGCAATTTCCGCCTCAAGATTTAACATTAGCTCATTCAGCGCATGCAGAATGTAACGTGTATCTCTTTGAGTCAATTCAACGTCTATGCTTCTCATGGTTTTATTTGACATTTAACCGACCCTCACCATAGTTCCGTCTTTTTTGACTTGTAAATACTTTTCACACTTCAATCCAATTTCCTCTAAAAGACCTTTATATGTATCAATAGGCATATTCTTTATTGGCGCAAGCATATAATGGCCGGGAGTGTCATTTACAAGCCTAAGGCCATTGGGTAATGATGTACCCGTCTTTATTAGCCATGCGTATCCGGTAAGCTGTTTCTCAATTATTCCTTCTTTTGTCCAAACACTAACTCCGTTGTTGTTCGCAACGACCATTGTTACTCCTTTCATTTGCATCGTCAGGATTTCATCCTGACGAATGACCGACATTCTATGTGTTGTTGAATTACCCATTCTATATACATCTTCTGGAAATAGGTAAAACTCCTTTATTGAAATCATATATTTCTCCTTTGTATTTTTACAGTTAACGTTCGCGTTAACCGGCCGAGGGGCGCGCAGCGACCCGAAGGTCCGTGTTGAACGCGGGGTTAGCTTTCATTGCTTGAAGGCGCCTGA
>JAKEGK010000004.1 GCA_022627515.1 Gammaproteobacteria bacterium
ACTTTTACAGCCATGCAGGGCGGAAACTGCCCGCCACAAATTTACAAAGAGGGTATAACCATGGACATGCAAGCAGCCATCGCGGCCGTTGTGGACAAACGTGATCTGACTCAGGAGGAAATGGAGTCCGTCATGCGCATCATTATGACCGGTGAAGCCACCCAGTCACAGATCGGTGGCTTTCTGGTTGGATTGCGCATGAAAGGCGAAACCGTGGACGAAATCACCGCCGCCGCCAGAGTCATGCGCGAACTGGTCGCGCGTGTTAACGTATCCGGCCCGCATCTGCTTGATACCTGCGGCACAGGTGGTGATAGCGCCAGAACCTTTAATATTTCCACCGCAGTGGCGTTTGTGGCGGCCGCGGCGGGCGCCAAGGTGGCCAAACATGGCAACCGTTCGGTCTCCAGCAAATCCGGCAGCGCCGACGTGCTGGAGGCGGCGGGTGTCAATCTTGATTTGACCCCGGAGCAGGTCGCGCAATGCATTGAGCAGGTTGGCGTCGGTTTTATGTTTGCGCCCAAACACCATGGCGCCATGAAGCATGCAATCGGGCCGCGCCGGGAAATGGGAGTGCGCACCATCTTCAACGTCCTCGGTCCATTGACCAATCCCGCCGGAGCGCCTAATCAGTTACTGGGCGTATTCAGCCATCACTGGGTCGCTACGCTGGCGCAGGTGTTGAAACAGTTAGGCAGCCGGCATGTCATGGTGGTTCACGCTGAAAACGGCCTGGACGAAATCAGTATCGGCGCACCCACGCGGGTTGCGGAACTCAAAGATGGTAATGTGACAACCTACAACATAACGCCTGGAGAGTTTGGATTTGCGCAGAGCGATGTATCCGCCCTGGCCGTGAATGACGCCAGGCATTCGCTGGGCATCATTCACAAAGTGTTTGCCAACGAAGCCGGTCCTGCGCGTGACATTGTGCTGCTGAATGCCGGCGCTGCAATTTATACCGCGGGCCTGGCGGATAACATCGCAAACGGAATTGAAGCGGCAAAAGAAACACTTGCCAACGGTGGAGCGGCCAAAAAGCTCGAAGCGCTGGTCGAAATCAGCAAGCGGTTTGCGTAGCGGGATTTATGTCTGACACACCGGACATTCTCAAAAAAATATTAAGCCGCAAGCGCGAAGAAATCGCGGAGCGCAGCGCCGCAGTCCGCCTGACAGAATTGCGTCTGCGTTGCACATCAGCGTCTCCCGCGCGGGGTTTTGTTAAGGCGATCCAGTCCGCCATCCAGCGCGGCAGGCCCGCGGTGATCGCGGAAATCAAAAAAGCCTCTCCCAGCAAGGGCGTGATCCGCGAAAACTTTGATCCGGCGGCAATCGCGCAATCCTATGCCAATGGCGGCGCCACCTGTTTATCGGTATTAACTGACGTGGATTTTTTTCAGGGCGCGGATGCATACCTGCAGCAAGCGCGCGCGGTGTGTGACTTGCCCGTGATCCGCAAGGACTTCATTATCGATCCCTGCCAGGTTTATGAATCATGCGCTATAGGTGCGGATTGCATATTGTTAATTGTGGCCGCGTTGAGTGATTCACAACTGCATGAGTTATCTGCGCTGGCGCAATCGCTTGGCATGGATGTGCTGGTGGAAGTGCACGATAAAGATGAATTGCAGCGCGCCTTGCAATTGAATACTAAACTGATTGGCATCAACAACCGCAACCTGCGCACCTTCGAAACCCGCCTCGAAACCACTATCGATCTGCTGCCGCAAATTCCAAAAGACCGCATTGTTGTCACCGAGAGCGCCATCCACACACCGCGGGACGTCGCGTACATGCGTCAAAATGGTGTAAATGCTTTTTTAGTGGGGGAAGCGTTTATGCGCGCGGATGATCCCGGCGCAAAATTGGCGGAGCTGTTTGCCAACAGTTAAAGGACAGGGTGGGCGATGCCTAACCTACGGTAAAGCTATTGAAAAATTAAGTGGGGCGGACATTGCCCGCCATGAGGCTTCAACAAAATCCTTATAGCAGGGTTTGGTTTTCCTGCTCTATGGATCAGGAGTCATTTAAGGGCAGGGTGGGTTGCCCACCATAACGATAACAACAAAATATGCCGCAATATCGTCGTTCAAAAGTCGCGGGAACAGCCTATTTCTTTACGGTGGTGACTCATCACCGGCAACCAATATTAATCCGGCCGGAATGCCGATTGGCACTAAGGCAGATCATTGCGGAAGTTAGGTTTAGTTACCCATTCAATGTAGATGCCTGGGTATTGTTGCCTGATCATATGCATTGCATCTGGACATTGCCTCAAAACGATTATGATTTTTCAAAAAGATGGGGTCTGATCAAGGCTGGCTTTACGAAAAAGGCTGGATGGATTTTTCACCGGGAGGAACTGGCGAGTGAGTCCAGGCGCCATCACCGCGAAGCGACTGTATGGCAACGGCGATTTTGGGAACATCAGATTCGAGATGAAGGAGACTATCAAAGCCACATGGATTATATACATTACAATCCGGTTAAACACGGACTGGTTGGGCAGGTCAAGGACTGGTCTTATTCAACATTTCATAGATATGTTCAGAAAGGTTTGTATCCAGAAAATTGGGGCAATATAAAGCTCGAAATAAATGGACAATTTGGCGAATAGCAAATCCTATGGAGGGTAGGCAATACTTTCCCTGCAAAATTGCTGCAGTAGAAGTAGGGTGGACAACGCCCACCGTTCGGGCTTTGAAACAACGTAGGCGGTGGGCAATGCCCACCCTACAGAACGAGCTATCCGGGATTAAATAAACAGAGGCAGGGCGGGCAATGCCCACCCTGCGGAATGAAAAAAATCTATCGGGTATTGAAGACGACGATGGTTTTGCCGCTGGCGGTTATCAGGCCCTGTTCTTCCAGGGTTTTTAACACCCGGCCGACCATTTCCCGCGAGCAGCCCACGATGCGTCCCAGCTCCTGGCGGGTGATGCGGATCTGCATGCCGTCGGGATGGGTCATGGCGTCGGGTTCCTTGCACAGCTCAATCAGGGTGCGCGCCACACGGCCGGTGACGTCCATGAAGGCCAGGTCGCCCACCTTGCGGCTGGTTTTTTGCAGGCGCAGCGCCATTTGCGTCGCCAGTTCGAAGAGAATCTTGGGATCTTTTTCCGCCATTTGCCGGAAACGCGGATAACTGATTTCCGCTAGCTCGCACTGGGTGCGGGCACGCACGAATGCGCTGCGATTGTCCAGTTCCGTGAACAAGCCCATCTCACCGAAGAAATCACCGGCATTAAGATAAGCCAGCACGATTTCGTGGCCTGATTCGTCTTCGATTAACACGGTCACTGAGCCATCCACGATGTAATACAACACATCGGGTTTGTCACCGGCATAAATGATCAGGCTTTTGCTCGGGTAACGGCGGCGATGGCAGTGTTCGAGAAACGATTGAATGGTTTCATTTTCCTTTGGCGGCATTGCAATTGAGTGTGCGTGCATGATTTCACTCGGCCTCTGTTGTCCAGTTAACTTCAAAAATAGAATATGCGGGCTATTCTGTAGATACACTTTGCCCAACCTACTTTTCGGCAGGATCGCGGTTTACCTTTAAGTAATTTCCCAAAGCAGTGGTCAAATTGCGCGTAATTCCGCAACAAATTGTCCGACTTGGTCACAGTACGATCATTTTTGGGGTCAACCAAATTCAGGGCGGCCGCCCGGGAATTTACCCCCCCCCCACCACCCCGGTGCCGAAATGTTAACAAACCGCCCGAGTATGTTACTCTTGGACGCACATCTAGCAGTTGAGGGCAGTAAATGAAGGCAAGAATTAAATGGGTGGAACAAGCCACTTTTGTCGGCGAAAGCGCCAGTGGCCACGCGGTAGTGATGGACGGTCCCCCGGACCTGGGTGGACGGAACCTCGGTATCCGCCCAATGGAAATGATTTTATTAGGAACAGGCGGTTGCACCGCGTTTGATGTGGTGCATATCCTGAAAAAAGCCCGGCAACCAATCACCGATTGTGTGGTCGAACTCAGCGCCGAACGGGCGGCGACAGAACCCAAAGTATTCACAAAGATTCATATCCATTTCATTGTCACCGGCCGGGATTTGCCGGAAAAGCAGGTGGAGCGGGCAGTCAGCCTGTCAGCGGAAAAGTACTGCTCGGCCACCCAGATGCTGGGCAAGGTCGCAGAGATCACCCACGACTACGAGATTGTAAATTCGGGGGAGTAATTCTTGGAAATTGGGTGTATGATACGCGCTCTTTTTTTCTAACCTTGGTAAATAGCGCACTCTGGCAGGCAGACGTGGAAGTAAGCAGTATAAAACGGCCAAATCCAACAGCGGGAATGCGTCATGTGGCGTTGAACGTCAGAAACGTTGAAGCCTGCGAACGCTTTTACGTGGACTTACTGGGGATGCAAGTGGAGTGGCGGCCTGACCCTGATAATGTTTATTTAACATCAGGGTATGATAATCTGGCGATTCACCGGACCTCCGAAGAAATCCGTGGTGGTCAGGCGCTGGACCATATTGGCTTTATCCTGCACCATAGCGATGACGTGGATGCCTGGTACGAATATTTGAAAGCCAATAACGTCACAATAAAAAAGGAACCGAAAACGCATCGTGATGGTGCGCGCAGTTTTTATTGCCTTGATCCTGAAGGTGTAACAGTACAAATGATTTATCACCCGCCATTGGCGAAAGGATAAGTTTATTCATTAACCTTACCTTGTTGGTAATAACCGGGGAATGGACCAGTGAACGATATATTTAGCAAGCTCCAGTTGAAAGATTTTAACAACTTGACGAAAACCTTGAGTTTTAACATCTACGATATTTGTTACGCCAATACGCCGGAGCAGGTCCAGAAATACATCGAGTATATCGACGAGGAATACAACGCCGAACGCCTGACCAATATCCTCAAGGAAGTGGCCAACATCATTGGCGCCAGCATTTTAAACATTGCCCATCAGGACTATGATCCGCAAGGCGCCAGCGTCACCATGCTGATTGCCGAGCACCAGGTATCGAACCTTGATACGATGCTGCTCGAATCGCCGGGCCCGCTGCCGGAAGCTGTGGTTGCCCATCTCGACAAAAGCCATCTGACTGTACATACCTATCCCGAAAGTCATCCTGACAACGGCATCAGCACCTTCCGTGCGGATATCGACGTCTCCACCTGCGGCCAGGTATCGCCGCTCAAGGCGCTGAACTTCCTCATCCACAGTTTCGATTCCGATATCGTCACCATGGACTACCGGGTGCGGGGATTTACCCGCGATGTCTATGGCAATAAGCACTACATCGATCATGAAATCAATTCCATCCAGAATTTCATTTCACAGGATACGCGCGATCGTTACCAGATGATCGACGTCAATGTCTATCAGGAAAATATCTTTCACACCAAAATGCGTTTGAAGGAATTCGAACTCAACAATTATTTGTTCGGCGCCGACAAGCAAGACCTCAACGATGACGAACGGGCCGAAATCGAATCCCGCCTCGAATACGAAATGCTGGAAATCTATTACGGGCGGAATATGGATTACTAGGAATTTTGCAGCAGTTGCGTGTTTTGAGTTTGGCCCGTCAATACAGGTGTTAGCAAGTCGCGCAATGCTGCGCAGTACACAGCTTGAGGCGCAATACCTAAATCCAATACGCCGTTTTGGTCATAACCTTTGACGCCAGAGTCATGGCTTTTTTGATAGGGGCCGGCAGTTCCGCTGCGCCGGCTTCGAGCGCGGTGGTTGCGTGATGCTGTTCGTCGGTTTTCATTTGTTCGAGTATGGCGCGGCTTTTTTCATCGTGCTGCGGTAGTTGTTCGAGGTGGCGTTCCAGGTGTTTGACTACCTGGCGTTCGGTTTCGGTGACAAATCCCAGGCTCCATTTATCACCGGCTAATCCTGCAACGGCGCCGATGGCGGCGGAACCGATATACCACACCGGATCAAGCAGGCTGGTGTGGGCGCCGAGTTCTTCGGTGCGGGTTTTACACCAGGCCAGATGATCCACTTCTTCCTGTGCCGCGGCATCCATTTGTTCGCTAACATCCGGCAGTTTCGCGGTAAGCGCCTGCCCCTGATATAAACCTTGCGCTGCGACTTCACCGGCATGATTAATCCGCATTAAACGCCCCGCCAGTTCTTTCTCCGCACTGCTCAATTTTTTTTCTGCATGGACATCCGCAGGATTGGGTCGGGAGGCGTGGTTCTCGCCAAAGAGTGTGCGCATGCCGTTGTCAACATGCGCGATTAGATGGTCGAGGAAGGTTAATTGACGTGGATTCATGGCCGCAACATACACTGTCGCGCGCGAAGTCTCAATATCGGTTAAAAATTAGGCTGACGTATACGGCACGCGGCGTGCAAGTTATAATGCGTAATGCGCGCCAAGGACAATCGCACTCGATGCGATCCGTTTTTTGCAAAACCGATGCTTTCAAAGCCTATGCCATACTATAAACGCCATATCTTTTTTTGCACCAATTTGCGTGACGACGGGTCGCAGTGCTGCCAGCAGTATAACGCGCAGGCGATGCGCGATTACGCCAAACAGCGCACCAAGGAACTGGGCATTGCCAAGGGCAAGGGTACCGTGCGCGTGAATATCGCCGGTTGCCTGGATCGTTGCGAGGAAGGGCCGGTTGCCGTGGTGTATCCGGACGATATCTGGTACACCTATGTGGACCAAGAGGATATCGACGAAATTATCGAAGAACATCTGGTGAATGGCCGCGTCGTTAAGCGGTTACAGATATAACTTAAGCAAAAGACTGTTGGGTGGGTATTAACAATCACCATAAGTCCGAAGCAAAAACAAATTGGTGCGCGGTAGGTACCCTCCAATAGTGGATTAGTCATGAATACAGATTTTACCGAAACCCACCAGGGCGAACTGCATCTCTACGATGGCCTGGAAGAAGTACCCTGTTCCGGGGAGAATTTTTTGATCCCTGGTCCGGCGGGGGTGCTTGAAGCCTTACTGGTGCAGCCGGAGACTTTCACCGAGGGAGATCCGATAGGGGTAGTGTGTCATCCCCATCCCTTGCATGGCGGTACTATGGCGAACAAGGTCGTGCATATTGTCGCGGACTCATTTTACAAGCTGGGCTTGACCACGTTGCGGTTTAACTTTCGCGGTGTGGGGCACTCCACAGGCCGTTACGACAATGGCAATGGCGAACTTGACGATCTGGTGGCGGTTGTCAACTGGTTCACGGATCGGTACCCCGGTTCACCGTTGTGGCTGGCCGGTTTCTCTTTCGGTTCCTTTGTTGCGTTCTCGGCGCATGAAAGAGTCAAGGCGGAGCGCTTGTTGTTGATCGCACCTCCCGTGGGCCGGTTTCCATTTAATACTGAATTATCGGTCAACATTCCGTGGATGGTGATCCAGGGTGGCAAAGATGATGTGGTGTCGCCGCAGGAGGTATCTGTTTGGGTACATCGTAGCCGCAACCGGCCCCATTATGAATGGTTTGCGGATGCGGATCATTTTTTTCATGGCCGATTAAGCCGGATTCGGCAGGCTATCATCGATCAATGGGGAAATCACATCGAAAATGCGGTGATTAACTGATCGTTAGCGTGGTGCTCCACCAATTTAAGAGAACCGTGATTAGGCCAAATAATTTTTAGTCTTGACATAATAAATTTTATTATTCACTATCGCTGCAGGTGTGTGCCGTAAACAACGTCTTTATCCGGTTTGTTTTCACACCTTTCTTATCTCTGATATTTCCACGGTAGCATCCTGTTTTTATTACGGTTACTACCGTGGATTTTTTCCGTCTAGCTGTACAAAATTTTTTTTACCGCACAGCTTGCAATATTTTAAAATATTATTATAATCTAATATAGATTTCATGATTAACTCGTGATTCCTCCACAGCAAATCATCCTCCCTGCTTGGTGGATTTATTAAAGCGCCAAAATCCCTAGTTGGCGCTTTTTTTTTTTGGTAAATGATTGTGGGCGTATTTTACCTTTTCGTACCCAAATTCCTTGACAGAAGCACGTCCAGAACTTATGATCCTGCGGCTTTTCTAGGCAGTTTTTTCAGAAGTTTAATGGAGCAATTTCAATGAAGACTTTTAGCGCAAAACCTGCAGAAGTCCGCCGCGAATGGTTTGTGATCGACGCCACGGGTAAAACCCTCGGCCGCATGGCCACCGAAATCGCGCGCCGATTGCGTGGCAAGCACAAGCCGGAATATACCCCGCATGTGGATACCGGTGATTACATCGTAGTGGTGAACGCAGGCAAAGTGCAGGTGACGGGTAATAAGCCGAAAGACAAAATGTATCACCGTCATACCGGATATCCGGGCGGTTTGAAATCCATATCGTTTGAAAAACTGGTGCAAAGTAACCCTCAGCGTTTGATAGAGTTAACGGTGAAAGGCATGCTTCCCAAGAATCCACTCGGCCGCGCCATGCTTAAAAAATTAAAAGTATTTGCGGGTCCGGAGCACAATCACAGCGCGCAACAGCCAAAAGCGCTGGACATCTAATTCATTCACAGCATAAAAGATAAAGATCAAGTTATGGCACAAACACAACATTACAGTACCGGCCGTCGTAAAAGCTCATCAGCCCGGGTTTTCATCAAACCGGGTTCCGGCAACATTACCGTGAACCATCGTCCTCTGGATCAGTATTTTGGCCGGGAAACTTCGCGCATGATTGTGCGTCAACCGCTGCTATTGACGGCTCTTGATGCGCAATTTGATATTGCCGTTACTGTTCGCGGCGGCGGAAATAGCGGACAGGCCGGTGCAATTCGCCACGGCATTACCCGCGCGTTGATGGAATATGATGAAACTTTGCGTCCCGCATTGCGCCGCGCTGGTCTGGTGACCCGCGATGCACGGGTGGTGGAGCGGAAAAAAGTTGGTCTGCATAAAGCCCGCAAGCGTCCGCAGTACTCCAAGCGTTAATCAATTTAATGATAGTTCAGTTAAAAAAGCCGCGCATGTTCGCGGCTTTTTTATTCCGTTATTAATTCCACTACACGCGTGGAAATTTGTTCGAAAACCATCAGCAATACAAAAGTACCAGCGTAATTCCAATCGACCCTGTTCCCTCTACGCCACAGATTTCACCAAAACCGGCGGACGTGGTGTTGCGCGGCTAGATAAGTTTCTGGCACACGTTGCTGAAACTACACACCGTAATGTTATGATCTCAAACACGGCATAAAAATTTCACAATGTTGTTTTTGGCCGAGCATCCAGTGTATTCAAAATGACCGAAACAGCGAATTTATGAACAATTTTTCGGCTGTTCCGTCTCTTCCATGCAACATTTCCAATAAAAAATGCCGAGGATTCGATATCAACCTGTTGTAATTTTACGAATAACTGTTATAACTACCCGCTCACTAGATATAAATCCATGGGGAGTAATCCAAAATGAAAATAAAACCAAGTTTAATTGCTTTAGCAATTGCCAGCGCGGCAGGCGCGGCGGTTGTAACACCGGTTCAGGCGGACGTTACTGTATACGGCATAGCGCAAGTGGAGGCTACCGCAGTCAGTTGGCAGCAGGAAACTCCCGGCGCTTGTGACAACAATGACGCTGAAGTATCAGACCGTTGTGATGGTGTTGATCTTATTGATAACGCACAAGGCCGTTTGGGAGTAAGGGCTACGGAAGACTTGGGCGCAGGTTTAACCGGCCTGGCTGTCTTCGAATTCAAGGCTGATACCGCGGACAACGATGTTGGTGCGAAAACCACCCAGGGCAACGATGGTGCTGGTAATACTGAAGAAGCTATAACAGTCAGCGGGATTTCTTTGACTCCTCGCGAGGCAATGGTCGGTTTGAAGGCTAGTTGGGGTCAATTGGAATTGGGTAACCTGAAGTCTGCTTATAAATATTTTGGCGGTGTGAAATACGATCCCTTTGTCGCCACGACCCTGGAAGCGCGCGGTAATGGCGGAATGTCGGGCGCCAGTGCCTATGGCCAATCAACCGCATTAGGACCGAATGGACCATATCCACGCGTCAGCGGCGTGTATGGCCACATGGGTTTTCTGAAAGAGATGATCGGCTACGAGTACTCCGGCGGCCCGGTTAACATACGGGTGACCTATGGTCTTGCAGATGGCCGTGCTGATTATTCGGCTGGCGCGATGTACAATCCCGGGCAATTTGAATTGTTTGTCGCACTAACCGGCACCGGCGATACTTTGGATAATGGAGATGGTGAAAGTTATGATTCCTGGAAAGTTGGCGGTGCTGTCAAATTTGGCGCGCACAAGTTGGTCGCCCAGTACGAGCAACACACTTACTCAATCGATACTGCGCTGGAAGACGACGAGCCCACACATATGTTCATTGGATGGAATATGAAATTGGGCAAGAACACATTTGTAATCCAAGGCGGCCAATTGGATACAGACGATGATACCACGCCTAATGCGGACACCACTTATGCCGCACTGGGTGTTATTCATGGTTTTACCAAGTCAACGAGCGTCTTTGGCGGTTATCGTATGAGTGATGCCGACGATGATTCCAAAGAAGATGTGGTCACAGTTGGCCTGGTTAAAAAATTCTAATCCTGGTTAAGAATTTTCGGTGTCATGGAAAACGGGGCTTTCAGCCCCGTTTTTTTTTGCGTAATTTGATGTGACTGGAAATCTATCAGCAGTTATTTCAATTCTACATACCGCCCATTTAGCGGGTTTGTTATGATAAGTCCCCTGTTTAATCTGCTGGATAGACGTATGTGTAATATTTGGAAACCGTTAGCCGCAAATTTTCTAATTGCAGGATTCCTGATTGGTTTGGCAGGCTGCGCGTCCGGGCCGGTAAAACAACATGACGCCGAAATTTACTGGCCAAAACCACCAGAAATCCCGCGTTATGTTTACGAAGGCACATTGCGTTCCAGCGCAACCTTGCAGGAAAAAGATACTGCCAACCAATTGCGCAGTATGGTCACCGGCGCCGGCAAAACAGATCAATTATCCTTTTCCAAGCCTTTTGATGTCGCCGCCCGCAACGGCAAGATAGTTGTAACCGATTCCGTCTACCGGATTGCCGTCATGTTTGACATACCGCGGCGCAAAGTTTATCCATTCGGGCATCGCGGTGATGGCAAAGGGCAGGGCATGTTGAAAAAGCCCATTGGTGTTGGCATGGATGGCAAGCAATGGACTTATATCGCCGATGTGAGCGAGCAGGATGTAAAGGTATTTGATCCCCTAGGTATGTATATTAAAACCATCGGGAACAAGGATGTGTTTCAACGGCCGATCGATGTGGCGGCAAACGAAAAAGGCGACCGAATCTATGTGTTAGACGCGGGCGGTATTAATTCCGAATGGCATCGCGTCATCGTATTTGACGGCGAAGGTAACAAGCTGAAGGAAATTGGACGCCGCGGCTTCAATGCCGGAGAATTTAATCTGCCGACGCAGTTGGCGGTCGTGAACGATGGAACGCTTTATGTGCTTGATGCGGGCAATTTCCGGGTTCAGGCGTTTTCACCGGAAGGCGATTTTTTGCGTTCCTGGGGAAAAGTCGGGCGAAACCTGGGAGATTTTGCGCGGCCAAGAGGCATCGCGGTTGATTCAGGGGGCAACGTGTATGTTTCCGATGGTGCGTTCCGCAATTTTCAAATATTCAATAGTGAAGGAAAGCTGCTGATGTTTATCGGCGAGCCTGGTCTCGAAGATAAACCGGGACAATATGTATTGCCGGCGGGAATCGCGATCGATGAAACAGACCGGATTTACGTGGTTGATCAGTTGCACCATAAGGTCGATGTTATCCGCAAATTGTCAGAGCAGGAAATCAGTCAAATCATGACGGCCCGGAACATGGGGCAGAAACCGCAAACAGCGGGTATCCCCGTAGACTCAGGCGAAGCGGTAAAAACACCTTAGGCAAAATAACTCTCAACAAGCTGAAGATTTAATTAGTTTTGCATAGCTTTGCTGAGGTTGTACGACGATGGCAATACGATAACGAGTTCTTCATTAATCACTTAACATATTATTATCTCGAAGAAATAATTTATAGATAGCTACTTACGTATTTTATAAGTATTCTAAAGATTATGTATTACGTATACCTGCATTTTTACATTTTAGCCTTCTGATTTGGTCAAGATTTGTTAAATTTGTTGCCGGATTTAACGATTGTGTTCAGAAACCGATTAAAGACCGACCGTTGGTCATTTTGTTGATAAGTTATTTGTTTGAACGACAATCATCCAGTTGTTTTTATTCAATAAAATTTTAATCCTGAAAAATTTCGAAAATCATATAAAATTAAATTTATACCCAGGTATTTTGTTGACATAAAAGTTCACTGCATGATACAAAGCCACTACTGAGTGAACTATCTTTCTTTACTTTTTTTGTTTTAATTATAACTACCCAGGAATGGTGGTTAATCTCACAGAGCGAGAGGCAGGGGGTTACATATGAACCATAAACTTTTTACTAAATCTGCAATATGCGCTGGTATCGCCGGTGCGACACTGGTAGTTTCAAGTGCCGCCATGGCTGCGCCAGTGGGAGGTACGGGCACAGGTATCGGCCGCGCGATGACCAGTATCTTTGATTCGTACCACAACTTAGGATCTACCAATATCCGTCCAACCACACCCAACGGTGGAACACCGCCTAACCACAGTAATGATACGGCGGAAATTTGTGTGTTCTGCCACACACCGCACGGTGGTGATAACAACGCGGCGGTGCCGATCTGGAACAGACGTTTGAGTGACCCGGCTACCTACACGCGTTATTCTTCATTAGGTACATCGACATTTGATGCAACTGAAGCGCCGGTTGGTTCTGTTACCATCGCGTGTTTGTCATGTCATGATGGCACTCAGGCAATTGACTCCGTTATCAATGCCCCGGGATCAGGTGGTTATAATCCAGCTGGTGCGCGCATCGGCACGAACTTCGTCGGTGACGACCAGGTGAACGGCATGCTGCATCCTGATATCGTGCAGAACCTGGGTACCGATCTGTCGAATGACCACCCGGTTAGTATGCAGTATGCTGGTGGTGGTATTAGCACGACGGCGGCAAACGGTCCATCGAATGACCCGGACTTCCCGGCAGGTTCCAATCCTAAGCTGCATCCGCAAGGCTTTACGTTGAACAACATGGCGGCGCCAGCTACTTCACCAATTACTACTCTTTGGTGGATAGAGCGTGGATCAGAATCGTTGGTTAATGGCAGCCGTGACCGAACCGATGTGATTTTCTACACACGTCTGGAAGCGGAAACCGGCGTGGCGGGTGGCGAACAGCCGTTCGTGGAGTGTGGCTCATGTCATGATCCGCATAACGTTGACAATCCGACGTTCTTACGCGTATCCAACGGTATCCCGGCGGCATTGGCAACTGATTTCCCCAATGCAATTAGTCCGAATCGTGGAAGCGCGCTTTGCCTGACTTGTCACATTAAATAACCAAGTCACGCAATTGTAAGGAGTACAGAAAACTGGCAGCTGAGCGAATCTTGCTTGGCTGCCAGTTTTTTTTTGCAAATAAACATTCCGCTTAAACCCGCCATGAAATTTTTGTGTGACGTTAGTGTAAGGATATTTATATTGCATAATGCAATGGCTTTTTTTTAACATAATTATTCAGATTATTCATTTGTAATCTCTATGAACCATTCGAGGCAGCATTTCTTGTTGAGTAAAATTCTTCGTGCGGTTAGTTCGTTACACCGTGAGCCAAATCCAGTCGTTTTATTAATCTGTTTTGTAGTCATGTTTTTGACAACCATGGTTAAAGCGTCCGAGGGACTTTCAGACGGCGATTTTGCTTTGGTTAACGATGAAGTTATTCCTGCCAGACAATATCTGGATGCGTTTCGAGAAGGGGTGCGTGAAACTTTTTATCACGGCAAAGTTACTGAAAAAGAACTGGACAATTTTCGGGACACTGTGGCTCAAAAACTGGTTGATGAAACATTGTTAGTGCAGCAAGCGAAAAAGCTGGGGATCAAACCGGACCCGGACCAGGTGGCAAAGGAAATTGAGAAAGACACAGCCAGATATAGAAAACAGCAAAACTGGGAAAAAGGCAAGGATGCTATCATTGCATCTGTCAGGCCCAAAATAGAAATCAATAATACGATTGAACAACTCAAGCAAAGAACTCAAAATGTTGCGGAACTTTCAGTAGCGGAAATAAGGAAGTATTATGAGCAGCATGCCGACCAGTTTACTGCACCCGAGAAATGGAATGTTTCGATTATTTTATTGAAGGTAGAACCGTCTTCGCCAAGCACAGCCTGGCAGGAAGCCTCCGAATTAGCCGAAGACCTGGTGCGCCGGTTAAGGGACGGTGAGAATTTCGAGGAATTAGCCCGCATTCACTCGGGTGATGAATCGGCGGTTGAGGGCGGCAACATGGGCTATATCCATACTGGTATGCTTTCCAGACCCGCGCAAGATGTGCTGAATACGATGGAACTGGGTCAAATTTCAGAGCCGGTGATGATTCTGCAGGGTGTCGCGATATTCAGATTGAATGGAATACAAGGCTCGAAACTGAACGAGTTTGATAACGTAAAAGACAGGGCGAAGGAATTGTTGCAGCGGAAACTGGGTGATGAAGCCTGGGAAAATCTGATTACAACCCTGCGTAAAAACGCCAAAATAGAAATCAACGATAAAGTAGTGAAGAGTGCGACCACGGGTCCACGTCCGCAAACATGAGTATGGCATATACATGCTTGCTCTTAATGTGCTAATCCGTGTAGCCGGGTATGGTTTTATGCTTTTATCCGGGAATGGTAGTTCAATAAAGAAAGATCGAATTTTATTTGAATTTACGCGTGGATTTAGTTAGTGACCCGTTGATTCAGTAGCGGTTCCGTTATACCGTCGAAAGTGTGCATGGATGTGTGCGGCAGGCTGGCGCAGGACGTCAAAGTGGAAGACGGTATCATAGCTATATTGAAAATACGGAGTTCCGATTTTTACATAAAAAGCGCATGTTTCGTAATGATTACAAATAAAAAATCCGGATGCGTTCAGAGGTTCGTTAGTAGTTTTTGCGAAACATTTACACAGGTGCGTTAGCTGGCATAGACTGCTATCAGAAAGGCTAGCAATTGCGGCGAACGGAACAGAAAAAATAACAAAAGGAAGCTTTTAATATATCCAGTTTCTTGCGGCTAAGCCGGAATCTGTTGCGTTGACCGATATTCCGGATACCCGCGTTTACGTGGAAGAAATCAAACGATATTAATTAAGAGCGTCCATAAAAACTTTATTTCCAGACCTGTATAGGGGATTCTTGGGGGTGATCTAAATTTGTTTCACTTAGATCAACTGATTGGATTGGTTAAGAGTGGTTGCGCTCGCGATCATGGCGTGATGGCTGATCGTTTTTTAAATTCTATGCCCGTCAAATCTAAAACAATACTAATTTCAAGGAAGCCGCTTGGGTGTTGGATATTCATCTTATCGTCATTGGTATTTTCTGATGTTTCTTTTGCAATACCTATGGTGCCCATGGCTTATAGCGGCAGCCTTGGATACACCTATAGTTATATAAAATCAGAAGATGCCGAATCAGAAAATTCATCTCTAACCGCTAATATCTCAGGCAGCGGATTTATCTGGCAGCCCTGGTTTGTTACGCTTGGTGTAGGATTGAGTATCGGTATTGCGGACGCAAATTCCAGTACCGGTGGCAGTAGCACGTCCACGACGACAGGTTCCGGTAATATACAGTTTACCGTTTTTCCTCAAAGCCGCTTCCCATTTGTGATGTCGTTAAGCCGGACTGATAGCCGATTGGAAAACACCGGCGCTACATTCAGCGCCGATGATTACTACGTGAATTACCGTATATTTATGAGTCAGACATACTACGCTGTAAGTGGCAGTGTAGCGCGGTTTTCCTATGATCATAATGCATTTGAATCGGAACGCTCGGATTCCAGCAGCGACAGCGTAAGCGCAAGTTACCGGGCGAAAAAAAGGCGTCAGAGTTACAGCGTGAATGCAAATTACTCCACCTCTGAACGTTCAAATTCATCTTTAAAACCCAATACTTCACTCCTGGAATTTCAACATGATTATTCATCAGGGCCGGATATGAGCGTTTCATCGCTGGCCAGTTACACACGTAATGACTCCGGCGCCGATGGAGACATGGGTATTTTTCAAAATGCGCAAGCCAACAGCACTTTCTCCTGGCGTCCCATCGACCGCCCTTATACGCTTTCCGGTGGAGCCCGAATTGCCACGTCGGAAAGCGGCACAGGCGCCGAGAGCAATAGCCTGGCCACGAATATCGGCGCAAGTTACCGCGTAACCCGGTCGTTAAGAGTGCTGGCCCTGGCTTCAGTTAGCGCTACCGAAGCTGATTCAACGCAATCAGTGAACAGCGCGCAGAGTGTAAGCGCGAGTTTCTCGTCACAACAATATTTTGTGGGTAGATTCAGCTGGAACTGGAGCAGTTCCGCCGGCGTTAATAATTCCTATACGACTATCGATGACGAAAGTGAAAGTGTGCAAAATGTCGCTGGCAGCCTCGGACAGACATTGAATCGCAGTTGGTCCGTGGGACGGACATCCAGTATGAATCTGGCGTTTTCACAAAACGGCAGTGCGAGTAAAAGTACCGATATCGACGAACCTGTCTACGGACTAGGGCATGGCGTGAGTATGGGCTGGAGCCGCCACGGCATTAGCGCCAGCACTTTTTCATCGGTAACTGTTTCGGATACCCGTACTTTCGGTGATACCGAAACGAGTTTTCAGCAATTGACCGGACAACTCACGCAGCGCAATGCCTTGTCGCGTGTCAGCGCATTGTCAGCAAATGTCACTTTCCAGGCCAGTCAGCAGGAAATATCGCAAACTGAATCACCCAGTCAACCGAAAACACTCGCTGCTAATATAACATACACAAACGCTCGAACTTTTGGTATTTATCCGTTAAGATTTAGCGCCAAGTTGTCTTACAATAGGCGATTCGAAGACGATCAGGTAAGTGGGTCGGAAACGTTGGAGTCAGAGAATCGTTTTGATTATCGAATTGGATTACTGACTACTAACGCGACTTTTCGTATAATGACCACGGAAGGGGGAACAACATCGGAATCACTGACGTTTTCAATTACTCGATCATTTTAAGGCCGTGTAGTATAGTTCGGACTTCGAAACCAAAATATAACCAGAAATCGCGGAAAAAATAGATTGACGATAACAAGTAGGGAGGAGGGCTCTATGTTCAGATCCGCACTTATAGGGCTGCTCGGCGTAGTTGCAGTACTTTTAATGCCGCAATTGGCAAAGGCAGAATACGCTGATGTAGTGATTAATAATTATGCAGACGCCGCTGGAATGCGACCCGTGGTGTTTCCGCATTGGTATCATCGAATTCGTTTTCGTTGCAAGGTTTGTCATGCCGATTTAGGTTTTGAATTCAAAGCCGGCGGCAATAAAATCACCATGGCGAAAATTATCGATGGCCAGTTCTGCGGAGCTTGCCACAATGGCGAGATTTCATGGTCTGTAGAGAACTGTGGTATGTGCCATTCAGGCGTTCCAGGTACGCCAACATCCATTCATGGCAGTACCGTTCAACGTCTCGTTGCGCCGACCTATAAAGCGCTTGAAGATAAAGAAAAAGTGCAAAAATAAGGCGAGAGAGGGAGAACAAAAATGATTATGAAGAAATATTTGCTTATCATAATGGCGCTCCTCCTGGCTGTTATGTATATGGGGACGGTAGCAACTGCTGCTGAAAAAGAGGAAGCGAAAAAAGCCTCGGTAAGTTCGGCGAACGTTTTCAACCGTTTATTGAAAAAAGAAAAGACCAAGAATGCGGCGCCAGCTGATGATGGCATTCATGATGTCGCCAACGATGGCACGCACGTATTGCAGCCACCATTGATTGCTTATGAAGGACTCCCATCGAGTGATTTTGGCAACTACGTTGACTGGGTAAAATCGCTTAATGCTGGTATGCTGAAACCGCGCTACGACCGATTCGATCCCAAAGTTGAACCGTTGGTAATGGATCTTGATATCGTTCGGGAAGTAAAAGCATCCGTACCTGATGTGGTATTTCCCCACAAACCTCACACGCAGTGGTTGCATTGCTCAAATTGTCATCCAAAGATCTTCATACCTCAACGAAATGCCAACGTAATTAACATGTCGGCCATTTTGTTGGGCCAGAAGTGCGGGGTCTGCCATGGCAAGGTTTCTTTTCCGATAACAACAAAATCATGCAAAATGTGCCATTCAAAAGAGAAACCAAAAGACTGGAAACCACCTCAAAGTGAAGCGAGCCTGAAAACACCGTGGCGTTAAATTTGCCGGTTTAAATTTAACTTAGGCTTACGGACTCACATTGTGATATTTCACAGTGTACGAAAAGGTGTTTACGGCGCGTGGTTGCTTTTCTAGCTGCGCGCCGTTTTTCGTCTCTGCTTATACTTCTTTTCCCTTAGTTGGTAATACACTTGCATGCCGTGGGTGTTTGGTTTCTAATCAAAGACATTAAATCAATATCGAGTCTTAACGAGCAGAAATTTATGAATACCTTGTCTAAAAAATTATCAAATGCATTTTTGGTGTATTTGTTCATATCAGTCAGCGTTGCGGGATGTAGTTCGACCGGGGAAAAAGAAACCGGGGACGCTGCGCAATTAAGCGAAGCCGCTGCCCAGGCTGAAACAGCGAAGGCTTCAGAACAGGAAGCGGCGGCCGGGAAAAAAGAGGCGGCGCAACCGGTGCATGAAACAAAAGAGGAGCCGGTCGTTGAAGTTATTCCCAGCCAGACTGGCAAAGCTACCGAATTGACTGTGGAGCCAATTGCCGCTCCGGAACCCGTGCCTGCGGAAATGCAGCCTCAATCGTCGACAGCGAAGACCGAAACAACCCCATCAGACCAGGAGACCGCCAAAGAAAGCCCCGCAACACATGCGGAACAACTTTCCGGACAAAAAGCCGCAATTCCCGTACCCGTATCGACCGGACCGGATCACTTTGTGATTACTGCCGCCATTAAAGATCAACAACACCCGCACTTTGGCAAGGGACATCAGATGGGATTTCTGGTAAACAATGAACCGGGAAAAGAAATAGTTTTGCAACGCGGCAAAACTTACCGCATTGATGTGGCGACAGATCCCATGCACGATGTTTATATTTCGTTAAAAGAAATCGGTTGGGGCAGCACTCCTTACACGGAAGGTGTAGATGGAATGTATACCTACGATGGGACTATCACCATAAAACCGGATGAAAAGACACCCGATTTGTTGTTTTATTCTTGCCGCAATCATCCCTATATGGGTGGAAAAATACATATTGTGAATCCTGGTCAGACAGCGGAAGTTGCAAAAAAATCAGCAACTGATGTTGTGCCTGCTGTAGCGGCACAGCAGCAGCAAGTCGCTAAAGCGGACGTAAGTCAGAAGCTCATGTTTGCCGACCTGCTGTTAAAATCGAAAAACAGTGAAGCGGTTCTGAAAAGCAATAGCAGTGAAGCGATCGCGCTTCATAAAAAAGCCGAATCCGAATTGCGGTCAGCAAAAGACAACCTGGCAGTCGGCAAAAATGCAGAGGCCTATCAACAAGCTGAAAATGCCATTGCCATGCTGAAGAAAGCCACCAACCTTGTTCCAAGTGAAAGCGATATGGAGCATCTGAAGGAGCGAAACAAGGAACTGCTGGTATCTATTAAAGGTTTTGAAGATTCACACAAGGAAAATTACGAAAGGACCGCAAAAAAGCAGGGGAAAGACGCCGCGGTTGATTATGACAAGCATAAAGTGGAAAAACTAAAAGCATCTGCGGAAGAATTGTCTAAAAAAGGCGACTACGTGAAAGCCAACCATGATCTGGAGGAAGCGCAACGCATAATTACGGTCGCGCTGCACAAAATGCTAAACAGCCAGACGATTGTTTATGATTTGAATTTCGAAACACCGCAAGAAGAGTATGACTATGAATTGCGCCGATTCAAGGGTTATGAAGAATTGGTTCCAATCGCGGTTGAACAGAACAAACCTGCCGAAGGCGCTTTAAAGTTGATGGAGTCATTTGTTAAAAAAGGCCAGGATTTACGCGATCGCGCCATAAAAGCCGCCAAAGATGGCGATTATCCAACAGCCATTGCGATGCTTCAGGATGCTACCGATGATGTGCGCCGGGGATTACGTATGATAGGTGTAATGCAGTAGACGGTTGGAATTCTCTGACTATAGAATCACGATTGAACCCGTATTGTCAGGCCGGAATTAACCACTTAACTGAAAAACAGGATACGGTTGTAATGCATAGTAAATTGATTTCTGGTAATAAAAGGAATTGGTGCGTGTACGCTGGTACGTTGAGTGTCCTGCTTATGCTAAGCATCGGTTTCAGTTCGGTCGTAGCCGAAGAAGGGGGCGGCCATTTCCAATTACATGCCGATGTGGTTCCGATTGAGAAGGACGGAATTCATGATCCGCTCAATGACGCGGTAAAGACCTTGCAGCCGCCGGCGGCCGCCATGAAAGAGTTTCCACGCGACGGGCGTGGGATTATAAACTGGGTCGAAACCTTGAATAGCGGCATGATCGCACCGCGTACCGGTTTAACCGGTGACGAAAAAATGCATTCGGTGGATTTCGACGTGATTTTTAAAAACACCGCATCCATGCCGTATGTCAGATTTCCGCACTTGCCACACACTCAATGGCTTACCTGCAAGAACTGTCATCCGGCCATATTCCTCCCGCAACGCGGTGGCAATTTTGTTACCATGGCAGCCATCATTGAAGGCGAATATTGTGGAGTTTGCCACGGTAAAGTTGCGTTTCCTCCCCTGGAGTGTAATCGATGCCACAGTGTCTCGCGCGAAAGCGTCGGTTTGCGTTAGTCATTCTGATTTTACTTACCAGCGTTATTGAACTTGGCTGTTCGATGGCTGAGTTGGAACGTATTGCCACGGAAAACAAACTTGAAGATCTTAAGTCAGAATCGTCGGGTGGCGCCCTTGCGAAATCGCGGTTTCTGGTTTTTGACTCCGTGATTAAAGGGGGTATGCAAGAGGAAGAAGGTCTGACAGGCGCTTTCAGGCGCATAATGATTGGCCCTGATCAGGAGATTCAGTTTCTTACACCGGTTGCTGTGGGGGGTGTTGACAATTATCTCTATGTGGTCGATTCCGGCTTGCGCATCGTATTTCGTTATGACTTTATCAATAACACAATCGAACCCATTGGCAATGTCGGGGCCCAGTTTGCCGGGGAAATGGGAAGAATTTATGTTGCGCGGGACCGGAGCTTTTATGTTGTCGATCCTACGGGCAGACAGGTTTTGCATTTCGATGAACAGGGGATGGTTACACAGACTTTTCAGGATCTGGCCAACCTGTCGCGGCCAATAGATATTATCTACGACGAAACGACGAATGACCTGCTCGTGGCCGATGGTTCTTACAGCCACATAGTTGTATTCAATCAAGCCGGCAGAGCGGTACGCACCATCGGTCAGCGCGGTACAGGACCAGGGCGGTTTCGCGCGATGACGGCAATGACCATGGGCGATGACGGCCTTTATGTTTTAGACCGGCTTGAGTTACCGGTGCAGGTGTTAACTATCAATGGAGATTACAAATATTCCTTCGGGGAATCGCATCATACATTCCCCAGCGCCATCGCGGTAAATGACGATGGTGTAGTGTATGTGGCTGACAAATCGGACAATACAATCCGCATTTATCAGGACGCGGAACTGTTGTCCGTATTCGGCGGAACTGGCTCGGCTCCCGGCCGTTTTCGGGAAATAACCAGTATGTGGATTAATAATGATTTATTGTATGTTGCCGATAGTATGAACCGGCGTGTGCAAGTGTTGCGAATGACTTCCGAGGAACCGGCGCCGGCGGTATTAACCCAATGAAGCAGCCTATTGTTATAGACATAAAACATCTCCTCCATTTCTTGCTTGTGTTGGTCCTGCTGTTTGTTTCCGCCTGCGCCAGCAGAGAATATCGCATGGATTATGAGGTGAAAGAATCCGATGCGAAAGTCTGGCCATCTCCTCCGGAAATACCCCGCGTCCGTTATGTGGGCACGCTGACCGGCGAGCAAAATGTTAAACCCGTGGATGAAGGAATAAGTTTCGGGGCCTATATCACCGATTTCTTTAAATGGGTAGCGGGAATTGTTGGTCAAAATCCCATTCCCCTGGTGTTGCAGCGGCCGCAATCCGGTGTGATAGATGAAAACGGCAGGATGTTTGTTACAGATGTGAGCCGTCATTCGATCATGGTATTCGATTTGCAAAAAGGAACGTTAAGCGAATGGATTTTGGCCACACCAAACACCGGCTTTGTGACCCCCGTTGGAATTGCGCTTGGTCCCGGTGGTACTCTCTTAGTTGTTGACGCTGATCTGAAGCTTGTTGTGCAACTCGATGCGACGGGGAAGCCCATCAAAACGTTTGGTGAAGACAAATTCAAACGCCCAACCGGCATTGTCCGGGATCCATTGAAAGGCAAAATTTATGTTGCTGACACCCATGCGCATGACATAAAAGTTTTTGATGACGCTGGTGGTTTAATTAATATTATTGGTGAACGAGGTACTGATGGCGGTGAGTTTAATGGGCCTACCCACCTTTCATTTGCTAACGGAATGCTCTATGTAACCGATACATTCAATACACGTGTACAGGTTTTGTCAGATTCTGGCGATTTTAAACGCGAATTTGGGAAAAGAGGATTGTTTGTCGGAAATCTTGTCAGGCCCAAAGGTGTCACAACGGATAGCGAAGGAAATATATACGTCATTGAGTCATTTCACGATCATTTGCTAATATATAATTCTAACGGGGAATTTTTGTTGCCCATTGGCGGTACGGGCGCGGAGGTCGGACAGTTTTATTTGCCCTCAGGGGTTTGGGTGGATAAGAACGACCGTATATATATTGCGGATATGTTCAACGGGCGGGTTGTCATACTGCAATACCTGGGCGGACAATACGCTCGTCGGGCACTTCAAAAAAATTAGTACAGGGTGAGCATGCGAGTTAATAGCGTTGTAATGACGGGGGCTGTCGGGGTTGTCGTGCTATTACTATGGCACGCTGATGTTTTTGCTGGCCGCACGGCTGATATTCAAAATACCAAACATAATTTTTCCGCATCGCCTTTATATCCTGATACCTTGCCTACAGGGCAACAACGCGTTGTCCAGGCAACACAGGAAGAACAAATCTGCGTCTTTTGTCACACGCCTCATGCGGCGGATACTTCCGTCGGCCCGTTATGGAATCGGCAACTATCCGACGCCAACTATCAAACCTATGTGAGCGGTTCACTGGATTCAGGACGTCCCGGATTGAATCCAAATATTGCCGCGCAACCGCTGCAGCAACCCAATGGCGTGTCCAAGCTTTGTTTATCGTGCCATGATGGAACCATGGCAATAGGAGCGGTTAATGTACTCTGGGGAACGTTCACAGACCGGGATGGTTCCACGGCTGAAATAGCAATGCAAGGCACGGGGCCTGGCGGTACGATGCCAGTCGGAGAAGGCGCGCGAACGGGTTTTACCCGGAATTTAGGCACCAATTTGACTAACGACCATCCGATATCCGTGCGGTTTGATGCCAACCTGGCAGCTTTAGATGGAGAAATGCGTTACCCGAACACTGTGGATGACATCATTGTGCGCAGCGTTGATCCATGGCCTGCCAATCAAGGCCTTCGTACACGTACTGAGTATATCCACCTGGAACCCGATCCTGGCACTACCACTGGTGGTTTGGTGCAATGTAACAGTTGTCACGATCCGCATATCCGCAGCACCGACCCGACAGAGAATATCAAGTTTTTGCGTTTGAACCGTTTTCAGAAAATACGGCCGCAGGAAGGTCAATTCAATGCGGCTAACGACATTATATGTCTGGCGTGCCATGATAAAGCGGGTTGGGTTAATTCCGCGCACGCCAATCCCGATGTCGCGGATGAGGTTTACACCACAGCCGCGGCGCAGGTCAGGGAATTCCCTCTCGGTACTCAAGTATGGGAAACCGCCTGTCTGACATGCCATGATACGCACTCGGTCCAGGGTTCAAAACGATTGCTTCGTGAAGGTGTTGATGGCGGTGTGGTTGTATCGGCATCCGGTTATCGCATTAAAACGGGAGATGGGCAACCAGCCGTAGAGGAAACCTGTTATGCGTGCCACTCCGCGGATGGTGGCACATTGGCAAATCAGGGTGGCGCGAATTACGAAGTGCCGGACACCAAGACGGATTTTACTATCATGCGTACGCATATGCCTATTTCCGCCAGTGATCAGGCAGCCGGCCAGGAAATGCATGATATCGGATCACCCAATCCGGATGTAGCGGATCCTACGGGTCTTGGAAAAGACTTCATTGAAAATCCGACGCTCATGGGCCGTGGTAACCTCAACAACCGTCACGCCGAGTGTACTGATTGCCATAATCCTCACCGGGTCATCAAGAACCGGCAATTCAATATGGATCCGTTTGTTCCTGAACCGGAAGGAACCCATAATCACGCGCAACCGCATAACAACCTGGCATCCGGCGTGTTAAAAGGCATCTGGGGTGTGGAACCCGTATACGGTTCAACGGCGTTTATGTCCATACCCGTCAGCTTTGATGTAAAACGCGGTGATCCAGGCATTGGCGCAAGCACCGCCATCAATGCGACTTATGTAACACGCGAATATCAGGTTTGCTTTAAATGTCATTCGAATTATGGTTTTAGTGACAACAACAACAATTACGGCACGACGCCGCAAAGGCCGCGCCTGGGTTCACATGCGGGCAGTACCGCGCCCGGAACCAACGGTCTGGATACTTATACCAATATCGCGATGGAGTATCAGTCGCCATCTGATCATGCAGGCGAGGGAACATCGGGTTCTCCTACAGGAGCTGCCCCGGCCTACGCCGCGAATAACCATCGGTCCTGGCATCCGGTAATGCGGGAAACTGGCCGGACCAGCGCTGTCCGTGGTGGGGCAAACCCGGCAAACTGGCGTGTACCCTTCCAGACTATCGGCGCGCAAACCATGTATTGTACCGATTGCCATGGCTCTGATACCGACACCGGGCCGGATGGCGTACTGCCGCGTCCCAAGGCTGGCAATCCCCGTGAAGACGGTTTCCCATGGGGTCCACATGGTTCGGATAACGATTTTGTCCTGAAAGGTCAGTGGAGCGGCAACCGCCTTACCGACACCGACGGCACGGGTAATCTTGGCACAGGTGATGCGGGTTCCGAAAATCACTTGTGCTTTAAATGCCATGAATACAACCAATATGGCAACGCCGGGCTTGGCGGTGGCATGGGTGGTGGCGGTGGCGGCGGTATGGGCGGCGGCGGAGGTGGTGGCGCAGGCGGCGTACAAAACAGCGGATTTGCCACGCCGGGCTGCGGTGGCGGATGTATGGGCGGTCCGATTAATAATTTGCACGTTTATCACACAGGTGTGGTGTCAACCTGGCGCTGTAATTTGTGCCACGTGGCTATACCGCACGGATGGAAAAACAAGGTGTTCCTGGTGAACCTGAACGATGTTGGTCCGGAAGGTAATGAAGCCCCGGGAACGCAATTGCGCAATGGCGCGGGGGGCGGTGGTGGCATGGGTGGCGGTGGCGGTGCCACGGCGCCTGCGTTTACCCGTGGCCCATACTACAATCGTGCGGCATTAAAAGTGGTCAGTTTTGCAATCAGTGGTCAGTGGGTTCCAGCCAATTGCGGGTCTGCCGGCCCGCCGGGAAATGGTGCAACAGGGGTTAACTGGATGTTCATGAGCAGTGAGGCGTGTAATAACTTGCCGTAACTAATGTTGTTTATAACAATATTAATAACAACACTTTATTAGCAGCAGTATTGGCGGTTCAAGTTCGAAGGAACTACCGCCAGTTCAAGCACCTAACTGTTTATTGTTTTATAGCAACACTGCCGGATAGTTGAGATTTAATTATGCCGCGTGTTTATGCGATCCCCACGATGAGTTCCAATACCTTCAACGTACAGCGAAATCCTGCATATCATGTTTTTTAATGCTCCTGAAAAGTGCGCGCACAGCGTGCTTGGACTGGTTTTTTTGTTAACGGCCGTGAGCGCGAATGCCGGCGTGCCGCGTTTTGCTTATGTGGCCAACCCCTACGACTATACTATCTCCACTTTTTTTCTTGATGAAGACGGCAGGATGTTCCCCAATGGTATGGTGTATACCAGGGATAAGTTTCCCGCAGCATTAATTATACATCCGAACGGGAAGTTTCTTTATGGCGCAACCCGCACTGTGGATACGGCGCCAATCTACAAAATAGATCCAACGACAGGCTGGCTGACAGAAGCCACAGGATCGCATTTTAATACCCGCTTGCGTTCACCGTTTTCATTCGGGTTTCATCCTTCGGGAAAGTTCCTTTATGTTGCAGGCCGTGGTGGCGGTGTCGCGGGATTCCAGGTTAATGAAGAAACCGGCGAACTCGATTATGTGCCGGGTTCGCCATTTAAAGCCGGTGACCGAACCCGATGTTTAACAGTACATCCATCGGGTAAGTTTGTGTACGCATCCAACGCGTATTCCAATGATGTTTCAGCATACCGTATTGATCAATCCACAGGGACGTTATCCGAGTTGGCTAAGTCGCCATTCCCCGGCGGCGAGGCCTGGCCATCGGATGATACCTATGCAAAGCTGCCTGATGTAATTGAGGGCAAAGGCGGCATGCCATACTACATTACGTCGCATCCGTCCGGTAAATTCGTTTATGTCACTAACTGGGCATCCGCCAGCGTGTCGGTATTCAACGTCAATGAATCTACAGGCGATCTGACCCTGGTTGGTGTGCCAAAAGAAACGGGACTGACGCCCTACGCTGTTGCGGTACATCCATCCGGGAAATATGTGTTCGTGAGCACGTGGGGCGGGAATGATATCTATGTCTATACGGTTGATCCGCGAACGGGTGAGCTTGAACATATCGAAGGTTCACCCTTTGGCACCTTGGGTATAAAACCGGTTGATATCAATTTCAATAGCGATGGAACTATGGCATTTGTCGCCAATAACGGATCCAATAATGTTTCGATTTTTGATGTGGATGTCGGTACCGGCAGATTAACGCTTAAAGATCTTGCTATGACCCGGGCTGGTTCCATTGATGCGGCGCTGGTAAAAGTGGAACAGCCGGTCAGGTTAGAACCCAACTATGCGTTTGTCATTGATAATGCCTCCGGTTCATTAATCAGTTACCGGGTTGATACTGCTACAGGCGATTTGACGGAAATGGCGCGCGCAAAGACCGGAAAACAGCCGGTCGCGGTTGCGCAGGATCCGCAGAACCGTTTTGTCTACGTGGCGAATGCCGGTTCCAGCAATGTATCCGCTTTTGCCATCAATAACAGTACTGGCGCCCTGACGGAAGTGGAAGGTTCGCCCTATGCAACCGGTGAAAATCCCGCTGCCATCAGCGTTGACGCTAACGGATGGTATCTGTATACACTGAACCACGGCAGCCAGGATATGTCGGTGTTTTTGATTCATGTAAAAAAGGGACAGCTGGCGGAAGTGCAGGGATCACCCGTTCCCATTAAAAAACAGCCACAGAAATTGGCAACAGATCCAACATCCCGGTTTGTGTATGTTAATGCCCGCGATGACAAATCCATCAATGTCTTTCGTTTTCGCCAGGCGATCACTCCATCCATATTTGAAATTTCAGACTATGGCTCGCCTTTTATATTTAACACGGATCCCAGTGACGTTGCCATTGATCCCACCGGCAGGTTTGCCCTCATTCTGCAAAGCGAAGCAAAGCAGATATCCATGTTTTTTGTGCATGTGGCGACAGGGGCGTTAATTCCGATCCAGGAAAACCTGCAGCCTTACCCATTCAAGGGTGAAGGGGCTGTTAAAGCGATATTCCATCCCAACGGCAAGTTTGCTTACGTTCTGAATCGCGAGAGTAAAAATATAATCCAGTTACAGGTTGAAAGGCTCAACGGTCTATTAAGTGAAATTGCGGAACCGCTTGCAACCAATGGCAAGCCGTTGTCATTTAACATTGATCCATCAGGCCGCTATCTTTATGTGGTAAACGAGAATGAAAAAGGCCTGGTTAAATACGGCATTGACAAATCGACAGGAAAGTTAACGAACCTTGGGGCAATTAAATTGCCTTATTCTCCCGCGGAGATGGCCATTTCGCGCGAGTTTAAATGATATTGATCCTGCCAAAGACTGTAATGATGCCGGGCGGCGGCAGGTTTTGTATGAGCGTAACTCTAAATCCGGATACTTGCCGGGAATGCTGAAACTAATCAAAAAATTTTCATCGTTGAAAATCACCCTGGCTGGAATGGGATTGCTGGTTGTTGGCGCCATGCTTAGTTACGGCAATCCTCTGACTACGCCAATCTGGGTGTTGGTCGTGCCGATGGCTTTGCTGGCCGTTAACCTGATCGCCGCAATTATCACCAATGCCCGAATCAATCAGCAACCGGGATTGCTGGTTTTTCATGTGAGTTTATTGTTGATTTTGCTGCTTGCCACCATTGGCCGGCTGACCCACATGGATGCGCACCTGGAGCTGGTAGTGGGAACCGAATTTGAGCCTGGTAAATTACTGGAAAGCAACTCCGGCCCCCTGCATGCTGGAGATATTGATAAAGTCCATTTTGTGCAAAGGCCTTTTAGCGTTGAATATGCGCCAGGTCTGCGGCGTGGTTTAACCCACAGTCATGTCAAAGTAAAAACCGCAAGCGGTGAATGGGAAGACCGGATTGTGGGTGACGACCGGCCGCTGGTAATTGAAGGCTATCGTTTTTATACAACCTTTAACAAAGGTTTCACGCCGGTACTAACCTGGATGCCAACGCAAGGTGAACCGATAACCGGTACTATCAATATGCCGTCTTATCCATTATTTGAATATAAGCAGGACAACCGCTGGCATCCACCCGGCAGCGACACGGAAATCAAATTCTGGTTACAACTGAATACCGGTATGAAAGAAGAGAATTACTGGGTATTGGATGGAAGAACCTCCACAGGGGTGTTGATTGTCACTACCGATGATGCACGTCATGAAGTTCAGCTCGGTAAGTCAGTGGATTTGCCCAATGGCCGTTTGCGTTTTGACGGGTTGACCACCTGGATGGGGTATCGCCTGTTTTACGATCCTACCATTCAATGGTTATTTTTTGTTGCCATTATGGGTGTTTTGGGTTTAACGCAATATTTCTGGAAGAAAATTAATCTGCAACCGTGGATGGATGAAAAGCCTGATACAATCGTGGAAGACGGCGGGAAACCATCCGGCGGCATTGGCAGTCAAACCGGTCGTAAACCAGTAATGAGCGGTGATCCAGCATCGTCCGCGTATTTGACGGGGGATAGACAATGAATAACCTGGTTGCAGAAGTGCCCTGGTTATGGTCCGGTTTAGGCGCCTATTTCGCGGCGACCCTGGTGGCAATTTGGGGCGTTGTTCCCCGCTTTGCCGGCATGCCTGTTATAAAAACCCACCGCCATGAGTACCTCGTGCTGGCGTTTCTGATTCTCGGGGTGGCGTTGCTGGCAGTGGCCATTACCGAGCGGTGGATTCGCATCGGCCACGGACCGTGGATAAGCCTGTTCGAATTATTGATGAGTCAGTTGTGGAGTCTGGGGTTGATATTCCTTTTGCTGTATTGGCGTTTGCCGGGCCTAAGACCCAGCGCGGTGATCGTGTTGCCGGTGATGTGGGTGCTCGGCACCTGGGTATTGACGCTGGAACCGGCCGCCAGCCACTTTCCCGCAACTTATTACAATTCCTGGAAGTGGGTGCACGTGGGTCTGGGTAAAATGTTTCTGGCTTTGTTGCTGGCTGGTGTCGGCCTGGCGGGCGTACTGATACTACGCCAGACCCGGCGGGGTAAAACCTGGTTCAAGAGTATGCCATCGGATGTAATAGTCGACCGGCTCGCGTGGCGCTTCATGATGCTGGCCCTGGTGTTTGACAGCCTGATGCTGATTGCCGGCGCGGTGTGGGCGCAGGATGCATGGGGCCGCTACTGGGCCTGGGATCCTTTAGAGACATCGGCGTTTCTCACCTGGCTGTTTCTGGCCATTGGACTACACATCAGATTGAGTTATCGCATACCGCCTGTAATCAGTGGCCTGATGATCATCGGCGTTTTTGTTATGGCGTTCGCAACATATTTTGGCACACCTTATATCAGTCCAGCGGCTCACAAAGGGATGGTATAAAACAGGTGTGGAAAAAAGTTTGGATTAGAAGGCCGGTAAACATTCATGTCCGATGTGAGTAACAATAACGTTGGTAAATCAAATATAAGTTATGAGAACCTGGTTTCCATTGCCGCGGTAATCTTTGTCTTCATGATTGGCAGTGGTTTCTTCACGTTTGCCAGGCAATATCCGCCAGAGTATGTTGATTTCAACGTAATAAAACGTCAGCCGGAATTGCAGGGTTATACCCGCCCAAAAGCAGCCGAGGAGACAACGCCGGAACAAGCCGGCGCCAGGCAAATCAGTTTGCTGGAAGGATTATCGCAGGAGAATGCGCAATTGTTGCAGCAACGCTTTGACCAGGCTGCATCATTGCTGCACGCAGGGCAGTTCGCATACGCAATCACGGCATTGGATCAAGTGATAAAAATTCAGCCGCGGATGCCCGAAGCCTATGTTAATCTGGGATATGCATATTTAGGGCTCAACGAGTATCAGACGTCAGCCAACGCTTTTTCCAAAGCGATAGATTTACGTCCCAATCAGGTCAATGCATATTATGGACTGGCGGAAGCGCTGGAAGGCCTGCAGGACTATGAAGGTGCATTGGGCGCCATGCGCAGTTATGTTCATTTGTCATCTCCCGACGATCCGTTCGCGACCAAAGCCAGGGCCGCGATCTGGGAATTGGAAACCAAATTAGGCCGTAATCCCCAGATAGAACAACATGAAAAATCCATGGAGTTCGATAGTAAACGATTTGTTTCACCGCATAACTAAATACGGTGGAAACATTATAGCCAAATCATCAATTAACGATCCGGCAGCGTAAAATTTTTCTATGCCACCAATGCAAAGCAACAATATTTCTATTCTCCTGGTTGCTTTTTTCATACTGATGTTTGTAAACAGCTGTGAGCAATCGTTGCCGCCTCTCAAGGTGCAGGCGGGACAGGCGGTTGCTCAGGAATTGGATGTTCAGGATTTAAAGGGCAAGGACACCAAGCTGTCTCTGGTTACAGGCAAGCTCCTGATCCTGAATATATGGGCGACGTGGTGTGGTCCGTGCCGTCATGAAATTCCGAGCCTGGACCGCTTATCGCAAAAGTTAGACAGTGATCACTTTTCGGTAGTGGGTTTGTCTGTGGATAGCGACGATCACGTGGTGCGGGAATTTTTGATCGAACGCAAGGTTACTTTTAACAATTACATGGATCCCGCCATGACCGTTGCTAACCAGGTATTTGGCGTTCGCGCATTCCCTTCGACGTTTGTCTTTGCGCCCGATGGACGTTTATTGGATGTTATTGAAGGCTGGAGGGAATGGGACAACCTGCAAATGATTAACAGGATTACCAATTTACACACGCCAGCCACGCAAGAAAGGCGGTCGGGCTAATCAAAATTAGATGAAATCGGGTATTTCTGTTATTTCCAGCAGGCAGGAAATGCCTAAAGCCTGGAGAAATCAAAAAAATTCGTGATACACTCGTTGTTCCATGACAGTCTGACAATTGGTGATTAAATAGTAGGCAAAGACGAAAAAATGCTGGAAGTACGCGAACTTGAATGCGTGCGTGGTGATCACCGCTTGTTCAAAGGTCTGAATTTTACGTTGCAGCCAGGAGAGCTACTGCACCTGCGCGGCAAAAACGGGGCTGGGAAAACCAGCCTGTTACGCACCATCTGTGGGTTGACGGCACCTGCCAGCGGAGAAGTACTCTGGAAAGGCGAGAATATCCGCTCCCTTCGTGATGAATATAATCGTGGTTTAACGTTCTTAGGTCACTTAAACGGAATTAAAGGTGAACTGAGCGCACTGGAGAATTTGCGGATCAGTAGTTCACTTTCCGGTGAAAAAATTCCGGAAAATCAGATACTCGATGCCTTGCATAAAATGGGATTAAAAGGGCGCGAAGATCTGCCTACGAAAGTGCTGTCGCAGGGCCAAAAACGCCGAGTGGCGCTGGCGCGGCTGTTAATTACCAAAACCACGTTGTGGGTGCTTGACGAGCCTTTTACCGCCCTGGATGTGCACGCGATTGATGTGCTTAAGGCTTTGATTGCCAGGCATATTCAGGCGAAAGGACTGACGATTTTAACCACGCACCAGCATGTTGAAATCGATGTTGGTGTGTTAAAAGAGATTGATCTGAGTGCCGCATGAGTGAATCGAGTCTTCTATTAGCCAGCCGTTCGATGTTGGTGCGGGATTTGACACTCGCCATGCGGCGCAAGGCCGATGTTCTGACGACCTTGTTCTTTTTTCTTATCGTTGTCAGCCTGTTTCCCCTGGGTGTGGGACCTCAAATGGAAATGTTGCGCGGGATCGCGCCAGGTGTAATCTGGGTTGCCGCACTACTGGCATCCATGTTGTCACTCGGACGCCTGTTTTCCGATGATTACCAGGATGGAACCCTGGAGCAGATTCTGCTGGAACCGCATCCACTGTCAGTGCTTGTGCTCAGCAAGGTACTGGCGCACTGGTTATTGTCAGGATTGCCGCTGGTTATATTTTCACCCTTGCTGGCTATGCAGCTAGGCTTGGATGGCGAAGCCATAGTATTATTACTGATTACCTTGATGCTGGGCACGCCGGCATTAAGTCTGATTGGCGCCGTGGGGGCGGCATTGACGTTGGGATTGCGGGGCGGCGGAGTGCTGATTTCACTGCTCGTATTGCCTCTTTACATTCCTATTTTGATTTTTGGCGCAGGCGCCGTGGAATCGCAAAATGCCGGCCTGGGTGCGCAAGCGCATTTATCCATCCTGGGCGCATTCCTGATGTTGACCCTGGTATTCGCGCCGATTAGTACGGCGACTGCTTTGCGCATCAGTATGGATTAACGAATGAAGTGGTTATTGGCAGTTATCTGATTAAACAGTTTATCGCACGAAGAATTCATGGGCTTTAAAAACTCCGTCATCTGGTTGTATTTCTCTTCACCCAGAAACTTTTATCCCTTCGCGGGAAAATTGATACCGTGGTTTGGCTGGCTGGCTGCGGTATTGATGATTATTGGCTTGTATATCGGGTTCTTTGTTGCGCCACCGGTTTTGTCTGACCAGAAGGAATATTACGTCATTATCTTTATCCATGTTCCAGCCGCCTGGATGTCGATGTTTATTTATATCATTATGTCCCTGTACGCATTTATTGCGTTGGTATGGAATATCAAAATGTCCGAGATGATGGCGACCGCACTGGCGCCGACTGGCGCCATGTTCACCTTTCTGGCCTTGTGGACAGGCGCATTGTGGGGCCGGCCGAGTTGGGGGGCTTACTGGGTGTGGGATGCGCGTCTCACATCAGAGTTAATATTGCTTTTTCTCTATATTGGATTTATGTCGCTGCAATCCGCCATTGATGATCCGCGCCGCGCCGCGCGCGCCAGCGGATTGCTGGCGGTAGTGGGTGCGATCAACGTTCCGATAATTTATTTTTCCGTGCGCTGGTGGAATACGCTGCATCAGGGATTTTCAGTACAGCCAGCGCAAACGCAGCAATTGATGGATCCATCGATTAAATGGGGGATGCTCATACTTGCGCTGGCGTTCTGGATGTACACCATCGCGGTAGTGTTGTATCGCGTGCGCACCATCATCCTAGAACGCGAACGTCAAACCACCTGGGTGCAGGAGCTGGTAAGCAGTAAATCATGAGTGCGATAACCGAGTTTTTCTATTTTAGCGGGTATGCCTGGTATGTATGGGGTTCTTATGGTCTCACCGCAGCCTTCATGATTGCAGAAGTGATATTGGTGATCCGCGGCAAAAAAAGCATGGTAAACCGCTTGGCCCGAATGGCGCGGTTGAATAATTCAAGCAGTGAATAAAGGGTTATCAAGTCTTGTTGAACAAAACGTTGTAAAACGGGATCAGATACCTTGTTGTGAAAATGCAGGTGACAAATTATGAAAGTAAGGCATAAGCGACTGGCGTTTATCATCGTGGGATTGGCGGGATTGGCGGTTGCCATAGGATTGATAGCCAATGCATTTAATCAGAACCTGGTGTTTTTTTTCAGCCCCAGCGATGTTCAGGCCAATCAGGCGCCCGTCAATCGAGATTTCCGCCTGGGTGGCCTGGTGGAAGAAGGCAGTTTGAAACGCGAGGACGATGGGCTAACGGTACATTTTATTGTGACGGACTACGCTCATACGATACCCGTAACCTTCACCGGTATATTGCCGGATTTGTTCCGTGAAGGCCAAGGTGTGGTGGCGCAGGGCAAGTTAAACGAAAACGGCGTCTTCATGGCAAAAGAAGTGCTTGCCAAGCATGATGAGTCCTACATGCCGCCGGAAGTGCAGGACGCATTAGATAAAGCGAAACAATCCGCAAGCGCCTCTGTCGTCAAAGACAGTCAATAAACCGATTCAATGAGGGAGTGAACAAGCCATGATACCAGAGCTCGGGCATTTTGCTTTAATACTGGCGCTGTGTGTCGCGACAGTGCAGGGTGTGTTCTCCATTGCCGGAGCGCAACTGGGAGTGCGGTCCTGGATGGCATTGGCGAAACCGGCGGCGCAATGCCAGTTCGTGCTGGTCGCGGTGGCCTTTGGATTCCTTACTTATTCGTTCATCGAAAATGATTTTTCCGTTCAGTATGTCGCGATGCAGTCCAACTCCCTGTTACCGATCGAATATCGTATCTCCGCGGTGTGGGGTGGACACGAAGGTTCCATGCTGCTGTGGGTGTTGTTGTTGTCCGCCTGGTCAATGGCGGTGAGTATATTCAGCAAGAACCTTCCCAATGACATGGTGGCGCGGGTCATTGGTGTGATGGGCCTGGTTTCTGTTGGTTTCTACCTCTTTATCCTGTTTACTTCCAATCCGTTTGAAAGATTATTGCCTCCCGCCGTGGATGGCCGCGATTTAAATCCTTTGCTGCAGGATCCCGGCTTAATTATTCATCCGCCCATGTTGTACATGGGGTATGTGGGATTCTCGGTTGCGTTTGCCTTTGCAATAGCGGCGCTGCTGGGTGGCCGGCTTGATGCGGCATGGGCGCGCTGGTCGCGTCCCTGGACCACCGTAGCCTGGATGTTTTTGACAATGGGGATCGGGCTTGGCAGCTGGTGGGCCTATTACGAACTTGGCTGGGGTGGCTGGTGGTTCTGGGATCCGGTGGAAAACGCATCGTTTATGCCCTGGCTGGTGGGAACCGCGCTGATACATTCGCTTGCGGTAACGGAAAAGCGCGGCAGCTTCAAAAACTGGACGGTGTTGCTGGCGATTTTCGCTTTCTCGTTAAGTTTGCTGGGCACCTTCCTGGTGCGCTCCGGCGTGCTGACATCCGTGCATGCATTCGCGACGGATCCCGAGCGTGGGGTGTTTATTCTGTTCCTGCTGGTGTTAACCATCGGTGTTTCGTTGACATTGTTTGCCTGGCGCGCGCCCAAAGTCGGTATTGGCGGGCGTTTTAATTTGATATCGCGGGAATCCGCGCTGTTAACCAACAATGTGCTGCTGGTGGTGGCCGCGGGCGCGGTATTGCTCGGCACCTTATATCCCTTGTTACTGGATGCGCTCGATATGGGCAAGATTTCCGTGGGTCCCCCGTATTTTGACGCGGTATTTTTGCCGTTGATGACACCCGCTTTGTTTTTAATGGGTATTGGCCCTATCGCCCGGTGGAAGAAAGCTGAATTACCCGATGTGGTGGTTCGTTTACGCTGGGCAGCGGTGGTCAGCCTGATAATGGGCCTGTTGACGCCGCTCATCATGGGCGAATGGGGCGCGGTGCGCAGTTTAGGCTTTACACTGGCTTTCTGGGTTTTATGCAGCGTCTTTCTTATGCTCCGGGAACGCCTGCAAAAAAGTCCGCAATCAGGAAATATACTCAGCAGGATCGCAGGCTTGCCGAACTCGTTTCTCGGCATGTGTCTGGCTCATACCGGCATCGCGGTATTTGTCATTGGCGTCACCATGGTGAAAAGCTATGAAGTTGAGAAAGATGTGCGCATGGAAGTGGGCGACACTGTCGAGTTAAGTGGTTACGCGTTCCGTTTCGAAGGCGTGACGCGAGTTAAAGGCCCTAACTACAATGCCGATCGCGGCCAGGTAGTGGTGACAAAAGGGGATGACGTTGAAACCGTGATGTTTCCGGAAAAACGCGTCTATACCGTGCAAACCATGCCCATGACCGAAGCGGCTATTGATACCGGATTCACGCGCGACCTTTATGTTTCCCTGGGTGAGCCGGTCAGCAACGGCGCCTGGAGTGTGCGCGTTTATTATAAACCCTTCGTTGATTGGATCTGGGGTGGCGCTTTTATTATGGCGCTTGGAGGACTGCTGGCGATTACCGACCGGCGTTACCGCCTGGTTAGCCGTAAAGTGAAAGAAGAAACAACCGGCGAGATAAAGGGCGCTGCTGTAGCAGGTAAAGCGGTTACTGGAGAGTCGTAATGGTTCGTTATTTAGCACCACTGATTATTTTTATTGTATTGGCGTTTTTTTTGTATGTAGGTTTGGGATTAAATCCGCGTGAAGTGCCATCGCCGTTCATTAACAAACCGGCGCCGGATTTTCAGCTGCAGAAGCTGCATTCCATGAACGAGTTGTTCTCCAACAAGGATATGCTGGGCAAGGTCTGGCTGTTAAATGTCTGGGCCTCGTGGTGTGTCGCGTGTCGGCAGGAACACCCGGTGCTGGTTGACATGGCGCGCCGCGGTGAGGTGCCCTTGTATGGCTTGAACTACAAGGATGCGCCCAGTAACGCCAAACGCTGGCTGAACGAACATGGCGATCCTTACGAGTTAAGCGCGGTCGACTACCAGGGAAAAGTAGGTATCGATTATGGCGTGTACGGCGTGCCGGAGACTTTCATCATTGATAAACAGGGCATGATCCGGCACAAGGTTATCGGGCCTATTTCCTATCAGGAACTGAATGATTGTGTCATGCCGGTGGTGAATGAGCTGAACAAGCGGGAGCAGATAGATCCAGCGGCATTGGCCGTTTTGAGCGAGGTAAGAAAGGCATGTTCGTCATGATGCGCTATATTGCGGTTTTGGTGCTGTTAGGCCTGATGATTGGCGGCGCAACGGTTGCCGCTGGGGAAGCGGCGCCGATGGCGGCGGATCCCGAGCTGGAAAAGAAAGTGAATGAAATTGCCGCTGAGTTACGTTGTTTGGTCTGTCAAAACCAGACCATTGCCGATTCGCACGCCGAACTGGCGATAGATTTGAAAAACCAGGTGCGGGAAATGGTGCGCCAGGGCAAGACACGTGATGATGTGGTTGACTATATGGTGCAGCGTTACGGTGATTTTGTGCGTTACCGTCCGCCCGTAAAACCGACCACCTACCTGTTGTGGGTTGGTCCGTTCCTGCTATTGGCGGGTGGCCTGATTATCCTGACGGTCAATTTGCGCAAACGCAAGGACCTGGTCAGCGAGTCCCCGCTCAGCGAGGAAGAGCACAAAAAACTGGAGTCGATTCTCCATTCTGAAAACAAGACCTCCGGAATCAAAGCGGGCGAGGGTAATTAAGCATGGTGGTATTTTCTACGGTGGCGTTTCTGTTGGTTGTTGCAGCGTTATTGTTTTTGCTGCCCCCCCTGGTTCAACGCCAGTCGTCAAAAAGCGCGGTCGAACGTAAAGAGCTGAACATTATGTTGTACAGGGATCAGCTTGCCGAACTGGAAGCTGATCTGAAAAGTGAAATCATTACCCGCGACCAGTTCGATCAGGCGCATGCCGATCTTGAAAGAAGCCTTTTACAGGATGTGGCGGACGACGGTGGCAATAAAAAATCCGGCATAACGGTTTCCGGCAATCTTCCTGCAATTGTTGTTGGAATTGCCGTTCCGCTAGTTGCAATCAGTCTTTATGCGCATCTTGGCAAAGGGAAGGACGGATTTGATCCGGAAAACTTCCGGCCCGGCATGACGACCGAAGGGCATGAAGGCACTCTGGAGCAGCAGGTTCGCAAGTTGCAGGATCATTTACAGCAAAATCCGGATGACATGGAAGGCTGGGTGATGCTGGCGCGTTCTTATTATTTCATGAAGCAATATCAGGCGGCCAGCGACGCGTTTGCCAGGACCGTGGCCATGACGGGGGAAAATAATCCCGGATTGCTGGCTGACTATGCTGATGCCCTGGCGATGGCTAATGGCCGTAACATGGCGGGCAAGCCATATGACTTGGTCAAGAAAGCGTTAACCATGGATCCCAATCACCAGAAGTCGCTCTGGCTGGCTGCAACGGCCACTTATCAGGTGCAGGATTATAAAACCACGCTGGAATACTGGCTGACATTGCGTCAGCAATTCCCTGAAGGTTCGGATAATTATCTGCAGATGACGCGCAACATTGCCGAGGTGAAACAATTCCTGGGCATGTCTATTGATGATGAAGTTGCTATCGTGCAAAAAGCCGAGGCTGGCGCGGCATCGGCAGAAGCGGACGGCGTAGCGGGCGCGGCAGCCAAAGTTTCAGGTGTCGTGTCTCTGGACCCATCCATGCAGGACAAGATCTCACCGAGCGACACTTTATTCGTGTTTGCCAGGGCCGCGAGCGGGCCACGTATGCCTTTGGCGATTATCAGGACATCGGTGTCGGATTTGCCGTTGACATTTACCCTGGATGATTCACTGGCAATGAATCCGCAAATGAAGATATCCAAATTCAAGGACGTGATAGTTGGCGCGCGGATTTCAAAAACCGGCAATGCAATGCCGCAAAGCGGCGATCTTTCCGGCCAGACCGATGTTGTTCCATTGGGATCAGAAGGATTACAAATTACCATTGACGGAGTCGTGCCATAACCGGTTGTCTGACAACAGGCAGTTACTGGTTCTTAAAAATAATAAACAGCTGTTTTGACAATTAAGTTAAAGGATCCAGCAGCGAGGTTGAGGGAGTGAAAACCAGGTGCATTTCTTTTTATATTTTTCTTTTCCTATTTACAGATGCAGGTCTTGCGTGGGCAGGCGACCCCTTCGCGGGTTCGGCGATTTACGCGGACCACTGTGTGAGTTGCCACGGCGGTGATGGCTCCGGTGAAGTGGCCGGTACGCCCAGTTTTCGTGGCGGAGCCCTGATGAGTAAAGGTGAGTTTGAGCTGCGCGACCGTGTCAAAATTGGCAAGGATCTGATGCCGGGATTTGGCGGCATATTAACAGAAGAACAAATCGATGATGTTGTGACGTATATAAGGACGTTTAACTAAATGCATACCCGCGGTAATTTTAATCTAATAATTTTTTGTGTGGCGCTATTATTTTTCGCTGCGTGTTCCGAAGACAAAAAAGAGCAGGTGGCGCAACCTGCGCCCGCGCCGTCAGCGCCAGCCGAAGCTCAGCAACAGATTCAGGAGCTATTGCCGGAAGTGCAACCGGAACCGCCGCCGCCTGTTCCGTCCGGCTATAAAGTGGTGGATTCCTTTAATGTTGGGGAAAATGTTTATGTGCGGTCAATGACGGTGGATCCCGCCGCGAAAACCTTATGGATCGGCACATCAGTGGGCGTGCTGGAAATCGATATTGAAACGCGCAATATGCTGAACAGTTATACGCGGGATCATGGCCTGGCAAATGAATATGTGTTCGGCATGATGGTGGATAGCAAGGGAAGAAAATGGTTTGGCACCAATGGCGGCGGTATTACCCGCTTCAGGGATGGCGAGTGGAAGACCTATTTTCCCATGCATGGTCTGGCCGATTATTGGGTTTACTCCTTTGCCGAGCAGTCTAACGGAACCATCTGGGTGGGCACCTGGGCAGGTCTCAATGAATTAAATCCGGAAACGGGTAAATTCAAAACCTATTTGAAAGAGCTGGTCAATGAATGGGTGTATGGCCTGGATGTTGATAACAAGGACCAGGTATGGATTGGCACCGAAGGTGGTATCAATATGTATGACGGCAAGACCTGGCATGTCTGGACGCATAAGGATGGCCTGGGTGCGCCGAATACCGAGAATTTGCCGCTGAGTGAGAATACAGGTTTGGGAACCCGCTCGCGCCATGATCTGAGTGTGATGTCGCAAGGCATGAATACTTATAATCCCAATTATGTATTTTCATTGATTGTGGCCAGGGATCAAACGGTGTGGGCAGGCACATGGGGCGGCGGAGTGAGTCATTATGATGGCAAGACCTGGATCAATTTCACCAGGAACGAAGGCCTCGCTGGCAACATTGTTTATAGTGTGGCGCAGGACAGCAATGGCGAATTCTGGTTTGGCACCAGTAACGGATTATCCCATTACGATGGTAAAACATGGGAAACCATTACGCGGGCGCATGGCATGCTGGACAATAGCGTTTATGCCATTGCGAATACCGGTAACAATCAAATCTGGGTGGGCACGCGTAATGGCGTTGCCATTATTGCAAGACAATAATTATATCCACCAATGAGAAAACGGCTAAATGTCCCGGAGGTAAAGGAAGTGAATATTAATGCAAAGAGTCTGGCAATTATCGTTTTAGTGATGGGTGCGGCTGTAGTCGCCGCCTATCAAATCGGCGCCAGCCGATCAGAAAAGGAAACGGCTGCCCAGGCGCCCCAAACCACGCCGGCGCAACAAGCTTCGCCTGCCGCGCAAGCCGGCGGTGGTTCCATGCCGGCCAGCCATCCGCCCATGGATGCCAATGCGCCCAGCTTTACGCATTTTCGCGTGGGTAACCGTAATGTGAAAGGCATGGTTGCGGTGGAAGGCGCG
>JAKEGK010000005.1 GCA_022627515.1 Gammaproteobacteria bacterium
AAAAATTCCTTAGCAATCTTTTCTGGAGGCTGCGTAGATTAATTCTGTTCCCGTATCAATGAACCGTGTTATTAATCACGGACCAGCGATGCGATCAATTATGTGCCATTCACGCATAATTCTTATCACTGCGTAGTACCTCTTGGCGTTCCGGAACTATTACCGGGCGTTCTATCCATGTTTGTTTTCCAATAGCCGCCGTAATGTTTCAAGGTCACTTAGAACCTGAGCTTCATCGTCTTTGAACTGCTGGTCCGTCATACCATCGTGCTGGAAAAGAGTGAACAGCAGTTCGCTGCCGCTGCCGTTAGGCACGACCCGCATGGGATTCATAAGCGTGAGGCCTGTGGAAAATGCTATTGTGTGGTCAAGCACCCCGTAAGGATTGGTATCTGCAAAAGCGAAAACGGCCGGGCCGAAGGGTGAGTCAACGACCCATTGCCCGTCAACGAATTCTATTGACTTGCAGAACGACGGAACCCAGGCCGGAAGATTGGCGGGATTGGATGCATATTCGTAAACATGATCCGGGGTTTCCGCGATATTTACCGATATAGTTTTTGATTTCATATCTACTCGGCTTCAACTATGAAACAAGACATCTTGTCTTATAGGCCGCGCGTCCGGTTAAGCAGAGGCTCAGGCGCCGTTCGCCGGTAAAGACAACCTGTTGAACGCGTTACGCGACCACACCTGAATGAAACGGCGCGTCATTTGCTGATTCAACCTTACTCATTGTGAAGTAACCGCATAAATTTTTCTATATTGTCCGGCTCGCCAGAAAATATTTTACAATGTTTTGCGTTTTTCTCCCATGACGGTTTCGATTCCGTATGGATGTGCGCCACTATTTCAGTATCGATCGGACCCTGCAGTAATCCTGCGGGAATCCACATATAATCCCCAATGTTCATTTTGTTGGGTACCGGGCTGCCACAAATGCTGCAAAAGTCTGTTCGAAATCCATTTTCTTTGGTAAAAGAGGACACCTTCTCGCTTCCGCTGATCCATCTTACGTTGCCGATATCCGTTATTAATCCAGAACTGCATGCAGTCCCTGTTGCTTTCTGGCAAATTGAACAATGGCATTGATATAACTTGGAAAAGTTACCGATAACCTGAAATTCAATTTGCCCACAAAGACACTTTCCTTTCATCGAACCAGCCCTTTTGAGTATCTAACGCTTGCAACAATACAACGAATTCCACGCCAACATTACTGTGGCCCAGTCGAAGGCATCGTTGGACATGGGTCAGTTGGGTTGATTGACTTTGATGTCAACGTTCCCGCCTTCCGGGCCCACACCGGCGGAAATAAGCACTTGAAACAGGCCGCGTTCCCACTCTTTCCCGTCAAAACTCGACCATTGTTTGTAAAGATAGACATCCTGGCGCACGTTCACGGTCGTTTCGGTAGCTCCCTCTTTAGAAAGAAACGAGCCGTCCACTGTCAACTTGACAGGTATGTCCTTCCCCGCCCGGACCAGCAAAATGTATTCGTTTCCCTCCGGTTTCGGTTGTCCAATCTCGATGACCGGAATTTTTGTGGCCAGATCCGCCGAAGGTTTTTGCCATGTTGCACAACCGCTCAGGCCTCCAAGTATTATTAATCCCGCACATGCAAAATGTTTCACTCGCACGATCTCCTCCTGTTTCAGTTTTATTTAACGGTCCTGCTTCAATTTGTCTTCTCACTTAAGAAATTACATAAACTCCAGCGCAAGTCTGTTTGCCTCGAGTTCGAGCGGAGCGCGGCGATAACCCATCAGCTTGCGTTCCGCGATAAAACTTCGAACAAACGCCTCCCGGCCCATTTGTTCCTGTTGGGCTATATGCGTCAGTTCGTGTGCCAGTATCCACTGTTCCCGGGCGAACTTTTCTTTTAGCATGATTACATAGCCCATCGTTCGCGCGCCACTGAAACATCCGCTTCCGGCAAGAGTCGGCCTTTGTCCAACAAGTTTGCTTCGGTTTCATTTAGCCATTGCAGCGCAAGTGGCGCGAGCAAATCCTGCTTTGCTCTCACATAGCCCGGTGGATTGTCTAGCAGCGCCAATTCTTCCGCAGTTGGCGCGCGTACAAAGAAACAGCCAGCGAGTAATAAAAGGCATGGGAGTGCAAGCCAGTTCAGTTTGGGTGTCATGAGCGCTTCTCAAAAACAAAACGGAAGACGTGAGGTGCCGGCAGGCGAGCAGCGAGCCTCAGGTTCCGGTCGAAGCGCCTGTTGCGGCTATTTGGCACTGCGGGCACCTGCAAGTATGGTAAAAATGCCAAGGCCGATAAATGTGCTGCCGCCAAGATACCGGCCGGCACGGCGGGCGTCACGAGCGCGCGCCAACACCGGCGCGACCGCTCCAGCTGCTAAGGCGTAGACGCTGTCCGTGGCCGCAGCGATTGCGGCAAAGAGTGAACCGAACGCCATGGTTTGATACAGCGGCGGCGCTTCCGGGCTTAGGCACTGAGGCAGGAACGCAGCGAAGAAAACCGTAGTCTTCGGATTTAATAGTGCAACAATATAACCTTCGCGGAAGATGCGGCCAAGTGGCGCTGCGTGCAATGCGGCCGCAGGAACCTCTGACTGTGTGGTGCGCAACATCCGTACGCCGAGATAAACAAGGTAGAGGGCTCCCGCGAATTTAACCACCGTAAACGCTACCGCAGAAACGGCAAATAAAGCCGCAAGACCAATTGAAGCGGCAAGGGCATTGCAGAGGTTGCCGAGGGCTACTGCAGCCACTGAAACCAGTCCCGAACGGCGGCCCTGGATGAGACTGCGGGTAACGATGTATAGGACACCCGGCCCCGGTGTGACTGCAAGCACCACGCTTGCAAACAAGAAAGCGGAAAACAAAGGCCAGGATGGAAATAACGCGGTCATCGTCACTATCCTTAACAGGCCCAACGGCCCGGTTGTGCGGCGCCGGCCGCGATAATTACAAAAAACCAGGCGCGCAGTCCCTGTGGTATCCAAATGAGCCAGTTGTAAGTAGCCGCGCTTTCGCGCGCGCTATGGCGCCGCCGGCAGCGGCTGACCGAACTGTAGTAAATATTCATTGTTATCATTGACCGCGAACGCCCTCATTCCGCATTCGAAACTCCCGATCGGTTAACACACCCGTGTTTTATCTATCTGTTGCTGCTACAAGAGATTTACGCCGCCGGTTTTGGAATACAGTAAACCATTTATGCCGGCGCTGTAAATCCCATTTGCTGATTCGGACTTGTGAACAGAATTATCACGCCATCGCATTTGAGCGACGCGCAGCTATACACCTCTTTACGCATTTTACTGAATTATGGTTATTGACGGCGTAATGGGTATTTCTGTTTATAGCCGAATATATTTGTCTGCCATCATTTTGGCGTCAATTTCATCCTCAGTGGATGATAACTGTCAGCCGATGACAGGGGCGTTTGCGGGAGGAATCGCCCGGATGAAGGCTGAGCGCATGGTCTCAAGTGGACATGCAGACAAAAATGAACTTTACCCATCATCTTTTTTGATCAGTAACGATTAGTCTTCGAAGTATGAATGTGGATATTTTTGAATGGAACATCCAATTCTTGTGCGTAAATAGCTTGTATTGCCCGCGCAGTAATCAAATATTTTATTTCACTGGTGTCCCATAAAATATATTGCGGACCAGATACTTTCTAATGCCACCACACCTTTGACATGAAAAAGCTGGTGGAGACGCGGAGTTACAAAACCGCCGGCGGCACGACTACATGGATGCAGGAGGTAGAGTAACGCAGGAGCAGTTACCGAGGGATGCCGCCGTCGAGCTTGCAGGGAAGTATTTACAGCGTGTTTTGTAACTCCGCGTCTCCACCAGCTTCAGCGCGCATTAAAAACTGCAAATCTCGAAGTCTATCCTGTTTATGAACAATATTTCTGGGACCGCAATGATTTTATTTCAATTCGTGTTCTCGATTTAATTGGCGAATAATTGCCGATCTATTAATCCAATGTTCTATTGGCTGGAAGTCACGGTTTTTTTTGGCGCGCAGTGGACCGGCGTGTCATGTGTTTAGCTTCAGAAGGGCGGTTGTTTTGCCTTTTGTTCAGATGATAAGTAAGCGCCATCGAAACACAATGGCTTAGCTCCGGCACAGGCACTCTGTCTTTCACGTTAAAGATGATACTTCTGTTGCCTTCAAACTCGAATTGATCCCGGTATATTTCTTTGAAGGTGTCCACGAGTGTCGTTTGGCAGTGAAAATACATGGCGTATTTTCCTGCTTGAGATTTTATCTGGTCGATTCTGACCAGACTGCCACTTTTGGTTTGTGTGGTAAGGTAACTGGGTTGGTCCCATTTCAGGGTTTCCTCCAACTCCCCAACACCATCGGTGCTTGACGCCACATCGAAAATCAATTGGCGAAGGAACATTAACTTTGTTTTGATTTCCTTTGGATAACCCGCGAAGACTGCTGCAACCTCTGGGTTTTTGATATCTCTATCCTTGGCCATTTCCGTCTCCATATCTCTAAACGTTGTTTAGACAGATTGTCATTTATCCAGACTTATCAACACTGTTTATAAATCTTTTTTCATATTTTTACAAAATCAAAGCGTTGTTGAGGAAGCTGGTTCGTTGATGGCGGTCGCTTAATGTCCTGCCCAGTTATGGTCAGTGACTTTGTGCCGGATCAATATGTTTCAAATTGCATATGCTTGCACGCACAATCCGCCGTGAATTCTGGTCAAGAATAGGAATGAATCCAGGATAATTCAATATCGCTGGCGGCGTTTGCCGGGCTATTTTTGAGTGAAAAATTACCATGAGTAAGTTGTATTTCTCTACACTGTCGCTTTTTCTGACGTATCAACAAGGTCACTAAATCTGTAGAAGACAAAGAGGTAAACTGTTTAACAACGCCAGCCAAAGGCGAGGTGATCAGCATGTTTCCGTTATGGCTTGTAATTTTTATTGGCTTCAATCTGAAACTGAAGATTTTCCTCAGGCCAGCGGCTTTTGATATAGGCCAGCACCGCCCAGATATCGTCGTCGCTTAATGTGTCTTTCCAGCCCGGCATGTCGCTTTGATAGCCTTTGGGTGCGTGCGGCGGCGCCAATCCATGCTTGGTGATGTTAAACAGCACGATATCCGCATGATGCCAGGTGTGGCCGGTTTTATCATGGGGCGGGGCGGGCATTTTACCGTCCGCTTTGGGTATGTGCCAGTTAGGTTGGCCTTCAAGATTGCGGCCATGGCACAGGGAGCAAAAACGCTTATAGATAAGTTCACCGCGCTGGACTTGCTGAATGTTTTTGGGATCGGCTTTACTGGGCTGTGGTCCGGCCATCACCATGTTAGACGTTACGCTCAGCAACACAATAATGATGTTAGCCGGCGTGTAAAAAAACGATGTTGCATACAGGTATTTTTCAATTGCCTGCCTCAAGTGGTTCTGGTTTGCGAAAGCGCATCGATGATCGGACATTCCGGCACGGAATCTCCTGTGCATCGTGAAGCCATTTGCGACAAGGTTTTTTCCAGTTTAATCAAGTCCGCGATTTTGCGGCGCGCGTTTTCGATATGTTCCATGGCAAGGGCTTTAACATCACAGCATGAGTAAATCCCGCCATCTACCAGAGTCAGCAGGGCGCGGATTTCGTCAATGGTGAAATCCAGTTCCCTACTGCGGCGAATAAATACCAGCCGTTTCAAATGACTGTCATCATAGATGCGATAACCGGCTTCCGAACGAGGAGGTTCCGGTAATAAACCGATTTGCTCGTAGTAGCGGATGGTTTCTATCTTGCAGTCTGTCTTCTCTGCCAGCAGTCCGATTTTCATAACTCGATGTGTTTTATCCCGCAAAAATCATTTGAGCCTGTAGCAGCTTCAGGGTTTAGACTTTGGTAGTGTACTGGAAATTTGACCGTTGTCGAAGACGTTTGTTTGGTAACCTGAAGCGTGATTGGATTGTTTCGATAAACTGGGGCAATTGATGTCCGAATGTTGTTCGGCAAATCAGGAATGTAGCGCGCCGGCGCCAAAACGTTTCGCGTGCCCGGTAAATGGCAAGTTATATCCGCAGGCGCCGTTTTCGACGGTATTGCACCACCTTAAAGCGCCGTGGTGTTTTAAGTTTAAACAACAACACTACTTCTTTTGTGATGATCCCGAATGCGATGTTGTTTATTTCGGGCAGGATAACTCAACCTTTGTTACTTCCATGCTGCGCACTAAAGTTGGCGTAAAAGACTTATCCGATGCCGCGATAATTTGTTATTGTTTTGGCGCCACCAGGGCGGACGCGAAGTCGAATCAGCAGGTGAAAGCGTTTGTTGTTGAACAAACAAAAAAGGGCGCCTGCGCGTGTGCGGTGTTTAATCCTTCCGGGCGGTGTTGTTTGAAGGATTTTCCAAAATAATTGAAAGTGAGGACACGCGTCCGCGTTATTCCTTGTTCTCGACCTTGCGCAGGTTTTTGGGGCCGAGGATCTTTTCAATTTCTTCCTTGTGCAGGGTTTCCTTTTCTTCCAGCGCGGCGATCAGCCGGTCCAGTTGCGGGCGATGAGATTTGATGACTTCACGGGCGCGCTGTTCCGCTTTTAATAATAAAGTGCGCGTTGCATCATCCACGGCTTCGGCGGAGTGTTCGCTGTAGCGGCGGGGTTGGGCGATTTCACGGCCGAGGAACGGATGTTCCTCGCTTTCGCGCAGGTCCACTGGTCCGATTTTTTCGGACATGCCCCAGCGCGACACCATGGCGCGCGCGATCAATGTGGCTTGATGAATGTCTTCATCGGCGCCGGAGCTGAATGTGCCGAGCAGTTCTTTTTCCGCGGTGCGGGCCGCGAGTATGACCGCAAGACGGTCCTGCAAATATTCTTCCGGCAAGGTGTGGCGTTCATGTTCCGGCAGTTGTTCGGTTGCGCCCAAAGCGCGGCCATGGGGGACAATGCTGACCTTGTGCAGCGCATCGGCGTAAGGCAGGAAATAGGCGACGACTGTATGTCCCGCTTCATGAACCGCGAGCCGGTGCTTTTCATCCGGTTCAATGGCCAGGGTGCGTTCCGTGCCCATGACGACTTTGTCGCGCGCATCCTCGAAATCCTGTGTGGTAATGGTTTGTTCGTTTTTGCGCGCCGCCAGAATCGCGGCTTCGTTCACCAGGTTTTTTAGATCAGCGCCGGAAAAGCCCGGTGTGCCGGCGGCAAGCTTATCCATATCCACATCAGGGGCGATGGGTTTGTTTTTCATATGCACTTTGAGAATGGCAATGCGGTCGTTTCTATCCGGCAGGTCCAGCGTGACATTCCGGTCGAAACGGCCGGGACGCAGCAGAGCAGGGGCCAGCACAACGGGCCGGTTGGTGGCGGATAACACCAGCACGGCTTCGCGCCCGGTGAAGCCGTCCATTTCCGCGAGTATCTGATTCAGCGTCTGCTCGCGTTCATCATGCCCGCCGCCAAGACCCGTGCCGCGGGTGCGGCCGACGCTGTCCAGTTCATCGATGAACACAATACTGGGGGCGCTTTTCTTGGCGGCTTCAAACAGGTGGCGCACCCGGGATGCGCCAACGCCCACGAACACTTCGATAAACTCTGAACCGGAAATGGAAAAGAAAGGCACACCGGCTTCACCGGCCAGCGCTCTTGCGAGCAGGGTTTTACCGGTGCCGGGAGGCCCCATTAACAAAATACCCTTGGGAATCTCCGCGCCCAGTTTGCGGAATTTGTCGGGATTTTTGAGGTACTCCACCAGTTCCGCGACTTCACGCTTGGCGTTTTCCTGACCCGCCACATCGGCAAAAGTGATTTTCGGAACTTCAACTTTTTTGGCGGGCGCTTCGAGAAAGTCTTTCAGGTCGCCCGGACCGCCGATGCGGCCACCGATGTTGCGCATGGCGCGGCGCGTCAGCCAGATAAAAAATCCAATAAAGATCAGCCACGGCAGAAAACCTAATAGTAAGCGTAGAAAGACACCCTCTTCCGCGCCGGGCGTCGCGTTGACTCTGACATTGTGTTCTTCCAGCATGGGCAACAGGGTATCGTCGCCAATTTCCGGAATCCGCGTTTTGAAATGCTGACCGAGTTCATTTTTAGGACCGATAGTCTGGGATTCGCGCAGTTTACCTTCCGCCATCTGACCTTTCAGCACCACTTCCTCGACGCGCTGCTGTTTGACCAGTTCCTTGAACAGGCTGTAAGGAATTTCAAACCGGGTCACACGGCCGTCAGGTGTGACCTGAAGAAATAATAATAGTATGAGCAGGGTCAGTGCGATTACCACCCAGTAGCGGATGAAATTTACGGATGGCGGTGGTTGAGGCGTTCGCTGATTCATGTTGCACTATCTTACTTCAGTTTGCATAGTGGATGCAGTATTTCTTAAAACCAATTCAACGAATTTTGAGAAAGTTGTTCTTGATGCCGGTGGCAAGATATTTTTGATCAGGGCCCAGTTTTTTATATTCAAAACTGTCGATTTTCCACTGCTGATTTTCAGCGAGATAGTTTATGGTGACTGTCCACAATTCAACTTCCTGTCCTTCATTCACTCCATTGGAACTTAACACAGACACCAGCGTCAGGCGCGCATTATCATTTATACATTTCAGGGAATAATCGAAAACAATGACAATATCCCTGGCGGTATTCAGGTTGTCCCAATATTGCGCCAGGTAACGGCTTTTGGCGGATTCGCTCCGCGCGGATTCCAGTTTATTGGAAAAATACCCGTTAAAATTATCGGAAAAATACGGGATGAGATCCTCCAGCCGGGACGCGGTATTGATTTGTTCCCGGTAGTCAATAAACAGACGGTAAATTTTTTCCCGCTCCGCGGCGCACGCAGCATTGACGGCAGGCGGCCAGGTGGCGACTGCTAACGAAAATACTGCTGACCAGCCCAGGATGTTTTTGTTCGCGGAAATCATGTTCCAGAATTCACAAAATGTTTGGCTTCTGTTTGCGGTAGAGTTTTTTTGCCATAACGATTGCCGGTAACCGGCCCCGGCGCGATGGGTAGTAATTTTTGCGCATTGTAACACTGCGGAATCCCAATGACCTGTATAAGTTGATGGCGGTCCGGTTGTTGGGCCTGACTTCGAGCCATGAATAAACCGCGTGTTGTTTGCGGGCTTCTGACAGCAGGTGGACGGTCATCTTTTTTCCCAGTCCCATGGCGCGGAAGTTTGCGGCAATGCAGACATTCATCAAGTGCCACCAGCGCAGTTGCCTTTGGGCGATACCAAAACCAATAACTTCGCGGTCTCCTTCCATTACCCAGCAGCTCATGCGCAGCCATATTGCGCTGCGGAACATCCAGGCCGCCCAGGGGTACGCGTAGCATTGGTTTTCCAGCCGCATGATCATGGGTATATCCGTTTCATGCATGGGGCGTATGCGAAACGAAACCTGGCGGCGATTGTTTGGTGGCCGGCGGTGTGATGGCTGCTTGTCCGATGGCCGTCTACGCGTTAAAAAATACCGTCGTTCCGAAGCGCTTTCTTTTTTGTTGCTCACAAAATTAAATATACTCTAACGTTGCAAAAAACACATGCTGCAAAGGTAAGCCGCCTTGGGCTTGGCCTTGCCGGATACGCTGTAAATACGTCCCTGTACGCTCGG
>JAKEGK010000006.1 GCA_022627515.1 Gammaproteobacteria bacterium
CCACCCGTGCCGGGATCGGTGCCGCCACCACCTGTGCCGGGATCGGTGCCGCCACCACCTGTGCCGGGATCAGTGCCGCCGCCACCTGTGCCGGGATCAGTGCCGCCGCCACCCGTACCCGGATCAGTGCCGCCACCTACCGGTGTCGTATCAGTGATGTCAACGTTGCGTTGACTCAATTGCGTGGTGAACATGGTCATGCCGGCCATGCTGCTTTCCTCGTTCCACACCACCCAGGGTATGCCGTTCTCATGCATCGCGCCTTCGAGGTTATGAATCAACGTGCCAGTGGCAAACGTGGCAACCAGTTCCTTCATCGCCCACGCGTCATCTGCCGGTTGCAATGCATTGAGAATGCGAACGCCATTGGCGTCCGTTTCCATCCAGTACGCCAGCGCATCGGCATCGTGGTTCAACGCAACGCCAAGATCCGCAACCGTTGCGCCACTGGCCGGCATGGCCACATCTTCCACCATGCCCCAGCCTGTGGCCGGCGCAAACCGCAGGGAGTTGATGGCAACCTCGCCCATGTGGTCTTCCACCCAGGCCACCAGGTGCACGCTGTGATACACGGCGTAGGTGGCTTCACCTAAAATGCTCGCCATGCCGCTCATGTCGTCATCCCGGCGCGTGGGTAAACTCCATGTCGTACCATCAAAGTCGATGGTAAATACCGCCTGGTCACTGGCCATTTCCGCGAATAACGCGGCATGCACATTGGCGTTGCCGTGTTCGCCCGATGCATTCAGGGAGTGTATCGACGCAAGATCAACACCATGGGTATCGCCAGTGAAATCAAGAATCGCGGACGCTGCTCCCCACGCGCCTGCCGTGGTGTCATATACGGCGGTCATCAGGCGCGCATTACCCACCTGGGTTTCAAGCCATAACGCGCGGATGTTGTGATTGCCATCAACAACCGTGGTCAGGGAATCATGCGGCATAGTCATCGCGCTGGCCGCATCCATGCCCATGCGGTGCAACGGCACCGCCGCCGACCAGGCGCCCTGCCCGGTGCGGGTATACACATCCAATCCGAAACCGTTCGTAATATGGCTTTGCGTGACAAGATACACGGCAGCGCCATCGGTCAGGATGCGCGGCGCATGGCCTTCGCCCACGGTGGCGGTGCCCATGAAGTGCGGCACTGTGTTCATCTCCATGAACTCACTGATCTTTAGCGCCCCGGCGTCATCCCACAACGCATAACCTTCCATGCTGGAGTTCGCCGTGAATTGCGTCATGGTAGCGGTATCACTGATACCTGCCGGTTTAAGCATCGGATCATTCGGATCGGTCCAGCTATAACCGGTGACGGGATCATTGACGCCGCGCATCACCTTGAGCGCTTCACCAACGCTGGAAGCGGTTGTCCAGCTCAGAAACACCGTATCGGTGTCAACTATTTCCAGCTTCTGATAGGCAATGGCCGGGTTGCTGGCCGGATCAAGATGATCCATCACCAGCTGACTGGCCGCGCCCCAGTAGCCACTAACATAATCCGTTGATGGATTTGTTCCGGGGTCAGTGCCTGGATCAGTGCCTGGATCTGTTCCCGGATCAGTGCCAGGATCTGTACCACCATGATCATGACCATCACCCGAACCTGTATTACCGGTATCCTGAATATCGGCCAGGCGGCGGCTTACGTGCGTGGTAAAAGTAGCCGTAGTTCCCGAGGTTTGTTCAATTGTCCAGACTATCCAGGGCGTGCCGTCTTCACGCATCACGGCATCCGGCGCATGCACAATAACGCCCGGATCATAGGATGCAATTAATTCCTTGTGCGCCCATGGCATGCCGGACATCTGCAAACTGACGCCGATGCGGATATTGGCTGCGCCGGTTTCAACCCAGGAGGCAACGGCATGTCCCTCGTGATTCAAGGCAAAGCCAACATGATCAATCGCCGCGCCCGCGTCAGGCGCGGCAACTTCTTCCACACTGCCCCAACCGGTAGCCGGCGCAAAGCGCAGTGACTTTATGCTGACCTCTCCCATATGATCTTCCACCCAGGCCACCACATGAGCGCCATGATAAACCGCATAAGTGGCGTCACTGATGATACTGGCCATGCCGCCGAGATCATCATCGCGGCGCATGGGAACGCTCCAATTAACTCCGTCGAAGTCGAGCGTGAAAACCGCTTTGTCCGCACCGTTATCCAGAAACAGCGCGAGATGAATTTCATTATTGTCATGTTCGCCTGATGCGCTGATTGAATGTATGGAAGGAAGATCCACGCCATGGGTATCAACCGCCGTATCCAGAATGGCGGACGCATCACCCCAGCTGCCGGCCACTGCGTCATACACCGCCGTCATTAACCGGGTGCCGCCCGCCTGTTGTTCCATCCACACGGCGCGGATATTGTCCAGTCCATCAATCAGCGTGGTAAGTGAATCGTGCTCCATGGTAATTTCATTGGTCATGTCCATGCGGTGCAGCTGCACCGCGCCGGACCATGTGGAAAACGCCGTGCGGGTAAAGGCATTCAGGGCAAAACCACCCGTCATGTGTTCCTGGGTTACGAGATACGCTTTACCCGTGGAGTCGGTCACAAATTGAGGCGCATGACCATCCGGCAGGGTAACCGCGCTGCCCATGAAGTGCCCCATACCGCCCATAAATTCGCTGATCTTGAGATTGCCTGCGGCGCTCCATAAAGCATAACCATCGGCGTTGGTTTTATTGACGGCAAACTGTGTCCCGGTTGCGTCCGCCGTGATGCCAATAGGAACATAATTGTGACTATTGGGATCACTCCAGACATACGCGCCCTGGGCGGCATTATAGGCATTACTCATGATCTTGAGTTCTTCGCCCGTGGTGGAGGTTTTCGTCCAGCTCAGAAAAATAATGCCGTTGCCGCCATCATCCGCCGCTTCAAGTTTTTGCGATTGAATGCCAGGACCGGTAGCACTATCACGGCTGTCCGATACCAGCGGCTCTGACGCGCCCCAGTAACCCTGGATAAAACCGCCGACCAGGCTGGTGTTGGTCTTTCCGGATTCGCTGGCGCCACCTTTGCGTTGATCAAAAGGCAGCGGCGCTTCCATGCAGCCGCTTAGAAATAAAATAATTAATACTACGCTGGTGGGCAGCCGCATGTTACATAATGCAGCCGCAGATGAAATGTTCCGCATGGTAAACCCCCAAAATGTTTTGCCGCCCTGCTGCTATCCCCACCCAGCCGGATTTATCCAATCCCCTGATATCCGGAAACCAAAGTTGCAACCATTTTCAGGATTCGTGGCGCTGCTTCGGTTGTACTGGTTACTGTGGTTTTTGAATTTCAGGAGACAACTGTCCCGCTTGATTCTTTACTCACTCGCGACTTGCCGCGCTCGTGACTTGCCGCGCTATTGTTGCCACATTTGATGCCGCAATTCCAGGCATGGATTGCTGCAACTTAATCAAAGATCGAGTTCTGTGGGTTCAAGTCTCGGTTCTCACGGCGCGTTACGTTGCCGCCTGAATTCAGAAATATCTTAGTAATGATTTGAACTGCTATTGCGCAAGCGTGGCTGGAGGCGCGCGGGATTGATAATGAAATTCCACAAACCGGACAATTTGCGGAGAAAGGTATTTTTCCGTTACATAATATCTGAACGAGATGAGTACCGGCGTTGCAGTATCAACAATACTGCCTTGATAGCTTTTAATCGCGGCGCAAACCGGACACATCGGCATTGAGGAATGGAAAACATGAAACGTACTTGAATACAACACGTAAGACTGGATGAGCACAAACACCAGTGCCAGGAATATAGCGCGCCGACGGTTACTGCTCTGGTAACAAAACATAGCGATGTTATATCCGTATTAACGATCTAAGCATTATCCACATTTTCATTCGAGTGGATGTAGGAGCAATCCTAATGGCTTATAAAAAATATCCCAAATTAATTAACATCCTTACGAATAAAAGGTATCAACGTCATTCGCTATCAATTCCCGACAATAAACCATGAAGTTAAACACGTTGCAAATAAAATTCAAACACAACAACTAATAACAATCTCTGCTTAGACAGATTGAATAAGTAGTACTTAAGTATTTTTCCAGCAACTTAACAAATCTTAACTTTCGCGGAATAACAACCGAGGAGAAATGGCGCGGTAAAAGACAAAATTTTCCCTGCTGCGGAAGAATAAGCGTGATAGCCGCTCGCATCACTTTCGATTACGTTTGGTAATGAGAACCATTAACGGAGGTGGAAACTCCCGGCGCAGCTAGCACTAGCAATAGTTCAGTGCAAATTTATGCTCCCGCCAACTGGGGAGAAATTCATTCATGTACGCTTTAAAACGGGCATTGTGATGCCGCTCCAGAAGATGCACCATTTCGTGAACCACCACATATTCCAGGCAGGTCAGTGGCTTTTTAATTAACTCGAGATTAAGCCATATGCGCTGTGCACTTATATTGCATGTACCCCAGCGGGTTTTCATTTGCTTGACACCCCATGCCTTAACATCCACATCGATAATCGGTTGCCACTTCTCAATCAACGCCGGCAGCAATTGCTTAAGCTGGCGACGATACCATTCTGTCAGAACTTTCCGGCGTTGCTCTTTCGTTGCATCTGCGTGGATGTAAACATCGATGTAGCGGTCTTCTCTCATTTCAACGCGGGGCTGCCATTCATGATGAATAACATTCAATAGATAAGTTTTCCCGCGGTATAAATGCTTTTCACCGGAAACATATTGCAATTCCCGCGGCGCTTGCTGCGATTGCAGCGCCGCCAGGCTGGCCCGCCGCTTCGTGATCCAGCTTGTTTTGGACAGAACAAATGCCACCAGCGTGGAATCATCCACATGAAATGGCGCCGATATCCGTATCCGCCCGTCGGGAGGACAAAGCACCAGATGAATATGTTTAATGCGCTTACGATAAATATCCGCTTCTTCAGCGCCGATTTTCAATTTGTAAATTCGCGTGGAAGCCATTCTGTATTCCCATCTGCCAAGCAGGAAATAAATGCGAGTCGCTCTCGATTTCACGTACCCGATCGTCAGGTACACAATCTTCAAATATAGGATTTTCAAAATACACGGCTTTCAAATATTAGTGTAGCGCGTACTTCAACGAAGTCACAAACCGGGATAGTTCGACAGAAAAACGCTGCGCAAGCCGCAATCCGGCGCGCGTTTTTTGACCGCCTCCTCATGAGGATTTCTACGAATTAGCGGGGTCACAAAATCCAGGTTTTTTAAGCCGGTATCATACGGGCTGTTTACAGAATATTCATTTCCCCCGCCCTTTTCTGCTACACTCCCCCCGTGCTGAAATTCACCCAATTCTCCTTACGCCGCGGTACCCGCGAATTATTGCATGATGTGAACTGTACCATTCACGCCGGTCAGCGCGTGGGTGTGACGGGCGCTAACGGTGTGGGCAAATCCAGCCTGTTCGCGCTGATCCGGGGCGAACTGCAACCGGACGGCGGCGATTTCTCATTGCCGCCCAATACTGTTATCGCGCATGTGGCGCAGGAGATGCCCGCCACCGGTCAATCCGCGCTGGAATACGTGATCGATGGCGACAGGGAATTGCGTTCCTTGCAGGGGCAAATCGCGCTGGCGGAAAACGCCAATGATGGTGACAGGCTGGCGCACCTGTACAGCGAACTGGAAAACATTCACGGTTACAGCGCGGCGAGCCGGGCAGGTAAATTAATGCATGGGCTGGGTTTTACCAGCGCGGAGGAACAGCGTCCCGTGCGCGAGTTTTCCGGCGGCTGGCGCATGCGGCTTAACCTGGCGCAGGCGCTGATGTGCCGCTCCGATCTGTTGCTCCTCGATGAACCCACCAACCATCTGGACCTGGAAGCGGTGATCTGGCTGGAGGAATGGCTGCAAAGTTATCCCGGTACTTTGTTATTGATTTCCCACGACCGGGATTTTCTCGACCGGGTGGTGACTCATGTCGCGCATATCGAACAGGGCGCACTGACACTCTACACCGGCAACTATTCCGCTTTTGAAATCCGGCGCGCTGAACAGCTCGCCAACCAGCAAGCGGCTTATGAAAAACAACAACGCGAAATCGCCCACATGCAAGACTTCGTGGACCGCTTCCGCGCCAAGGCCACCAAGGCGCGCCAGGCGCAAAGCCGCATAAAAGCGCTGGAGCGCATGAAAGTCATCAGCGCCGCGCATATTGATTCGCCGTTCGAGTTTCATTTCCGGCGCCCGGACCGGCTGCCTGATTTGTTGCTGCATCTGGAACGAGTCAGTATTGGCTATGCGGACAAACCGGTTTTAACCAATATCAATTTGAATATTCAAACCGGCGGCCGCATTGGCTTGCTCGGTTTTAACGGCGCGGGTAAATCGACGCTGATTAAATTATTGGCCGGCGAAATGCGCCCGCAAAGCGGTGAGCGCACCGAAGCAAAAGATATTCGTATTGGTTATTTCGCACAACACCAGCTGGAACAACTGGATCACCAGGCGAGTCCCCTGCTCCATTTGCAGCGCCTCGATCCCAAAGCCACGGAAAAAGAGCTGCGCGGTTTTCTGGGCGGCTTTGCCTTTCGCGATGATATGGCCACCTCGCCGGTCGCGCCATTTTCCGGCGGGGAAAAAGCGCGGCTGGTGCTGGCAATGATCGTGTATCAAAAACCCAATTTATTATTGCTCGATGAACCCACCAACCATCTCGACCTCGACATGCGGCACGCGTTGAGCATTGCGTTGCAGGAATTCGAAGGCGCCATGATCGTGGTTTCCCACGACCGGCACCTGCTGCGCACCGTTACCGATACTTTATTGCTGGTCGCCGATGGCAAAGTCACACCGTTCGATGGCGATCTTGATGATTACCGGCAGTGGGTAAAAGACCGGGAGCGAGAAATCAAAACCACCGGCGATGAAGTGGTTTACCCGGTTAAAGACAACCCATCGATGGTGTCCACCAGCAAAAAACAGCAGCGGCAGAATGCCGCGGAACTGAGAAAGAAACTGCAACCGCTGCGCAACAAAATCAAAACTCTGGAAACTCAGATAGAGAAATGCAATCAGGATAAAACCGCCATCCAGGAACAACTCGCTGACAGCCGTATTTACGAAGATCAGAACAGAGCGCGTTTAAAACAATTGCTCGAACAACAAACCGCCACCGGCAAACAATTACAACAATTGGAAGAACTGTGGCTCGCGGCCAATGAAGAACTGGAAGCGCTGGAAAATGACTAATCTATTTTCTATAAAATGTGTTTTTCCCGGATGAAGCGAAGAGACTGTGAAAGTATTCATTGTAGGGTGCCGCTGAGGCACGAAGCGCACCATAGCATGCATCGTAACCGCTTGAATGTTGCGGTTCGCGGAGCCCACCTACGAATTCAGGTATTTTGGTGTATTTCAGAATACTTTCACAGTCTCGAAACATAATCCGGGAAAAAACCGGATCACTGGAAGCCGTCGAAAATGAATACTAGCTGAATGAACCGTGCGTGTTTTCCATTTTTATTTGCAGCTTTGTAGTTTTTCCAGTCACGCGAATTCTCCGTTTTTAACAATCATTTTGTCTTTTGACTGACATCAATAAAACGCCCCAAATAGCAGTGGTTAGCCGCGCAATCAATGCTTATTATTTTTGTAAGTTCTTTAAAACCATAATTGTAGTAAAACCATAGTTGAACATCACTAACACTAAACAAAACTCCAAATCGGGGACAGGAGATATAAAATGACTGACCGTGTTTGCAAAAGCTGCGGCTACGTTGGTAAAGCCGAACACCAAAGCTGGGGCACTTTTGTCGTTGATGCCTTTATGTGGCTGATTTTCGGCAGCCTGACTTTGTTTTCGGGCTTGCTCTTTGTATTGATCATTCCACTGGCGTGGACTGTCTATCATCTGGCGCTCTTCAGCAATACGCAATGCCCAAAATGTGAAAGCCTGGATATGGTGAGCCTGCACAGCAAAAAAGGCCAGGCCGTACTGGAACATCAACGCGGCTACCCGGAGCCCTGGCATGACAATAATCACCCGGCCGCATCCCATTAACAGCTTCGCGCGGGAATACACTGATAAAACACTTAAGAACGGCATTTAATAAATGCCCAGTAGAAAGGGGAACGGTGCATCGCATCATTCCCCTTTTTTATTAACCGGTGCGAAAGCCGATTCACAGCCGCTGGATAATTCAGTTCTATTCCGCGCTGCCTTCCAGCGACAATCCCATGGGGATGTCATTCGTATAAATACCATCGATACCAATCTCCGACATAAACAGCCATTCGGTTTCGGTATCAACCGTATAAACGGTTGCGTTCAATCCCAGGGAGTGAATCTGCCCTACCAGGAGTACGGCGCCGCCCGGTTGCATGGAATCCAGCAGCGCTGGAATCAGCTTGTCCAGCGTGACGAGTTGCGCGCCCAGGGCCAAGGCCACGTTAATGTATTCATCAATCGATGTGTAACCGGGTAACCGGAAAAACACGCCGATCTCAGCCCATTGCAGGCCAAATCCGTCCGCCTTGTCGATCAGTGTCACCGGCAAGCCGGTAATCTCCTCCACTTGTTCCTCGCTCAACAACTGCAACATGTTAATGGAAAAATTTCGTTTGACCGCGGGCGCTTCGGCGGCGAACATGGACAGAATCACGGGTGAAAACGCTTCGATTATCACCTGCCCGGAACTGTTGGTTTTATCCACGGCCCGCAGCACGGAAGCAACAAGCGCCGCTTCCGTCGCGTCATCCGGATCGCATAACGGCGCCGGTGTCTTGACTTCGATATTCACCAGGCCGCTGATGGATTCGCCGTGTTTTCCCGGATTGCGCAGTGAAAACTGTTTGGCGGCGTTCAGGATCTGTCTCAAGGATGGAACATAAGGCAGCAGTTGTTTTAATTCACCGAAGGTTAACGTATTCACACAGGTTAAATCGCTGAGATAATCATCATGCAAAGCAACGGCCACATTGTCAGCCGTCATTACAACGTCAACTTCCACAATGCTCACCCCTTCCTTAAAGGCGCGCCGGACAGACTCAACGGTGTTCTCGATTGGTTTGTCAGGATCTTCGCCCAGGTTTTCACCGTAACCACGATGGCCTATCACAAACGGCCGGGGTTTGTCCTCCAGCAAATCATCAACGGTCCAGCGCAGTGGTTTATCCGAACCGGCAACAGTGACACCGGAAAATAACAGACACACCGCGCAGACGATTGTCAAACCGGAAAATGTCAAACCATAATGACGCGTGAATTTCATGGAACCTCCCTGTGGTAATAGTTTATTAAATTAACGAATCTCTGATTATTTCCCTCTCTTGAGGGAGACGGCCGGGGTGAGGTGTAAGTGCTTGAACCTTTTACCCTCCCCCTAACCCCCTCCCTAAAAGAGGGTGTCGTAAAACTACTTTTTACTTATCTATTCATTGCTAAAGCAATGGTAAGGCGA
>JAKEGK010000007.1 GCA_022627515.1 Gammaproteobacteria bacterium
GCCAAATATGCGTGAATATAACTGATAATTTCATTTGTTATTGCCAATAGAATTTTACTGGTGCCCGCGTTCGGCGTGGGAATGAGTAAAAACTACGCAGACATCAAGTATTCTCCAAAGCTTGTCGAAAAAATACTCGTTTAACGCCTGGCGGCACTAAACCATGCTTGCTTATTGTGTGTCGGAAAGAGTAATCGCTTTTTCAGCAAAAAGGTTAATTTGAATGCAGGGTAATAATCAATGACGTTACAACCCGTATATATCGGCGATATTGGCTATTCTTTGGGGAGTATCCGGCACAATCTGGAACAAAGTCATGCCAGTGGCTCAACGTTTTCCAGCGCGCAATTGCTCACCGACTCGGGATTTCGTTTTCATCATCTGTGCGGCAGTGCGCAGACCACTTACGACCTGGCGCGGGCGGCGGTGGATAATTTGCTTTCTCCCCGCGGAAAATCTTTAGATAACATCAACGGCATCCTCTACGCGACGTGCCTGAGCTGTAACGGCAATCTTGGCAAGTGGGAGGACTTCAATGAAAGCGGCGATGTCAAACACCTGATGGATTTTCCGGTCAGTCACCTGCAGGCGGAATTCGGCCTGCAAAACGCATTTCTTATGGGCGTCAACCAAACGGCGTGCACCAGCCTGTTGAGCACCTTGCGGATTGCCAAAGCCTTGGTGCGCGCGGAATCGCATATCGATGAGCTATTGTGCCTGACGGCTGACCGCTTTCCGCAAGGCGCTGTTTATGAGCAAACCTATAACCTGATATCCGACGGCGCCGCGGCCTGTGTGGTAAGCCGGCACGGAGGACGCGCGAAAATTCTGGATGCGCACCATATCAGCAACGGCGCTATGGCCCGGGCCAATGATGATGAAACCGCGGGGTTTTATTTCAACTACTCCTACCGCGTAATCGACGAACTTCTGAAGCGCAACGATCTCTCCATAAAAGACATTGACTGGATAGTGCCGCAAAACACCAATATCAAGGCCTGGGAGGTGCTTGCCAGTATTTTGCGCTTTGACTATGAAAGAGTGCTGACGCCCACCCGTGAAGATATCGGGCATTGCATCAGCGGGGATAATATCATCAACCTGAAAAAAGCCGACGATCAGGGAGTATTCCGGCCGGGGGATAAAATTTTGCTTCCGATGGCCGGATTTGGACTGAACTGGTCATGCGTATTGCTGGAAAAGGTTTAAAGATGGATAACATCGCCGCTCTGTCGCAAAAGCTCAGTAAAGCTTCCGTTAAAAGATACAGCAATCCATACCTGGAGTTTGACTGGCCGGAATCACTTTCAGAAGACAGTTGGTGGTTCTCGCCGGAGTTGTCGTCGTTATCCGGCACGGCTTTATACGATGCAATGCCCAAGGAACAAAAACAGCGCCTGGCGTTCTGGGAACTGGTGAATTTCTTCAGCCTGAACATCCACGGTGAAAAAGCCTTGCTGCAAGGACTGGCCAAACGTCTCTACTCGCATTGGCCCACGGAAATTTCCGAGTATCTGCATCATTTCCTGGGGGAAGAAAACAAACACATGACGTTGTTCGGAACCTTCTGCATGCGCTACGCCAAAAAGGTCTATCCTTCCAAGGCGTATGCCCTGAATGAAAATCACATTCAGAGTGTCGAGGATTTTTTGTTTTTCGCGCGCGTGGTGATTTTTGAAGAATTTGTCGACTATTACAATCTTTATATGGCGAAGGATGAACGCCTGCATCCGCTGTGCAGGGCCATCAATCAGTATCACCACAACGACGAAAGCCGGCATTTGGCGTTTGGCCGCAAGATAACGCGGCAGTTGTTTGAAAGCCACGCCGGTGACTGGGGTGATGATACGGTAAACGGCGTCCGCCGCTACCTTGGCGATTATATTCAGGCCACCTGGAAAGAATATTACAATCCCTGGGTGTATAAGGATGCCGGCATCAACGACTTCTACGATACCTATCTTGCGGCGTGGCGTCACGAGAGCCAAAAACAACTCCGGCAAACAATAAGCAGCCATTGTTTTTCCTTTTTTGTTACCAGCGGCATATTGGCGGAGGAACCGGTCGTATGAATGTTTATATGAAGGAACAGGAAATTAAAACCAAATTAAGCGCGTGGGTGGCCGGACAAAGCTCGGGTTATCACGCGGACTCGGTGCCCTTTGATCTGCGCATCATTGAGCAGCGCATTATCACCTCGGTGCAGATAATGGAACTGATTCTGTTTCTGGAACACTTGCGCGGTGAGCCCATTAATCCCATGCAGATAAAGCCCGGCGCATTCTCCACCATCAATTCCATTTACCAGCACTTTTTCATTGAGGGACAAGCGTATGCCTGAGTTGACCATAAGCGCGCTGCGCGAAACCGGCGCACCTGACTGCAGCCATGCAATGCAGGTATTCGGCCAGACCGCCCTGAGCGGTGACTGGCTCGAAGCCTATCATAGAATCGACGCGGCTTTCCTGGCGTTAGCCAGGCGCTTGAACGCGGAAGAATATCAATTTCCGAGTTTTATTCACGCGTCGGAGTTGCGTAAGATGGATTATCTGCATTCGTTTCCGCAGCACGCGACGTTCCCGCAGGTTTTGCGGCAGTCCGGCGACAATATACAAAGGTTTCGCAGCGGGGAGCTGGTAAACGCTGACGACGAAATCCAGCTGACCGGCATGGCGGCGCCCAAAGCCATATTAACACCGGCGGCTTGCTACCACTTCTATATCAATTTTCAGCAGCAGGATTTTGCAAAGACCCGGCTTTTCACCACCCGGAATAATTGCTTCCGTCACGAAAAGCAGTATGTGCCGCTGGAAAGGCAATGGAGCTTTACCATGCGGGAAATCGTCTGCATTGGCGGGGAAGACGAGGTGCAGCGCTATCTGCAGGTAACGAAGTCCCGGCTGTCCGGATTGTTTGCCCGGTTGAATATGGATATCCAGTGGCAGACCGCGCAAGACCCGTTTTTTGATCCGGGCAACAACCCGAAACATTTGCTGCAAAAACTGCATCCCAATAAACAGGAAATGGTGTTCGATGACCGGCTGGCCATCGGCTCGGCCAACTATCACCGCAGTTATTTTGGAGAAATATTTGACATCAAATTTAACAACACGTGCGCGCATTCAGCGTGTATCGCGTTTGGCATCGAGCGCTGGCTGGCGGCGTTTGCGGCTTGCTTTGGCGATAATCCGCAACTCTGGCCCCTTGAGCTGTTGGAGGAAATCTGATGACCGAGTCAGTATTGATTACCGGCGCCGATGGTTATTTTGGCGGAATGTTCACGGAAAAATATTTAACGCAAAGCGACAATCATTTGCTGTTGTGGGTCCGCGCCAGGGACCGCGCGCAGTACCAGAGCAAATGCGAACAACTATCTCAAAGATACTCATCATATAATAAGCGCCGTTTCACTATCTGCGGGGGTGATCTAGCAGACCCTGAGCCGTTTGCCGGCATCAATGGCGCGGCTGATATAAATGCTATTGTGCACACCGCTGCTATCACCCGCTTTAACGTGGAACCGCTCCTGGCCGACGCGGTCAACCGGGACGGCACCCGGAAAGTGGCGTCGTTCGCCAGCCAGTGTCCCCGCCTCGGGCAACTGGCTTTTATCAGCACGATATACAGCTCGGGTCTGGCGCCCGGTTGCATAGCGGAAGCGCCGGTCAGCCCGGCCGGTCCGTTTGCAAACCATTATGAACGCAGCAAGAGCGAAGCCGAATATCTGCTGCAGACCGAATTTGCGCATCTGCCGTGGAATATCTTCCGCGCCGCCACCATCATTGCGGACGACGAGAGCGGCAACGTGGTGCAGTACAATGTTTTTCACAACACCATGCGACTGTTTTTTCATGGCCTGATTTCACTGTTGCCCGGATATCAAACGACACCCATTTACCTGACGACGGGCCGTTCGACCGTGAACGCGGTATATCAGATTCTTTCCACCCGGCAAATATCACACAAAATCTATAACGTGTGTTACGGGCATGGCGCGGCAATGTCAATGGGCGGACTCATAGACCGCGCATTCAGTAACTTCGCGAACGATGCGGACTTCCGCAAAAAACGCATATTGAAGCCGCTGTTCACCGATCTTGAGGCCTTTGAGTCCCTGGCATCGGTATTAAAGGGCTTAAGCGGCGCTGTCGTAAAACAGGCTTTGGACAGTATCCGGCCGTTTGCCAAACAATTGTTTATCGCAAAGGACGTGGCGAACCAGCAGTTGCTTGAAGCGTGTCCCGGCTATGTAATACCGGACATGCCGCGGTTAATTGACAATGTGATTCAATATTTAATACTCACCAAATGGGGCCGCGAACCATACCATGGCAGGAGCATGAAAGAGGCTATTGCGTAGCGATGCGCCACGGATCATTGGCGGGAAAACTTCCAGTAGACACACGCGAGGATTTTTATAATGGACCGCATGAATGAACAAGAACGGTGGATAATGAGTTTTTACCGTTACTCGGAAATAACCGGCGCCATGTTTTTCGCCAGGGTTGCCGCCTGCATGCCTGCCGGTCCGATCCAGGTGAATCTGAACAAACATTTCGCCGATGAAAGCATGCACAGCTGGTATTGGACCAAAGCTATGGATGAACTGGGTTACAAGCCCATCCGTGTCGCCAACGCGTACCAGGACGCGTACCTGGATGCCGGCGGTCTGCCGGTCAATATGATGGAAATCCTGGCGTTGACCAATGTGTTTGAAAAACGGGTGATCAAGCAATACGCCCATCACATGAGAATTCCTGATTTGAATCCCGTGATAAAGCAGACGATTGAGAAAATCGTCGACGACGAAAAATGGCATGTGCAGTGGATCAACCAGGCGTTGAAAACCCTTGCGCAAAAGTATGGAGAAGACAAGGTCAATAAAAAAATACAGCATTATAAAGCGGCTGACGAAGCGATTTATCAGAAATTTATACAGGAACACAAAGACAGGCTGGACTACATGTCAAGCACACTGGCGCCCGCCTGACCGGAGGAAACGCAGTTATGCAAATGCAAGCTATCAAACAACAACTGGCCGTATTCACAAAAATTCCGGTGGAACGTATCAAAGACGACGCCGAAATTACTGACCTCGTGGCCGACTCGTTCATGCTGGTTGAAATGCTGTTGTTGCTGCAGGACCATTTTTCCATTGAATTGGAACAGGAGGATCTGGAAGAGGTGGTTACGGTCGCTCAACTGGTGAACCTCGTCAGGAACAAAATACGCGCCGCCCAACCGGTATAACGGTGATGTTGAACATTTAACAAAAGGATACATGCTATGGACAAAACGGCTTTGCTTTTATTAACCGCCAATTTTCTGTTAGTGGCCCTGCTGCCTGTTGTATTTTTCCGCCGCGATGGAAAATTCACATTGATGTGGTTTGTTACGGCGGCGCCTTGGGGCATTGCGCCGGTGCTGTTTATTGCGCAGTACTTTGGTGTGTGGACACAACCGCTGATTGATACCGGCAGCGTGTTCTATGCGTGGATGTCGGGCATTGGTTCACTGCTTAACGTATTGTCCATCGGCCTGATCACCATGACCATCGGCACACACAGGATTCCGCTGGCATTATGGCATCAAAATCCGCAACACGATACGCCTTCGTGCATTGTGACCTGGGGTAGTTACAAGCGTATCCGCCACCCGTTTTACAGTGCGTTTATTATGGCGTTTATCGCCTGCATATTGATTGCGCCCCACTGGTCCCTGGCGTTATTGGGCCTGTATACGACACTGATGTTGAACTATACGGCCGCAAAAGAAGAGGGGCGTCTTGCAACAGAGCAAGGGCGATTCGGCGAGGAATACCGGGAATATATCAAGCGCACCGGCCGGTTTTTTCCCAGATTCAACACGCGCCGTAATTCCCTTCTGCCGCAATCCAACTAAACGGATCAGACGCAATCATGAACGCACCAAATACGTTGTTGGATCTGGCGCTGCATAGGGCCGATCATCAAGCCGGCAAAACCGCCTATTCACAACTCTCGCCAGCGGGTGAGATATGCCGGCGGATCACCTATGCGCAACTGGATCAGGACGCAAGACACCTGGCCGGTCATTTATTGCATTTCGTTGCGCCCGGTTCCAGAGTGATATTGGCAGTTCCCGCGGGTATCGATTTTATTACCGCGTTTTTTGCGTGTATCTACGCGGGCATGATCGCCGTGCCCGTATATCCCCCGTTTGCGCGCAGCCAGTGGCCGCGTTTCGCCGCCGTTGCAGGGGATTGCCGCGCAGCTTTGATCTGCACGGTGCAAAAACAGTTGGACTCCCTGTCGGACGCTTGTTCGCAAACGCCGCATTTAGTGAATGTTCCACGCATGGCAATCGATGCTGTTGACATGGAAGAGCCCTGCGCCTGGCAATATCCGGCCATTGACGGACACTCGCTGGCTTTTCTGCAATACACTTCCGGCACGACGGGGGAACCCAAAGGCGTGATGGTGAGTCATGCCAATATCCTGGTTAATCAGGCGATGATCACCCGGGTCTTTAATCACACTCCGGACAGCGTGTTTGTAGGCTGGTTGCCCATGTATCACGACATGGGTTTGATCGGCAACGTATTGAATCCGTTTTATGTGGGATGCGAATTTGTAACAATGGAACCATCGTCCTTTTTGCGCGAGCCTTTCCGCTGGCTGAAAGCGGTTTCCGATTTCAAGGCGGCGACGAGTGGCGGACCCAATTTTGCTTATGATTTTTGCATCAACAGGATCAGCGCGGAAGAAAAACAACAGCTGGACTTAAGCCACTGGCGGAACGCGTTTAACGGTTCGGAAAAGGTTCAACATCAGACACTGGAAAGATTCAGCAACTATTTTGCGGAATGTGGATTCCGGAAAAACGCGTTTTTACCTTGTTACGGACTGGCTGAAGCCACCTTGTTTGTTACCGGAAAATCATCCCGGTCCGCGGTGAAAACATTGCGTGTGGACAAGTGCGCCCTGCTGCAAAACCGGATTGTCACCGCCAATAACAATACCAATACCAATGAATCCGAAACATTTGTGCTGACCGGTTGTGGAGAAGCGTCACCGGACACAATCCGCATCGTTAATCCGGACACGCATGAAGTATGCGCGCCCAATGAAATCGGAGAAATTTGGGTTACCGGCGAACATGTTACTCAAGGGTACTGGAACAAGGAACAATTGAATAACGAAGTGTTTCGCGCGCGGACGAAATCCGCGGATCAACGCGCGTTTTTAAGAACCGGCGATCTCGGCGTCATCATCAGCGGGCAATTGTATGTTACCGGGCGCATCAAGGAACTGATTATTATCCGCGGTAAAAACTTTTATCCGCAGGATATCGAACTTGTTGCGCAGCAGAGCAATGTGTCCTGCCGGTTGGGCCGCGGCGCCGCGTTTGGTGTCGAAGTTATCAAAGGAGAATACAACACCGAAGAACACATGGTGCTGGTGCAGGAAATCGGGAAACAGTATTTGCGAACCCTTGACGGCCAGGCGGTGAAATGCGATATCCAGCTGGCTTTGCGCACGCAGCTTAATCTTGAAGTACACGATATTATATTGGTGAAACCCGCCACCATTCCGCTTACTTCCAGCGGTAAGACGCAACGGCAACGGGTAAAACAAATGTATTTGCATCACGAATTGGCCGGAGAGCCGCGGCCGCTTTCCGCGGCCTGAACGCAGGACTAAGTTTCTATCGCGACGGCTGATTTATATTGCGGATCACAAGCCAGGTCTTTAACCAGCCAGTTATTCAGCCAGTTATCCCGGTATTGAACCGGCCGCGCGGCGCTATTCGTATCGATGCCGATGTAAATTGATCTGAGCCCCATGCTTAAACCCTGCCCCTTGGCTTTGATAAACGCTTCTTTTCGCGTCCATAACCGGAAAAACGCCTCCCGGCGCGCCGCAAAATCCAGTGCATTGAATTCCGTGAGCTCCCGGGGATTGCAGACATGCCTCGCCAAACCATCCATATTTCTCAGCGGCTTTATAAATTCGATATCGATGCCCACGCATTTGCCGAGGGTGAATATAAACGCCACCATTTGATGTGAGTGGGAAACATTGAACCGCAGCGCGCGCGGATTTTGCGCTGGATCGATCTCCGGCTTGCCGTATGGATTGACAGTGAAACGAAGCGTTTCCGCGGGCAGGCCTAAGTATTGCTCCAGACATAAACGCAATGCGCCACGCACCAGCCGGAAATTATCTCTATGCGCGGCGTTAATCAAACGTTGCGCTCTGCTTTGTTCTTCTTCATTGATGACGGAAAGAATCCGTTCCCGGTCTGTTGCCAGGAATTCTAGCGAGGCCACCATCAGGTGCATTTGGCCCTGGCCGAGCGGCGGCGGTGAAGCCTGGAAAGGGATAATCTCTGGAAACCGGGCAATCATCGGGGTGCGGTCACTCTTTTTTGTGCGTGAAGTCGTATATTAACAGCTTTCTCCCCGGCGATGCATTTCTTCAGCCTGTCACAAAACCGCCGGCGCTTGCGAGGTATCAACGTGGACGGCCACCGCGAATGCATCCGGTCCGGGGCACACCTCTTTTCCCTGATTTTTGCCAATGATTATTTTGCCGCACGATAATCTCAAGAACAAAGAGTGTTCTCACGCAAGCTAACCGTCAAACCCGTTTAAAGTATAAGTTTGGACAGTTCCCCCCATAACGCATGTAGAAACGCTTTCAAGTCGTCCTTTTCAGCCTGCGTCAGTCCCAGCGGCTGGATGCGCGCGTCCTGGTTTTCAACCTTGTCGCCGCCGCGGTTGTAGTGTTCGATCACCGCGTCCAGTGTTTCATAGCGTCCGTCGTGCATGTATGGCGCGGTGTCGGCGAGATTGCGCAAAGTGGGTGTCTTGAATTTTTTCCAGTCGGCTTTATCCTTGGTGACCAGATAGCGGCCCGGATCATCATTGACTTTTTCGGGATTATCGATCTTCATGCGCCTGGCATCGAACACGAGAATCTTTTGAAATTCGGGTTTATCAAATTCCTTATTGCGCTTGAGACCGGTATTGTGAAAACCGGAATCAGTAAAATTGGGGCCGTTATGGCAGGCGACGCACCCGGCCTTGCCTTTAAAGAGGTCCATGCCTCGCACCGCGGATTCGCTCATGGCCAGCATGTTTCCCTTCATGTAACGATCAAAATCGCTATCTCCTGTTACCAGGAAATGCCGCTGCCATACCGCCATCGCGCGGCCGAAGTCATCGGATTTGGTTTGCTGTTATACGCCGCCTGGAACATCGCGACTATTGCGGGATCACTGTTGAGAACCTGCATCAGCTTTTCAATGTTCTGGCCCTTGTGCACCGGATTCATGGTGGAGCCGAGCGCCTGCTTTTCCAGATTCGGCGCGCGGCCATCCCAGATCAGCGCTTTATTGTGACCGACATTGATTAATGTTGGCGGATTGCGGCGTTCGACAAAACCTTCATTCGCGATGGAGAAAGCCGAAGGCAATGTCCAGCCAACGTCAGGCAGATGGCAACTGGAACAATTCATGTTGCCGTTACCGGAGACACGGTTGTCGAAAAACAGCGTTTGACCGAGCGCCATGCGCGCGGCGGTCGGCGCGTTATCGGGATTAACGGGCACCGGCGGCAACGGGCCGATGGCAGTAACATCCGCCATGGCGATGCCTGATGTCATCGCGAACGCGATGGCAAACGTGTTGAATACGGTTCGAAGGTTTTGGTTCTTCATGCAGTCCTCTCTTGAAATCGACAGTTAACCGAACCAGCGCAGAAACGCCGCGCCGGACAATGCAGCGCTGCCAACGGCCAACAGGCCAGGCCAGATCCAACGCTGCGTTTGCTCGCACAAATGCGGCGGGGCGAGCAGATGGAACATGGTGAGCGCGAATCCGGCGATGGCGCATCCCGCCTTGATGTAAAGCGCGATCAACGCGATACCGGTTACCTCAGGCAGTTCGCCGCGGGAAAGATAACTGGTGAGTCCGAATCCTGCGCCGCTGATTACTTGCGCTAACCAGCCGCAGGCTGTGAGCCACGCGAGCAGCACAGGTGTCTCACGCTGCTCGCGTACCCACAGCCAGGCGGCGGCGGGGCCGCCGACAACCGCGGCCGCCCCGAAGTTATGCGCCACCTGCACCAGAGCATAAGCGTAGTCCGCAGCCACAGTTATTACTCGACTTTGACGAACACGCTTTTTTCAGGTCCGGTAGGAACATGCGCCTTGTCGACGATCTTGACGATGATGGCGTGCTTGCCGGGCGTCATCTTTGGCAATGTATGCGAGCCTTTCAGATCGCGAATCGGGCCGCCGCGTTCGCCGTCTACCCAGACATGAAAATGATCGTCGCCAGAGCCCAGCATGATTTCGTAGTCCATCTTGTTTTCACCCATCGCTGAAATCGTGGCGCCATCTTTGGGAGATACGATTTTTATGCCACCCATTTTCATTTCCATATCGCCGGCGATAACCGGACTGGCGCCGGCGCCTGTCAGCGCAATAACGATGGCGGCAATGCGTGTGTAGTGTTGGTTTTGCTTGTACATGGTGTTACTCCTTCTGGTGTGTTGATAAATTAAATTAGCTAATGCGCAGGTGGCCCGGATCTGTCCTTGCCTCTATTGCGGGTATTGCCATATATCCGAAGCTGCCTGTTCTTTGCGTTCACCCGCCGCCCGCTTTGACGCGGGGACGGGTGACGCCGTTAGGGATTGATATAAAAGCGCGTCTTTGCGATGTTTGACGCAACCCCAAACGCCTTCAGATCCTTCGTGTTGCAGATGCCGTCGCCGTTGGAATCCGGCACGGCGCCGGGCGCATCGTTGTAGATGCCGTCACCGTTCAGATCATCGGCCACCGCCACGTAGATATCGCTCTGCGTATCAACACCGAAATTAGGTGCGCCGACCAGCCAGGTGTCCCAAAGCTCGACTTCACTTTCTGTCACGTTGGTTACGCCGGTGAGATTGAACAGATTGGCGATGTTCTGACATGACATCGCGCCACTTGTGGTGGTGGATACCAGTACGATCAGGCCGGGAAGCCGGTCATCCGCGCCGGTGGAAAACGTTCCCGGGAAGGGATCGATGTTGTTGTGCCCTGCGGGACCGGTCAACTGGAAGTTGCTGAAACCGGTCTTATCCAGTGTGGTGTCAAACTCAATGGCCAGATCGACAAACCAGCCCCGGCCGCCAATGCCCACGCGGTCACCTTTGGCGGGCGCGAACATTGTCACTTGCACAGCTGTATCGTCGTGCTTTTTCATCCCCGATTCATAACCGCCGGCCTGTGCAGTCATCGACATGGCAGTTCCAGCAACTGCCAGCATTGCCGCCGTCAGGCGCGCGCGGCCGTTCCGTGATTTCGACATGACTTTTTCTCCTGTTTGGATTTTTTTGGTTGCGGCAGTCGTCAGTTCCGCCGCCGGCCGGATAACCTGGCTCCGGCTTTAGCGGCAAAATACAACTGCAGTCGATTGAGTAAACATCCGGCCCCGGATAAATATTCCAGGGAAGGGAAAATAAATTTTTCGGGGATTTAGGAAGTGCGAGATGCTTCGGTCATACACCTAAACCGCAGGCGATCAGGAACGGCCAATTGATTGATTAAATGACGCATATGGGAGGGTGCTAACATACGGCCATCGGTTGTGGCGGTTATGGTTTCAACCAGCAGAGTGAGGGGCAGCAGCCAGCATATACATATAGTATGTTTATTTAAGTGTGGATAATTATCATGGCGCCAGGGCGATGCGAACTCAGCGCGGCTGACCTGTTTGCCAGGCATCGAGGTCGATGACAGCGCGGACCGAACCGTCTTCATAGGTTTCGACGATCAGGGGAATTGTGTCACCTTTCTTAGGCATCGGGGTTGGTGTAAGCGCACGCACCTGCTTGCCGCTGGACAGTTCGATCACCGTGACCGTTTCATTGACAACCGAGATGACTGTTCCCGATTGAGGAGTGCGCGCAATCATTGCCGGGGGCCGGTTCCACAGCGCCCAGATAAGCACTCCGCCCACGGTAATGGCGACAAACACCGCACGTGACAGCCGGTGGGCGTGCATCCAGTGTTCGATGATTCGCGGCATAAATTTTCCAGTTTGTTGTTTGGTAATCCGGGTCGATTGAGGGTCAATGTCCATTAAACGGACATTCAGTGGATCTTGCCGAAAAAATATCATTTCCATCTTCATATAAAGTACAAAGCAGTCAAGTGCTCACGCACTTCCGGCGTGCGGGATTAACGTGTTGCGCGTAACGGTGAAAAGTATATTTTGGGACCGCTGATTGACATTCATTTAACAATTTCACTCAGCGCGTTTTCTGTACAGAGGGAATATATTGCGTGCTTTTTTAACATATTTCAACTATTGGTTGATGGTTATGTAATATGGGCTGGTCAGTTGGGATTAGTCTATATCATAGAGCGGTACGATAGTTAGCCACTTGGTTAATCGGCTAGAAAAAATTTAAAGACAAGTTAAACTTAACTAATTCTACTTTGTTACATTAAATAGCCGCGTGCGGGATTGTTCATTCACATAAATTAAAGTAACAAAGTAGAACTAAGCCGGTTCCTTCACGCTTGTATAAAGTGATGGCGGCACTTGCAAAACCCAGGCAAGGAAATGTGCACGAATTGCAGGGATGTTGCTGACGCGTAAAAATAAGAAGTGGGCCGTGCGGCGATGAGATAATAGATTATCACACAGTATGAGCGGCAATGTGTGGCGTCAGGAAAAGACATTACAATATCAGATTATCATTTAATGATTGCATTCGGACCATGCGACATTTTCGTTTTAGACTTTAATAATAAAATTGTTTAACACAACGCCAGCAAGGAGTCTTCATTTATATCCGGCCTGCTTACACTCGAAGTTGACCTTGGTGTTGATGAATATTCTGAAAAGGAGATTGCTATGGGCAAAGAGGATGAGCAAGAAAGAACTGAAAAGGCAATTGGTTCGAGCCGGTCAGAGGATTCCCTTTTTTTCACCAGACCGCAACGTAAAGCGGTTGCTTTATTCTGTGGCATGCTCACAGCGTGGATGGTGCTCGCCAGCAATGGCGTTCAGGCAGCCGAGTGGGCCATATTCAAAAACACAATCGACCGCCAGGGGAGAACGGACTTCATTGGTCCGCAGACCGCGCAACTTGCCTGGCATTTACAGGACTTCGATATGTCGTCGGAAGCGGTGATTGCCGCGGACGGTACGATCTACGCCGGTTCGAGCAATGGATTCTTCCATGCATTAACGCCAGACGGCACACTGAAATGGAGATATTTCACTAACCGCGCCGTCCTGGCAAGTCCTGCTATTGATCAGGATGGAAACATCTATCTTATGTCCGAGAACGCTGTACTTCACGCCCTGACTCCGAACAGGCGGGTCAAGTGGCGAGTACGGTTCGGAAACTACGCGGGCCCCCTTGCAAGCCCTGGTATCGGTGCTGATGGAACGATATACGTTGGTGTTCACGTTCTGTACGCCTTCAACAGTGATGGCACGCTCAAGTGGCAACGTTATACCGGTTATGATATCACAGGTCCGCCGGCGATCGGTGCAGATGGGACTATTTAGGTTCCCTCAGGGCTTAAACTTGTGGCACTCAATCCGGATGGGAGCATCAAGTGGTTCTGCGGCACGACCGGTTTCTATGGACCGGGGTCAGCGCCAGCCGTGGGCGCGGACGGAACGATCTACGTTAACTCCTATGATAATGTGCACGACGCTATCAGCCCCGACGGTCAGCGGCTATGGAGGTATACGTCGGGCGGGTTCGTTGTTGATGTGCCATCTTCTCCTGCTATCGGTGCTGACGGTACAATCTATATCGGTCATGACGGTGTCATCGCCGCGTTATACCCGGATGGGACGCCAAAGTGGACCTACAATACCGGCACTTATCACACCGCGCCGTCGATCGGTGGTGATGGAAAAATTTACATCGGCGACGGTACCGGCCGGGTGCTGGCATTTAATCCCGACGGCACGCTGGCATGGTCGTATCAAACCGGTGATGGCTACGTTCGTACCACGCCGGCAATCGGTTCGGCTAACAGAATGTATGTGGGCACCGGCAGCAGCGTCTTTGCGTTTCAGAGCCCCTGAATAGCGAATGTTGTGAAAATATTTCGCTGATGAATTCCGGACGGCTGGCTATGAAGGGATAAGCAGCCACGCGAATCGCTTTAACGCGTGACCTTCCTTATCATGGCAACGATTTAGCGCCGTAGCTGTACACAAAAGGGAAGGCGTGTCGTCTGACACACCGCCCAACTTTCAGGGTTGAAAACCAGCGGTGTTTTTTGCTTAAAACCGCCGTTATTTTTCGGCCGCATTTGTTGGTGCAAATGTAATTGTCTGAGATTGACCGGCTGACACTTAAACTAATCTGCCAAAGGAAGGCTAAATGAAAAACACAACTAAGTTTACAACTACGCACGCTATTACACGTAAGAATGATACCGATATGGGTAGAGAAGAATTCACATATACGGTTGCTTTGGAAAATTTTGTTTTCTACCGGGAGATGCGTCAAAGAATAAAGTCCATTGAAGGCATAATCAAGCGAGGTGGTAAATACCAACCTTGTGGTCGACCAATTGCATTTCACGGCAAGAAAAACAACATAAGAACCATCGATAAAAGAGTTGATGTTATAGATAACTCTCATGCTATTGCATCCAGTCTGCATGGGCCTTCAAGCATGTATTGTTCAGTTCCCATGTATGCATATTTCAATCGGGCAGGCGGTAAATGGTCAGTGATGGAAAATGAAATCAGCAGCTTTCTAAAAGCCAACGCACACCTTGACGGTAATACTATAATGCGGGTCGAATTGTTCTATCATGATTTTATTGACAAACGCATACCTTATCGATTTAAGGTTACTCTGACACGGGAAGATAACAACAGGGAATTAAAAACCTATGTACTCGAACAAGAACCACCTAAAAATATTTACACCCCTGTCCCTATGGATATTGCGAAATTGATTTCAGGGTACGAGTGGATGATGAAGGAGCAAAACTGGACCCTGGAGATCGCTCAAAAGGAGGAAGGTCTGCCGATAAATTTAGCCGGCATTCCAAACATCGGATATCGGCCCTACGAAGTGCTTGATTTCATCAGCCTGTACGGCGTATCAATGTGCCTAAAGTCGATTACAGGCCTAGTTCATCCAGAAACAGTATTAAGAAACAAAGACCCTGGGTGTTGGCGCTCAACCGTTTGATGAACCAGGATCATTTAAAGTCGGATGAACCAAAAGATGGATATTTTGGAAAAAATTTATTGGAATCCAAGGGGCTCAGAGCAGCAGCGGTGGATCATATTGTCACTTTGGGTAACACACGAGTAGATGCTTATGCCAATTTGCGTATTGTCAGTGAATACTACAATAGTAGCAGGCATCATCAGGTAACTACGATTGATGATTTGGATGAAATAATGTTTGGCGCCGGAGTGAAATTGTAAATGGCCGGATGCATGTAAATAGAGAATTGACAGCTACATGAACAGCTAGCCCGCATTTCTCACCAGGCGGCCACAAAAAACCAAGATGGGATAGAAATACAAACGATTATGCAATTTAAACCCTTTACACACTGTTTCAACTTTCGGCCTATCGCGGTTCTGGCTTGTCTTCGTGTCCGTATGCTTGCTCTTCACTCAAGTCATAGCTACGGCTATGACTTTCGCTCCAGAGCGGCGCCTACGAACACGAATCCGTCGCCAGTTCCCGAGATCCTGGTGAAAAATGCGGGCTAGCGGCGGAGAAACGGCTAAATATTTCCTGAATTAAATTTCGAGGATGTATTTGTATTCATAGCAGGTTGCGGTTGAGGTGCGCTTGCCAACATACAATGCTAGAGAATTTCAGTCGAATCCGGAGGCGCTTCCTGTTGCCTTTTGCTGATGTTGAACAAAGGATTTTTGTTGGAGACGAATGTCACCGACAGCGCCAGTATCAATATCGCGCCGCTGATGACCAGTATATGCGGCCAATCCATGGTTTTTACATCGACGGTCAATACCCGTGTTAACGCGGTAATGGATATGTAAATCAGAAATACCACCGGCAGGCGCCTGGTTTTAAAATAGATGCCCACCATGGCGCCGATTTCCAGGTAGATAAACAGCAACAGTATATCTTTTAAGGTTGGATGCCCCACCCTGATGACTGCCAGATATTCTGCGACTGCGGACCAGATAACAGTTGCGCCGATGACAAACAGGACCAGGAGGTGAAAAGCCTCCACAAAGATGTTGCCAATTGTTTCCAGCCGCTTTTTTAAGGTGGACAATTCATCCTTGCCCTGTTCGTGTTGCGCCATGGTGGTTTGCTCTGCTGTTTATATTTATCAACAAAATTTATTTCAAAAAAAACCTATTCCAGATTGCGCGCCCTTTGATAGGCGGCTTCGGACAGCGCGTTCCATGCATCGTTTTCCTTGCTGAACGCGCTGTAAGCTTCATATACCCGCTTAAATTCCGGATCGGTGGCTGAATGCTCTTCCAGTACTTCCCTGGTAAAGCCTTTCAACGCCTTGATAACGTCATCAGGGAATGGCAACACTTGCACCGTGTGTTCCTCTTTCAGCTTGTGTAACGCTTCCAGGTTTTTAGCTTCAAACTGCGACAGCATCCAGATGTTGGATGACTCGGCGGCCACTTCAATGATTTTTTTCAGGTCATTGGATAATGATTCATAGGAGTTTTTGTTAACGATTAATTCCAGCACCGGCCCGGGTTCCTGCCAGCCGGGATAATAATAGTATTTAGCGGCCCGATAAAGACCGAGTCGCTCATCGTGATATGGCCCGACCCATTCGGTAGCATCGATGTTGCCGCGCTCAAGCGAGGTATAAATTTCACCGCCCGCCAGCAATACCGGTGTGCCGCCCGCTTTAGCGAATACTTTGCCGCCCAGGCCGGGAATACGCATCTTGAGGCCTTTTAAGTCATTCACTGATTCAATTTTTTTGTTAAACCAGCCACCCATTTGCACGCCGGTGTTGCCGAGCGGAAAGGGCACGAGGTTATGTTTGGCGTAGATGTCCCGCCACAAATCCCAACCGCCGCCGCCATACAGCCAGGCATTCATACCCTGCGCGTTCATGCCAAACGGCACCGCGGTAAAAAACTGCGCGGCGGGAATTTTGCCGGCCCAGTAATACGCCGCGCCGTGACCGATATCGACGGTGCCTTGCGAGACCGCGTCGAAAGTTTGCAGCGGCGGCACCAGTTCACCACCGGCATACACTTTTATATGCAACCGGCCGGCGCTCATCGTGTTCACGTCGGCTGCAAAACGGTCCACGCCTTCCTGGAAGATGGGGAAATTGGGCGGCCATGTGGTTACCATTTTCCATTCATAGGTTTTTGCAGCGGGGATTTCTGCAGGCGCAGCTTGTTGTGGAGGGGACTCCTGTTTTCCGCAACCGCTAAACGAAAGCGCGGCAATAATAAGCGATACAACCAGGACGAAATGATATTTACGCATGACTATAGTTCCTTCTCGTTATTGTTACCGGGTGATGCGTTGGGATTATATTAGCAAATCCATTCTTTGTTTATTTATCGAAGCGGTGGGGAAGATTCGAAAACAGCTTAAATCCCTCCCAACCTCCCTTTTACAAAGGGAGGGGCTGCTGCCTTCAATGCTAATGTTGTCGCTTTCTCCTCCTTTTACAGCGGGGGGAACCAACCATTACGAAACCAGGTGCTGTCATTCCCTCCTTTTCCAAAATAGGGTCAGGGAGGAATGGCGCTTACTTAAACCCCGGTTCCTCGACAACGCCAGCGCGTTGCCCGGATGAAGCGCAGCGGCTGTGAAAGTATTCTGAAATATACCAAAATACCTGAATTCGCAGGTTGCGGTGAGCTCCGCGAACCGCAACAATCAAGCGGTTACGATGCCTGCTATGGTGCGCTTCGTGCCTCAGCGGCAGCCTACAATGAATACTTTCACAGTCTCGCAGCGGAATCCGGGGATAGAGCTTCAAGCACTCTGCAAATTGGCGTATCCTACCACCAGCCACTTGCTGCCGGCATTGTTAAAATTGATTTGTATGCGCGCGTTGGGTCCCTGGCCTTCATAATTTAACACCACGCCCTCGCCGAATTTGGCGTGCGAAACCCGTTGTCCCAGATAAAACTCCGCCGTCCCGCCTGCTGTGTTGGCGGCGCGGCCGGCCGGCAGTGAAACGCTGCCCTGGATGCGCACTTCATCGAGTAAATCCCGGGGAATTTCCCGGATAAACCGTGACGGGGATGGATAGTTTTCAGAACCATACAAGCGGCGGCTTTGCGCATGAGATAAATAAAGTTGTTGCCGGGCGCGGGTAATGCCCACATAACACAGGCGGCGTTCCTCTTCGAGGCGTCCCGGTTCTTCGACTGACCGCTCATTGGGAAACAGGCCCTCCTCCATGCCGCACATGAATACCAGCGGAAATTCCAGCCCTTTCGCCGAATGCATCGTCATTAACTGCGCGCTGTTTTGCCAATCCTTGGTTTGGCCTTCGCCCGCTTCCAGGGCGGCGTGCGCGAGGAACGCGGATAGTTCATCGAGTTCGTCCCCTTCATTCTGCTGAAAGTATTGCGCCGCGCTGATCAATTCCTGCAGGTTCTCGATGCGCGCCCGGCCGATTTCCGTTTTATCCCTGTCGTAATAGTCGTACAAGGTGCTGGCGTGAATGGCGTGTTCCACAATTTCATGCAGCGCCATGTCTTTGGTGTCACGCACCATGGAATTAATGAGTTCGATAAAAGTTTTAACGGCATTGGCCGCGCGTGAACTTAAGGCGTTTTGCCCGGTAATTTGCTGGCTGGCCTGAAACAGGGAGATATGATGATCACGCGCATAACTGCGAATGAGTGACAGGGTCTTTTCACCAATGCCACGGGCCGGAGTATTCACGACGCGCTCGAATCCGGCATCGTCATGTTGATGCGCAACCAGACGGACATACGCCAGGGCGTCCTTGATTTCCGCGCGTTCGAAAAAGCGCAAACCGCCGTAAACACGATAGGGGATATTGGCCTGGATTAACGCTTCTTCCAGCACCCGTGACTGGGCATTGGAGCGGTATAACACCGCGCATTCATCAAAACTTCCGCCGCGATCCGCCCAATCCTGAATTTTATCCACGATAAAGCGCGCTTCGTCCTGTTCATTGAAAGCGCGGTAAACGTGAATGGGATCGCCATCGGCGCCGGAGGTCCAGAGATTTTTGCCCAGGCGCTCGAAGTTATTCGCTATCAAGGCATTGGCCGCCTTGAGGATATTGCCGGTGGAGCGGTAGTTTTGCTCCAGCCGCACAACATAGGTGTTAGGGAAATCCTTGCTGTATTGCTGGATGTTCTCGATGCGCGCGCCGCGCCAGCCATAAATGGACTGATCATCATCGCCGACGGCGAACACCCGGGTATCCTTGCCGGCCAGGAGGCGGATCCAGGCGTATTGAATGGCGTTGGTATCCTGGAATTCATCCACCAGGATGTGCTTGAAGCGTTGCCGGTAATGATCCAGCAGGCGCGGTTGTTTCAGCCATAATTCATGCGCGCGGAATAACAGTTCAGCAAAGTCCACCACGCCGGTGCGCTGGCAGAATTCCTCATAGGCCTGATAGATGCGCAGCATTTGCTGCTGATAGGGATCACCGTAGCTGTTGATATGCTCTGGACGTTGTCCCTCATCTTTGCGCGCGTTGATGAACCATTGCGCCTGCTTGGGCGGCCAGCGCGCTTCATCCAGTTCCAGGTTTTTCAATACCCGGCGGATCGCTCGGTACTGGTCATCGCTGTCAAGAATCTGAAAATTCTGCGGCAGTCCCGCGTCCTGCCAGTGTAAGCGTAACAAGCGATGCGCCAGGGAATGAAAGGTGCCCACCCACATGCCGCCGACCGGCATTTGCAATAGTTGTTCGATACGCGAGCGCATTTCACCGGCTGCTTTGTTGGTAAAGGTCACCGCGAGAATATTATGCGGAGAGGCGCCTTCAGTCTGGATCATCCAGGCGATGCGATGCACCAGCACGCGGGTTTTACCGCTGCCGGCGCCAGCCAAAACCAGCGTATTTTGTGATGGGGTGCACACCGCATCGCGTTGCGCGTCATTGAGATCTTCGATTATGTCGGACACATCCATGGCGGCATTTTAACAGAACCGCCATGGATTCAGGCAGGAAGATTTGCTTACATGGTGGCCGTTTCAAGTTCATCGATGATGGCGTTGACACCGGCCCTGGCGCATTTTTCATCGGTCTCGCCAGACGGTGCGCCGCTCACACCAACGCCGCCTATAATATTGCCGCTGGCGGTGACAGGCACACCACCGGCCGCCACTACAATGCCTTCCACCTTGCCAATGGAGAAGGGTGACGTGAACCGGCCTTCCAACTCCGATGTCGCCATGTTAAAAGACATCGCGGTATACGCTTTCATCCGGCTGATGGTCAAGGTCAGATCCTGTGCAAGCACATCCCGCAATACCACTTGCGGATGTCCGCCCCGGTCTACCACGGTGACAGCAACTTGGACCGCTTCCTTGCGGCACTGGTCAATGGCCGCATTGGCGAGTTCTAGCGCCACATCCAGCGACATGCGTTTTATATCCACTACCGTCGGTTGTTTTTCCTCGGCCAGGGCCTGAGTTATTCCAAATAAACTACAAATGATCTTATGAATACAATTGTTTGTTTCATTATCAATGCCCTCGATGCATGTGGTTATTATCAAAACCGGAATATTGGCTAATTAATCATTAAGGCTAACTAGAAGACGAGTAAATTGGATCAACAACATGTGAAAAAGTTTATACGAAGTCTATTTCCTGTATTTTTTCGTTAGGTACGGAAAATGATAAAGAAACGTCACTGCTTGTTTGTTTAAATATAACACAAATAGTTTGACCTAATGCACCAATAGTTTTATTTTATTGCGCTCTTTTGAGGCAAAGATGACGTTGTTCGATAAGGATTTCAGGGTTTGGAGCTAAGCTCCTTGTGCCTGAAAAGTCGGCAACGTTAGGGATAAAAGTAAAAACCAAATTGGAGGAACGTCTTAATGAAGAAAGCACTAATGAGCGTTATTGTGGCGTCTTGCATTTCCACCGCCGTTGCCGCTGGCGAAGGACATAGTCACTGGGGTTACCAGGGTCATGAAGGGCCGGAACATTGGGGTGACATGAATGAAAAGTTTGCGGTGTGCAAGACCGGCTCTACCCAGTCACCGATCGATATCAATTTCGCCTCGCTCGCAAAAGGCAGCATCGGTGACATCCAGTTTATCTACAAGGATATATCACCTGAAATACTCAACAATGGTCATACCGTGCAAGTGAATTACGGCAATGGCAGCAGCATGAAAGTGAAGGACCAGCAGTATGATTTAGTGCAATTCCACTTTCATACGCCCAGTGAAAATACCGTCAATGGCAAAGCTTATCCCATGGAAGTTCACATGGTGCACAAGAACGATAAAGGTGAACTGGCGGTAGTGGGCGTGTTCTTTAAGGAAGGCGAACAGAACGCGGAACTGGAAAAAGCCTGGAGCAAAATGCCCGCCAAAGCAGGAGCTAAGGAAATGCTGGCCGGCGTGAGCTTAAATGCCGCCAAGCTGTTGCCCGGCAGCAAAAAGTTCGGTCACTTCCAGGGTTCATTGACCACGCCGCCATGCAGTGAAGGCGTTAACTGGTTTGTGATGGAAGAACCCATTGAAGCTTCCAGAGAACAGATCGCCAAATTCAATCAGGTTGTGGGCGACAATGCGCGTCCGGTACAGCCGTTAAACGGCCGTCAAATGGTCATGAACTGATACCTGTTTTCCTGTCGTTCCAAAACTAAAACCGCGTTGTATGTTTTCAGCGCGGTTTTTTTTACCTGCGCAAGAGCGTTCCGGCGTGTGCTATTCTATATATAGTATGCGCAACGTTTGTTAAATGCGCCGGAACCCGGAGGAAACAAAAAAATTGTGCGGAATAAAAATATAAAATACCCGTGGTTGCATGGCGCAGCCGCAAAACAACAATTTATTACACTGTTGTTAATCGGCTTAATGCTCGTATCCGGTTCGGCTTTTGCCGCGGAAGTGACGATATATGCCGGTTATCGAGGCGGAGGCGACTTTAATGATGAAATAACCGGCGAAACGATTAGTCTGGATGAAGGGGGGAGTGCGGGAATCATATTGAACGTGCCTTATAGTCATGTGACGGAGATGGAATTTATGTACTCCACTCAACCAACCAAACTGGTGGCCGAGGGCGCCGCGGTTAATGACATGGATATTAAGGTTGATTACATTCAGCTCGGCGGCACTTATCTGTTCCCGCGTGAAAACGTTACGCCCTACTTTGTGGCTACACTGGGTGTTGTTCACTTCAATCCTGAGGGTCTGGATAGCGAAAACCGCTTTTCGTTTAGCCTGGGCGCCGGCGCAAAAATTCCGTTCGCAAAAAGAGTCGCGTTGCGGCTGGAAGGCCGGGCGTTTATGACATCTCTGAGCAGTGGCGGAGCGTTGTTTTGCAACAACAGTCAATGCAGTATAACCGCATCAACTTCTTTATTCGCGCAACTGGAAGCTTCCGCGGGACTAACCGTGAAATTCTAAAAAAGCAGATCGCCAGATTTGTTGCGTCTTTGTAATTTGAGTTCCAGGGTATTTCGGATCCGCTAAATCAGAAGCGGATTAGTAACACCAGCCATGGTTGCAAGTCTGGTAATCGCAACCGCTGCAGCATCTGGCTTTGAATTGGTTTGCGGTCCCGGATATGGAATGGCCGAGTTGTCAAATTGCGGAATGTGTCCGCTACCGGGGTTGCCGGAGGCCGCTCCGGCAAAGAGGCCGGCAGTGTACATGAATTCATGAACTAACGCCGTTTATTGCGGGCGGGAAGGAAAATCACTAAATAATTTTTCAATGGTACTTGTTATGCGCGATCTGGTTTTTTCATCCGCTTTCACAATCGTTTCGGCTTCGCCACGCCAGAGCAAATTGAAGCTCTCGGAGTCCAGAATATATATCGTCATTTTACCCAAGACCATTGCTCCCGCCTGCTCAGTGCTGGACGGGGCCACGGCGCCGGGCGCGTAGGTTTCACGGCGGAATTGTTCCGCGATCTCGCTTTTAAGGGAATACTGCACGATAAAATCCGGTTTGCCTTCCGTGATCAAGGTGTATCCTTTAGCCGCCAATTCTTTATTAACCGCGGGTTGTATGTTATCCGTGACAGTAACTCCAGCATCTTTCATAATGCGGTCCACCGTCTTGCCGGTTTTTTCCAACTCAACATTACTTGCTCCCCAGCTATAGGTCTTTAACTGTGAAAAATCAGCTTCTTTACCGAGTTCGGTTTTAGTTGAAATTTGCGCGCACGCGGTTATTATCCCCACTATGCCGGCGATAGTAATGAACTGAATTGTTTTCATGGTTTCACCTGTTTCGTTGTTATATGTGTAATATGCGTTATATGTCCATGCATAACTGATAGCGCACATATTAGCACCGATTCACGCTGTCATAAAAAGAGAATCAATGGGAGTGAAGGATAGTGCGCGGATTAAAAATATCCGCCTTATTTAACAAGCCGGCAATGCACGAAACTGAAATGCCGGAATATTTTCAAACGCGCGGCCATAGCGTTACTCCATGTCGCGGTTACAGCATGGGCTCTTAAATAGGATTTTTCGAGGAGTGGACGTAATGACCGGCGCATCTGCCGCTGATTTTGGCAAGCCAGGTTATCAGGCCAGTACAGGCGAATCCCTTGGCAGTGAATACGTCATGGATAGAGAAAGATAAACCAAGCGGGCGCGCAATTGATTACCACCAGCCAAGGCGACTTTGAGGCAAAACTATGAGATTTGTATCAGACAACGCATTTTCTTTATTGCCGGTTGTTGTGTTTGTTGCGATAACTGCAATATACGGATGCACAAGCTTGCCAAAAAATCCGGACCGTCCGCAATCCACCGCAATGACAGGCGCCGCGGATACGCTACTTGGTCAAGCCGTTAGCAAGCTCGGTGAAGGCAAAGGTTCGCTGTCAGGATTCAGCCCGCTGGCCGATGGGCTGGACGCATTCGCGGCGCGCGCCCAATTAACAATGCTTGCCGAACGCAGTATCGACGTACAATATTATATCTGGCATGCGGATGATGTCGGCAACCTGTTGTCGGCCGCGCTGATAAAAGCCGCGGAACGGGGTGTTCGGGTAAGGGTGCTCATCGACGATGTCGGCGTGGGGGCGCCGGACGAAGGGCTGATCGCTGTTGATGCCCATCCTAATATCGAAATACGCCTGTTTAATCCCGTCGTTAACCGCGGCATGCGCATGCTTGAATCCGTATTTTCTTTTTCGCGCATCAATCGCCGCATGCATAACAAGTCGTTTACGGCCGATAATCAGATTACGATAGTGGGCGGCCGCAATGTGGGCAATGAATATTACTCCGCGGACCCTGAAGTAAACTTCAATGATTTTGATGTGCTTGCCGCGGGCCCGGTAGTCCAGGAAGTGTCCGGTTCTTTCGACAAATACTGGAACAGCGAGTTTGCCATTCCGGTGACGGAAATTATCAAGGATGGCGGCATACCTCTGGCGCAAGTGCTGGAAAAAGTACGCAAGCTGGAAAGCGAGCTCGGCGCTTCCCCCTACATCCAGGCAGTGAGAAGTGGTGAATTCGCCGCGCACGTTAAAAACCAATCCCTGCCTTTATATTGGGGCGAGGCCCATGTCGTTTATGATGAACCGGACAAACTTCGCCACGACAGCAGTCAGAAAGAAACACACCTGCTTACCAAACTCAATCCTTTGATCGGCGAAATCCACAAGGAGTTTATGATTGTGTCGCCGTATTTTATTCCCGGCGACAAAGCCGTCGCTGAGCTGGGCGCCCTCGTCAATCAGGGAGTCAGCGTCAAAATACTAACCAATTCATTATCGGCCACCGATGTGGGAGCGGTGTATTCCGGTTACGC
>JAKEGK010000008.1 GCA_022627515.1 Gammaproteobacteria bacterium
CAATTTTGTCAAGCCATAGTCAGCAAATCCGAAGCAAAAAAATTTCATTTTGCAGTAAACCGAATACGCATTTTTCTCACCAATAATTGAAATCAAAAGATTCTGTTTAATATAAAAATTTCAATGTCAGTGGTAATTCACATGCCTGGCAACCACATGAAGTATAAAAAATGGAGGTTTGATCAATGAGTACACTTCAAAAAATAGCGGACAAAACTACCGCGCATTTATTTAGCTGGCCGCAACGGTTGTTTGTAGTATTTCTGGTGTTAGCGATGACAATCAGCGGCTGCAATAATTCCGGCAATGAAACTGATGGCGGAGAAGCGCAAAGTGAGTTGTTAATCAGTCTAACGGATGCGCCGGGGGGCTTTTCATCCTACACCGTGGATGTGCTTTCCCTGACTTTAACAACCGCAAGCGGCGCGGTAGTGGAAACTCTACCTTTGAATACCCGGGTGGACTTTGCGCAATATACGGATCTCAGTGAGTTCCTGACCGCGGCGACAGTACCGCCGGCGCGTTATGTCAAGGCAACCATGCGTCTTGATTATCAGAATGCGGATATCTGGGTTGCCAACTCAACGGACGAGCAACCCGTCAAAGTAACGAATATCACGGATATTGATGGGCATCCTGTTGGGGTGTTGGATGTTCCGGTATACCTGGAAAATCGCAATGCTTTGACGATAATACGGGGTGTGCCGGCGTTTTTGACGCTGGATTTTAATCTGGATGCATCCAACCAGATCACATTTGACCAGCAGGGCGCACCGGCTCTGGTTGTGGAGCCGTTTCTAATCGCCGAACTGGAACCCGAACGGCCCAAAGTTCACCGGGTCCGCGGTCCCCTGTTTGAAGTTGACGCCTCCGGCGATCGTTTTGAAATTGTCATTCATCCTTTTCATCATCGCTTGCCCAACAACGATCACCGCTTTGGAAAATTGCCCGTCGCGGTGGATGACAACACCATTTATGACATTGATGGCCAGCTCTTCCAGGGGCAGGCGGGACTCGATGCACTGGCTGACCTGCCGGCCTTTACCGCAACAATCGCCGAAGGTGATTTCAATTTCCGGGCTCACCGTTTCAATGCGACGCAGGTGTACGCCGGCAGCAGCGTGCCGGGCGGTACACTGGATGCGGTATCCGGTAACGTGACACAACGTAACGGCGACACCTTAACCGTGCAAGGCGCAACATTGATTCGCAGCGATGGCTCCGTGGTTTTCCACGATAGCGTAACAGTTGAAGTGTCCGGCGATACCGTCGTCAGAAAATGGCTCTCCATGGATGCGCATGACATCGGTGATATTTCCGTGGGGCAGAAGGTGAGGGTATTGGGCACCCTGCAGGACGGCGCGCCAGGATCCCCACTGGTGCTGGATGCGGCGTCGAGTGACGGGCGCGTTTTCATGGGCATGACAGTGTTGCGTGGTTTCGCCGTCGAAACCGCCGGGCCAATGGTGGTGGACGTTCAATCGATCAATTTCCGCAATATTAATTTGTTTGACTTTGCCGGCACCGGCATTGACGCCGCCAATGACGCGGACCCGGCGAACTATGAAGTGGATACTGGAACATTGAATACCGGCGCGATTGCTTCCGGAGCGCCGGTCGCTATCGGCGGATTCGTTGCGCCCTTTGGCCAGGCGCCGCTGGATTTTACCGCGCAAACGGTGGTGGACTTGTCGGCATTAACCGGTGTCATGGTGGTCAATTGGGATCCTGCCTCACAAACGTCCTTTGATTCACTCACCGCTGACGGCATGATACTCAACTTGAGCGGCGCGGGAATATTCCATCATATAGGCCGTGCCGGGGTGCGTATTGACCTGCAGGAAGCGGGACTGCCTCCCACCATTCAGCCGGTGACGGGTGAGTTGGGGCTTTTTGTTATCGTGCAAAACACTTCGGCGACACTGTTTACTAATTTTGAACTCTATACGGCAGCCTTGCAGACTCTGATTAATGACGGACACACGATAAAATTTGTGGCGGCTTTAGGTCATTATGATGATTCAACGGTAACCATGTCGGCTGAAAGAATGATGACCAAAATAGAATAGTCACCAATTAATCCTTCACTGAATATACGGGATTAGAGACCAGCCGCTGCTGGTTTCTAATCCCGTTTTCGTTGTCTATCGAAGTAGGCCCCGCACATTCTTCGACATATTTTCTTCACGTCGTTTTAACACCTTGCTGCGAATGATTGGCTCATAAATACGCGCTGACGAATTGTTTTTAATTTGAACCAATTGGCGGATTTTTGAACGCTTGGCAGTTGTATTACAGGAAATTACGGCGAATCGGGTTGGGTTTTAAACTCAATTTGTTTATGATGTCTCACGGATTTCGAATATAGATTCGAACCACTTTTCAAATGTTTGCTGACGGTTTTTAGCAGGTTTATGCAGTGTCTGTTTATATCGTCCAGTCAAATGTCTTGCTCAGGTAACTAACGAAAGCATGTGACTAAAACGTCTAACTTTGAGACATAAAGTCTTTACGAGGTAGCCGTATGCAGCACGGAAACTTCAAACCGGTTATTTCATCCAGAGTATCTTTGTTCTGGGACAGTGGCGCGGCGTTTTTATCAGCGCCATGGCCGGCATTCTAAATTAGTAACATTTTTACACTCGTAAAAATTTTATTGATAAACCTTTCAACTGCAAAAGGAGTATTAATAAATTATCAAACTGTGTTTTATTTTACGTAATAACAATCACGTTGCCATTATTTTCTATCTACGAAGAGGATGAATACTGTCATGAATAGCATTGTGAAAATTCTAATAAGCAGTCTGTTAATTGCCGTCATGCTCGCGGCCTGCGCGAAGAAAGAAGAAGAGGCCAAGAAAGAGGAAGCCGCGACAGCGGAGCAGGCCGCGCCAGCCGCCGTATCTCCAATTGCCGGCGCCGATCTAAAGCCCGCGCATCAGGATGAAGCCAAACTCAGTCATGACTACCGCACCTTTGTGGCGGGTGGTGAGACCAAATACGGTCAAATTGGTGACTCCTATACCGCGGATCTGGTGTTGTATCTGGCGGGCAACCAGTTCATGGTGATGGAAGAATTGATCAAGGACTTCCAAAACAAACACCCGGAGATCAAAACCGTCTATGTGGAAACCATTCCTCCCGGCCAGATCCTGCAAAACCAGATCCTGAAACAAGGCGAAATTGACGGGCAGAAAACGGCGCAGAATCCCGACGTATTCGCCAGCGTCAATCTGGACCACCTGAAAAAATTGAAATCTGTGGACCAGATGGATGAATACATGATTTATCTGCGCAACAAGCTGGAATTGATGGTGGCCAAGGGCAATCCCAAAAACATCAAAGGCGTGCAGGATCTGGGTCGCGATGACCTGGTACAATCACATCCGAATCCCATCACTGAGGGTATATTTAAATTCTACGGCGCGGAAATGTTAAAGGACCTGGGATTATACGATAAAGTCACCGGCGGCAAGGAGTGCAAGAGCTGCTGGGCGGTGGAAGGCAAAACCTGGTTTACCCAGCGTCATCACCGCGAAACTCCGCAACGCATAGAAAATGGCGAAGCGGATATCGGCATCGTGTGGACCACCGAAGTGGTGGAAGCCAAAGCCCAAGGCCGCGCGGTGGAAGGTGTTGCGATCGAAGCGCCTCATAACAAGCAGGACAAGGCGCTTTACGCTATTGGCGCGCTGAAAACTGGCCGTAACCAGGACAACGCGAAGAAGTATCTGGAGTACCTGAAAACCGAAGACGCGCAAAACATTTACGCCAAATACGGTTTCATAAAGGCAACCCCGGAAGAATTGGCCTTAAAACCGCTTTAATTCTTTAAGCGGCTTCGTTGTAAAAAAAACTGGGCCCGAGCCAGACAATGGCCGGGCCCATTTTGTTATGCACGATAAAAACTTGAATTACTGTTAAGCATACCAATCCACGCTTTAGCCAATAGATGTGCTCGGTCGCTCCGGCCATTAATTCTTTTGCAAGTCTCAAACGGCCAGTACCGGAAATTCGGTATTCTTAATCCGTCTCCTGATGTTAAAAAACGTCTTGATTAAGCGTAATAGCATCAATAAATGAAGTTGATTTATCTCCTGGAAGATCGATTATTCGTAAGCGCTCAAGCATACACCCAATTGACAAGTTCAGTGACATCAATATTCCAGGGTAATAGTGTTTCGATATCATCAACGGTATTGGCGGCGGGCAATTTGGCAAATACCCACTTCAGGTAATCATACTCATTCAGGCCATTGGCTTTGGCCGTTTCGATGAGGCTGTAAAGATTGGCGCTGGCCTTGGCGCCCGCCTGGCTGGTGGAGAATAACCAATTTTTGCGGCCAACAGCAAAGGGCCGGATTTTGTTTTCAATGCGGTTGTTATCGATCTCAAGCCGGCCATCGGTGCAATACACAGTCAGACGATCCCAGTAGGTCAACGTATAGTTAATCGCTTTACCCAAGCGGCTTTCGGGGTTGGGATTTTGTGTTAAGAGCCAGGTATGAAACGCGTCAAGTACCGGCACACTGTCCTGTTGCCGGGCGTCGTGTCTTTTCTCGTTGTCGGCATCGCGCACGCGGGTTTCAACCGCATAGAGTTTTTGGATATAACTGAGCGCCTGTTCAATGCGCCCACTGCGTTTTTGTTGTGACTTGGGTAGCGCTTTTTGCGCCTCTTTAAACTTACGGCGCGCGTGCGCCCAGCAACCGACCGCGGTGATGGCATCACTGTGCACGGCATCATAAGCGTGCCAGGCATCGGTTTGCAGATAGCCTTGATAGTCAGCCAGCAACCGTTTGGGCACCGCTTTGCCCCGCCCGGGATCGTAATGGTAAATCAGACTGCTTTGACCCGGCGGGCCACCGCGCATCACCCACATGTAGCTTGGGCTGTCGGCGGCTTTACCCGGTTCATTCAACACTTGCACCGTGGTCTCATCCATTTGCAGCACGGGATAGCTTAGCGCCTGGTCTTGCAGCAAGTTGATCAACGGCTGGATCAATTCACCGGCTTTGACGACCTGCTGGCACAGGGTATTTCGGGCAACGTCTACGCCACCGCGGCTGAGGATGTGGCATTGGCGGTACAAGGGCAAGGCATCGGCATATTTGCTGATGATCACATAGGCTAAAAATCCCGGACTCACCTGGCTTTTGGGGATGGGCTGGGGTGGCATCGGCGCCGTGTGCGGTGGTGTGTCACAGTGCTTGCAGGCGTATTTCAGCCGCACGTGTCGTAAGACACGCACCTTGGCCGGAATGATATCCAGTTGTTCGGTGACCTCTTCGCCGATCTTTGCTTTGGTGCAGCCACAGGCACAGTGCTTTTCGTGTGTAATCGGCCAAACTAACCCGTACTTGCGCGACTCGATTCGTTTATGGCAACAACAACCCGCTGTTCATACACATCCGACCGCATCGGTTCATTCGCA
>JAKEGK010000009.1 GCA_022627515.1 Gammaproteobacteria bacterium
CAGGATCAGATTTTCATCCACCACGTCGTGCTCGCCGCGCACATGCACATAACCGACGACCAGAAATCCGCGCCGGTCCGTACGGCGGCGCAATTGTTGACTGATTTGCTGCGCCTGGTGGCCAGCACCCAGCACCAGCACGCGGCGTTTTAACGTATCCTGATCAATGGTGCGAATAAAAATGTAGCGAATCAGCAAAATCAAAACGAAGGCGATCAGGACGGAGAATGCCGTCGCTCCCCGGCCAACGAAAATCGCCGGCAACAGGTAATACAAGACACTGATTGCAATACTGCCCAATACCATCGCGGCCGCCAGGCGCAATACCATGCCGACCGTACCGTGGCGAAAACGCCGCTGATACAGGCCCATGGCGGCCAGCGCCAGGAAAAATACCAGTGCAAACGTCACTGCAATAATCCAGATCCGGCTGCCGCCGTTTACTAGCGCCGAGTCACCGAGAAAACGCAGTGCAATTCCGGCGTAGACAGCAAATATCAGTACCAGGAATTCCACCGCTGCCAGGAGAAAAAAGGATGCAGGAATGTATTGCTTGAATATGCGAAACACGATGAGTCAACCTGGTAGTGCTGTTATTTTATCCGTTTGTTGGGGTGCTGGTGTTCCGTCATGCCGTATCGGTTATCCAACGCGCAATATTACGGGTTTTACATGAACAAAAACAGGGCATTAATGCACATTTAATCCAATATCGGCCCGGCAATAAGGAAAGTGAGGCGCCCGGCAGCGGTTAAAATTTCAATTCCCGCCGCTGCCGCCCGATAATGATCTCAATTACTTTCTCTGGTGAATTTGTTGCATGACTATTCAACCCAGCTTTGCTATGGTTCACCCAGCAAAAAGCAACCGCAACACGAAGTGAGTATACCCGTATGAAAGTGACAATTTATGGTTCCGGCTACGTGGGTCTGGTTACCGGCACATGTCTCGCTGAAGTCGGCAACGACGTCCTGTGCGTGGACGTGGACAAACACAAGACCGACCGTCTCAATAACGGCGACATCCCTATCTATGAGCCCGGCCTTAAGCCCCTGGTCACGAAAAACCATCAATCCGGACGCCTGCGGTTTACCATAGACGCCGCGGAAGGTGTCGCGCATGGGCTGTTTCAGATGATTGCCGTGGGCACGCCACCTGATGAGGACGGTTCCGCTGATTTGCAATATGTACTTGCGGTTGCGCGCAGCATCGGCCAGTACATGAATGAATACCGCGTGGTGATCAATAAATCCACGGTTCCCGTCGGTACCGCCGACAAAGTACGCGCTGCGATAAAGGAGCAACTCAAAGCGCGCCAAAGCGCGATCGAATTTGACGTGGTATCGAATCCTGAATTCCTCAAAGAAGGCGCCGCTATTGAGGACTTTATGAAACCGGACCGCATCGTGATTGGCGCCGACAATCCCCGCACCACCGAACTCATGCGCGCGCTGTATGCGCCATTCAACCGCAGCCGCGATCGCGTAATTGCCATGGACATACGCTCGTCGGAATTAACCAAATACGCCTCCAACGCCATGCTGGCCACCAAAATCAGTTTCATGAATGAATTGGCCAACCTGGCGGAACGGCTGGGCGCCGACATCGAACAGGTGCGCATTGGCATGGGTTCCGATCACCGCATCGGCTATCATTTTATTTATCCCGGTTGCGGTTACGGCGGCTCGTGTTTTCCCAAGGATGTGCAGGCGCTGGAACGCACCGCGCGGGAAGTGGATTATCCGGCTGAATTGTTAAGCGCCGTGGAAAACGTCAATAACCGGCAGAAACAGGTTCTGTTTGACAAAATTTCCCGGTACTATAACGGCAAACTCAACGGTAAAACCTTTGCCGTCTGGGGTCTGTCTTTCAAACCCAATACGGATGACATGCGCGAAGCGCCCAGCCGCGTGCTGATGGAAGCGCTATGGGAGAAAGGGGCCAGTGTGCGCGCTTTTGACCCCGAATCCCTGGACGAAACCCGGCGCATTTATGGGGAGCGCAAAGACCTGGTTTATTGCAAGTCACCCGAAGACGCGCTTAAAGGCTGTGACGCCCTGGTCACCTGCACCGAGTGGAGCATGTTCCGCAGTCCCGATTTCAATAAAATAAAAGCTGCGTTAAATGCGCCTGTCATCTTTGACGGGCGTAATATGTATGATCCGAAGCAACTCGCGGCGGAAGGATTCACCTATTACGGCATCGGGCGTGGTGAATTCAACTTCAAGTAACCGACCACCATTCAATGAACACGTAAACGCAGAACAGGTATTGTATGTTTGACTTAGCTAAAACCAGAATAGGCATTATCGGCCTGGGTTATGTGGGACTGCCGTTGGCCGTCGAGTTCGGCAGACGCTACGAAACAACCGGCCTGGATATTAATCTCCGCCGCGTGGACGAATTAAAACAAGGTATCGACAACACGCTGGAAGTCACCGCGGATGAGTTAAAGCAGGCGGTAAAACTACGCTATACAACAAACCTCGAAGAACTTAAGGACTGCAATGTCTATATCGTGACGGTCCCCACTCCCATCGACGAGCATAAACGTCCCGATCTGTCACCGCTGGAAAGCGCCAGTAAAACCGTGGGCAAGGTGATTGGCAAAAACGACATCGTCATTTATGAATCCACGGTTTATCCCGGCGCCACGGAAGAAGTGTGCGTGCCGATCATTGAAAAAGAGTCGGGCCTGAAATACAACAAGGATTTTTTTGCCGGTTACAGTCCGGAACGCGTCAATCCCGGCGACAAGCAGCACCGTGTGACAACCATTTTAAAAGTCACCTCCGGTTCCACACCGGAAGTGGCGGATTTTGTGGACGCACTCTATAAAAGTATTATTCAAGCCGGCACCCACAAAGCCAGCAGTATCCGCGTGGCTGAAGCGGCGAAGGTTATCGAAAACACGCAGCGCGATGTCAATATTGCGCTGATCAATGAACTGTCGCTGATATTCCACCGCCTGGGTATCGATACGCTGGAAGTGCTGGAAGCCGCGGGCACCAAGTGGAATTTTCTGCCGTTCCGGCCGGGCCTCGTCGGCGGCCATTGCATCGGTGTCGACCCTTATTATCTGACGCATAAAGCGCAGGAAATCGGTTATCACCCGGAAATCATACTGGCGGGGCGCCGCATCAACGATCACATGGGCGCGCATGTGGTGGAACGCGTGGTTAAAACCATGACGCAGCGCCGCATTCATGTGGCGGGCGCCAACGTGCTGATACTCGGACTGACCTTCAAGGAAAACTGTCCCGACCTGCGCAACACCCGCGTGATCGATATCGTTCATGAATTGAAAGATTACAATGCCAATGTGGATGTGTATGATCCCTGGGTTAACGCCGAAGAAGCGCGGCATGAATACGGCATTACGCCCATCGCAAATCTCAAACAAAACCATTACGACGCGATTATCATTGCCGTTAACCACCGGCAATTCGCCGAGATGGGCGCCGACAATATCCGCAAGCTGGGTAACGGCAATGTCGTGGTGTTCGATGTAAAAAGCATGTTGCCGCGCGACAAAGTTGACGACCGGTTATAGGCGTACGGCGAGGCTCATAACAAAAAATCTCCGGAGTATTTAATAACAATGAAAGTACTGGTTACAGGCGCCGCAGGATTTATCGGTAATAAACTCGCCCAGCGGCTGCTGGCGCGCGGCGACGAAGTCATCGGCATCGACAATGTTAATGATTATTACGATCCATCGTTGAAAGAAGCGCGGTTGGCCTTGATAAAGAACCAACCCGGTTTTACCGAGGCGCGCATCAGCATTGAAGACCGGCCCGCGATGGAAGAAACGTTCCGCAAACACAAACCTCATCGCGTGATCAACCTGGCCGCGCAAGCGGGAGTGCGTTACTCATTGGAAAATCCTCACGCTTACATCGACAGTAATATCGTGGGCTTTACCAATATCCTCGAAGGTTGCCGCCATCACAATGTTGAGCATCTCGTTTATGCATCCAGCAGTTCCGTCTACGGCTCCAACACCAATATGCCTTTTTCCGTGCATCATAATGTGGACCACCCGGTCAGCCTGTACGCGGCCAGCAAAAAAGCCAACGAGTTAATGGCGCACACCTATAGCCATCTATACCGGCTGCCAACCACCGGCCTGCGGTTTTTCACCGTGTATGGACCGTGGGGCCGGCCGGACATGGCCTTGTTTCTGTTCACCAGGAACATCCTGGCGGGCAAACCGATCGATGTGTTCAATTACGGCAATCACAAACGCGACTTCACCTATATCGATGACATCGTCGAAGGCGTGATCCGCACCCTGGATAATATCGCGCAGCCGAATCCCGATTGGAACAGCGACGCGCCGGACTCCGCCACCAGCAAGGCGCCCTACCGCCTCTATAACATCGGTAACAACCAGCCGGTTGACCTGATGCACTATATCAACGTACTGCAGGACTGCCTCGGCAAAAAAGCGGAATTGAATTTACTGCCCTTGCAGCTTGGCGATGTGCCCGACACCTATGCGGACGTCAGCGACCTGGTCAATGATGTCGGCTACAAACCCAATACCCCGGTTGAAGAAGGCATCGCCCGATTCGTTGAATGGTACCGGGATTTTTACCAAGTCTAGGTTAAGCACGGCAAACACGTGCACTCTCCCCCTTAACCGTCTACAATAGCGCGCAAAAAGCACTGACAGGATGTCACAGTGCGTCGATAACCATCAGGCTTAGTTGGCCAAAGGGAAGGTTCAATGAATAACCGCAGACTCCTCTTCCTTGTTCTCATCGCGACAGTGTTACTGTCCGGCGCTGCCTTTGCAGCGGACGAAGGACACTTTGCCGTGAGCTTAACGTCGCACACGGTCGGCTATGCCGCCATCGCCATTTTCGTGATTGCCTACCTGCTGGTAATGGCCGAAGAATTCACTCATTTGCGCAAATCCAAACCTGTTATTTTAGCCGCCGGTATAATATGGGCCATGATTGCCGCCGTATATGCCGGGATGGGAGATTTTGAGACCGTGGCAAAAGCGGTGCGTCACAACATCCTGGAGTTCGCCGAGCTGATGCTATTCCTGCTCGTGGCGATGACTTACATAAACGTACTCGAAGAACGCCGCGTGTTTGACGCCTTAAAGGCCTGGCTGATATCACACCAATTCAGCTACCGGCAACTGTTCTGGTTAACCGGTTTTCTGGCGTTTTTTATTTCCCCTGTTGCGGACAACCTTACCACTGCATTGTTAATGTGCGCTGTGGTGATGGCGGTGGGTATCGATAGCCCGCGTTTCATCAGCCTGTCCTGTATCAGTATTGTCATCGCCGCCAACGCCGGCGGCGCATTCAGTCCTTTTGGCGACATCACCACGTTGATGGTGTGGCAAAAAGGCGTTATCGATTTCTGGACGTTTTTTCTGTTGTTTATTCCTGCGTTAGTCAATTTCGTGGTTCCCGCCGCGTTCATGCATTTCGCAATTCCCAATGAAGCGCCGGCTGAAACAACGGAAACCGTGATCATGAAACGCGGCGCGCGGCGCATCATGTTTCTGTTCTTTCTCACCATCGCCACCGCGGTAAGCTTTCATAACTTTTTGCACCTGCCGCCGATGCTGGGAATGATGACCGGCCTGGCCTACCTGCAATTTTTCAGTTTTTACCTGAAAAAAACCTTTGCAGTGCATGAATCAGTAGTCAGCAATCCGTTATATATCGAGAAAATAAAAGATGACAAAAACTATGACATCTTTCATAACGTCGCCCGGGCCGAATGGGATACGCTATTGTTCTTTTACGGCGTTGTGCTTTGTGTCGGCGGATTGGGATTTATCGGTTACCTTTCTCTTGCATCACAGCTCATGTACGTCGAATGGGATGCGACCTATGCGAATATCATGGTGGGTGTGGTTTCCGCGGTGATCGACAACATTCCCGTCATGTTCGCCGTATTGAGCATGGGACCCGACATGCCTACCGGTCAATGGCTGCTGGTCACCTTAACCGCCGGTGTCGGCGGCAGCCTGTTATCCATCGGTTCAGCAGCGGGCGTTGCGCTCATGGGCCAAACGCGGGGCATCTACACTTTTTTCAGTCATTTGAAATGGACTCCGGTTATTGCCCTGGGCTACGCCGCAAGTATCATGGCCCACATGTGGGTCAACAGCTCGACGTTTTAACCGAATACGCCGTTCACTGGCAACCGCTGGCTAGAGCGGGGACGGCCTGACGGAATATCGCGGTTCAAACTTAAGTTATACTTGACCGTGATAAATTCCCATTAAAAGTAAATCCTCCTCCGGCCTTAAATTAACCCGGCACACATTGAATCTCAGCAGCTTAACGGTTATCTTTAAGAGCCGGTTCGCTTGCCAAAATCGAAGAAATTTAAAGGTTTTGATGCTTTTGGCCGTTATGGCTTCTAAGAATAGTTCTATATTTTAAATTCGCAGCCAGTTTACTTCATGATTTCATTGGGAATCTCCAATGCAGGAGGTTATGAGATGATCCGGATTTCCCCTAAGTTTTCAGGACTACGCATACTTTTGCGATCAGCTGTTATGCTCGGAATGATTACCGCACCGCTGGTGGTGTCAGCCGACAAGTCGCCGGATGACATTGATGGCACCACTCAGGTGACTGCAGAAGGATTTATTCAGTTGGTGGATTCTGTCCCAGATCTCATCGTCATCGATTCAAGAATCCCCGGCGACCGGAAGCAGGGTTATGTTGAAGGCTCCGTCAGCCTGCCCGATGTTGAGACCAACTGCCAAACGCTGGCCCAGAATATTCCCAATAAAAAATCCGCCGCCCTTTTTTATTGCAATGGCGTCAAGTGTGGCCGCAGCGCCAAAGCGGTTAAGATCGCATTAAGCTGCGGCTATAATAACGTTTACTGGTTCAGGGGGGGGTTCGAGGAATGGCTGGCAAAAGGCTACCCCTATCTGCAAGAGTAAACTCCAATCGCAAATCAGCCAGCAACTAACCATAACAATTCACCTTTTATGCCCCTGCGCCGAACGTCCATACGTACAAGTCTTGGACTGACCGTTCTGGTAATGGGGATGCTTGGCGTAGGCCTGGCGATTATCACGGGCGAAATTTACCGGCACCTGGCCCTTGAAAACCAGCGGGCAACCTTCGAAGAACTGGTTCAGATAAAAGTCGATGATATTCTGGATGACGTGGTTAAAAAAACCGGTGAGCTGGGTCTGTCCGTTCAGACCAATGAACACTTTCGCCGGACATTCATGGAAAGTGACAGTGGCCAGATACAGGC
>JAKEGK010000010.1 GCA_022627515.1 Gammaproteobacteria bacterium
CATAAAGTATTGCCGCCTCATGCGAACGTTAGTAAACCCATCGACAGGATTGCCGCTCCCGATAGTCCTCTGTATCTACTCGACCGGGCGCAGCCCTGGATCGCGGGTGAAGACAGTCCGCGGCGCGCAGGGGTGAGCGCTTTTGGCTTTGGCGGCACCAATTTCCATATAACGATCGAAGAATATACCGGCGATTATCTGCCGGCAGCGCGCAAATCCATTATGGATGATTGGCAAACGGAGTTGCTGGTATGGAGAGCAAATGATAAAGCCGGAATAGTTCAGGCGATCGAATATACATCCAGCGCGATTCGTCAAAGCCACAACATATGCTTGCGGGATGTCGCCTATAGTCTTTGGAATAACGCTTCTTACGCCGGTGCTGCCGGAAAAACGGCCGCCATCGTTGTGAAAATGAATAATGCCATCGCAGGGCAATTGGATAGTTTTATTCAATGCCTGAAATCCCATACTGTCCAGCTTCCACCCAATGCTTATTATTCCGAACAACCGCTGGCTCTGGAAGGCAAACTGGCCGCTGTTTTTGCCGGTCAGGGTTCGCAATACCCGAACATGTTGCGGGAAGTGGCGTTGACGTTTCCGGAAATCCCGTCGATTTTAGAGCGCGCGGATCGTTTATTAAACGGCAGTAATAACAAGCACGAATCTGATGAAGTATCAGCAGATGCAAATTACAGTAACAGGTTGAGCCATTGCATTTATACGCCAGGACTCTATTCAGCCGAAGATGAGGCAGCCGCAGCCGCAAGACTGACAAAAACAGAAATTGCGCAACCTGCATTAGGTGTTATAGAAGCGGGTTTGTGGCAATTGCTGCAACGCTGCAACATCAAAGCGGATATGGCGGCCGGGCATAGTTATGGCGAGTATGCCGCGCTGTACGCCGCGGGCGTATTCGAACTGGATGACTTGTTGCGCGTTTCAGAAGCGCGGGGCCGGTTCATACTTGAAGCATCAGCGGGGAAAGATCTGGGCACAATGGCAGCCGTGCTGGCTGAGCGGACGCGTGTGGAACAGGTTGCTTCTGAATTTCCCGATCTTGTGGTGGCAAATCATAATGCGCCGCTGCAATGCATCCTTTCTGGTTCCAGGGCATCGATAAACGCCGTCGTCGAACGATTTAAAAAGGACGGCATAGACGCGCGTGTCATTCCGGTCGGCGCGGCTTTCCATTCACCGTTTGTCGCTCCCGCGCGGGATAAGCTGGCTAAGTTCATCGATACGTTGCCAATGAAACCTCCTGCGTTTCCGGTTTACTCAAACACTACTGCCAGTGAATACGGCAACGATGTTACTCAGATAAGAACAACATTGTCGGATCATCTGGCAAGCCCTGTAGAGTTTGTTGCACAGGTTGAAGCGATGTATGAAGCAGGCGCAAGGATATTTGTCGGTGTCGGTCCCAAGAATGTTCAAGGCAGCATGGTCAATCAAATCCTGGGCGAAAAACCTCATAAAGTCATTCGCATTGATGACCGGGAAGGTGGTTTGTCCGGATTGCTGAATGGTTTGGCGACGTTGTTTGCGGAAGGTGTCAATGTAAATCTTTCCCCCTTGTTTGAAGGACGCGATTGCCGTCTGGTTGATTTTGGAAAACCGGAATCCCTGTCACGCCATGTGCCTCCGCCCAAGCATGCCTGGTTGTTGAATGGTGGCGGCGCAAGACCCATCAACGAACCGCCGAAGGCGCCGTTGACGCTGGAAGAAGTGCAAAAACGCAAAACGAAGGAACATATTTCTGCAGCAACTATTTCTGCAAATAACACCACAGTTCGCGAAGCGGCTGCGGCTGAGTATTTTGTTCAAAATAGAAGGGGTCATACGATGACTGAAAAGATACAATCTCCTCCGGAAGATACCGGCACCATGGTAGCCTCCGGCAATCCGGCGTCTTATCTCGTAAGCAGTGAAAATGAATCAATACTGTTTGCATACCAGGAAACCATGCGCCAATTTCTACAGACGCAGGAAAGTGTCATGCTGGCATACCTCACTGGCACAACGCTGCAAACTAAAAATCCGCTGCACAGGACTATGCGGCCATCGCCTGCTATGAACGCCGGGCATCTGATTCAATTTCCAAAAGCAGCCGCCCAGCAACCAAAGGCAAAAACAGTGGCTAGACCCGCCGTAGCGGAAGCGGAACCTGCAAGATCTCCACAACCAGTATCCCAAACCGGGGTTGCCGCGCTTGCTGAAACCGTAGCGCCGCAATCAAAGCCGGCCGAACCGGTAAAACCGGCGGAAAAAGCTAACCTTGTAGTGAATTTTGATGCGGCATCGATTACAAGCCGTTTGCTTGATATTGTGGAAGACAGAACGGGTTACCCGCGTGACATGTTGGGAATGGAACAGAATATGGAGGCGGATCTTGGCATTGATTCCATAAAGCGCGTTGAAATCGCCGGCGCGCTGCTTAAATCCCTGCCCGACGGGATGATCGCTGATAAAAGCGCCGCGGGCCAGGCTCTGAATAGTCAAAAGACTCTCCAGGGTATCGTCAATTGGCTGGTGCAAAACAGTTCCAGTCAAGGGGGGCAATCATCCCCTTTTAATCAAACCGGGGCAGTGGAAAATGCCGAGAGCTGTGCCCTGCTGCCCCGGTTTATTATTCAGGCACAGCTCGAGTCCGTATCCGGTGTGGCGCTCGATCCTCTGGAAAAAGGCCTCTATCTGGTTATAGGGCACGATTCAGGCGTTACCAGGAAAGTAATGGACTTATTGGCAACTAGTGAAGGTGTCATCCCGGCACAGATTAATGTTGAAATACTGAAAGACAAATCTCAATTGGCGCCAGTTATCAAAAAATTGCGCAGTGAACACGGCGCAGTACGCGGCCTGTTTTATCTGGCGGCTTTGAATGGAAAAACCATCAGCATGGATGGAAGTTTGACGCAATGGCGGGATGCCACTGACATCAACGATAAGAGTCTGTATTTCACGCTGCAACAACTGGCGGATGACCTGCGAAATGACGGCCGTGTCGTTGTAGCAACAAGCCTGGGTGGATATTTCGCGCGGGCAGGGACATTGCCGCGAGGTATCGCATCACAAGGAGGCGCTTGCGGTTTGTTGAAGTCAATCAAGGAAGAGTGGCCAGGCATCCAGGTCAAATGTGCCGACCTGGATTTAACGCAGGATATTGATAAGAATGCGGCGCATCTGTTAACCGAGCTGCGCTTGCCGGGGGGCAGGATAGAAGTGGGTTATCCTGAAGGACGGCGCACTGTCTTTAAAACCGTACCCAGCGAGCTTTCCGAGACCCCCATATCAGGAAAGCGTATGCCAAACCCCGACTGGATTGTCCTGGCAACCGGCGGCGCCAGAGGAATTACGGCTGAAGTATTAATGGCGCTCGCTGAAAAGGGCGTCCGCCTGATCCTTGTAGGACGGACCGCGGAACCTTGCGCCGAAGGGGCAGAGCTGCAAACCTTGCAATCGGCGGTTGAGATAAGACGTTACCTGCTGGAAAGAGCTCGTTCCGGCAACAAGACAATGAAACCAGTTGAAGTGGAACGTCAGGTAGCTGATATTTTGAGAGACAGGGAAATAAGAGCAAATCTAAGCGATTTACGCGCAGCTGGGGCGGTGGTGGACTACCGGGTTGCTGATGTGCGGGATGAAAGCCAGATGTCCGCTTTGCTGGAGCAAATATATTCCCAATACGGGCGTCTCGACGGCGTGGTGCATGGAGCGGGCATCATTGAAGACAAATTGTTCGTCGACAAAACCATGGAGAGTGCTTCCCGGGTGATTGACACCAAGGTAGACAGCGCATTTATTCTGGCGCGCCATCTGCGGCCGGAAACTTTGCGGTTTGTTGTGTTTTTTACCTCAGTCGCCGGCCGTTATGGCAACACCGGACAAACCGACTATGCAACCGCCAATGAAATTCTTAATCGCCTGGCATGGCAGCTTTATCATCGTTGGGAAGGCAAGATCAAGGTCAGCGCGATCAATTGGGGCCCATGGTCGAAAACACGGCATGGTTCGGGCATGGTTTCACCCGAGACACAGCGTAAATTTGAGAGTTTGGGTGTGCAACTCGTTCCATTGAACGGCGGCCGCCAGATGTTTATAAACGAAATCATCCGTGCGCCAATGGACCAAGTGGAAGTAATCGGCGGCCAAGGTCCCTGGGAAGAGCGGGAAACCGAACGCGGGGCTTTTCGCGTTCCGGTTAGGCACTCACATGATGCCAGGATTGATAAAACCACTAACGTAATACGTCTCTATCCTTTGATGTCCGATAATGTGCGCGCTGCAGGATCACGTGGAGAAGTTATTTTACGCCGCACCTTGGATACTGATTACGACTTTTATTTGACTCAGCACCTGCTTGATGATGTGCCTGTAGTACCAGCCGCCGTGGCGCTTGAAATTATTGCCGAGACCGCAGCGATTGTCTGGCCGGATTGGATCGTCAATGAGGTAAGTGACCTGCGGGTTCTGCGGGGCATCCAGCTCAAGAAACGCAGTCTCGATATCGAAGCGGTTGCCACGGCTTCCAGTCATGGCGATGCCGGTGGTTTTAGCGCCACGATTCTGTTGCGGGAAGCCGCAAAGGACGGCAATACCCCACCACCGATGTACCGCGCAACCGTGCACCTAAGCAACGCGCCTCTTGAAAGCAGCGTCTACCAGTCAACGCTTCAACCCGGCTCAGCCAGTGTGGACATTCAATATGCTTATCGCAACTGGTTGTTCCATGGCCCGTGTTTTCAGGTGATCAGATCGCTCAAAGGTTTGGACAGGCGCGGAGCGCTCGCCGATGTTACAGCAACCACACCTGCGAAATGGTTGCCAGATGTCAGTACTCAAAATGGCTGGCTGTTTGATCCCGGTCTTATAGATAGCGCGCCGCAAATGGCGATTGTATGGGCGCATGAAATCCGCTCCGCTTCCGCATTACCTAATCGATTTGGCCGCGTGCGGCGTTTTGGTGATGGACCTACTGGTAAATGCCGGATGCATTTTTTGCTCTATCCTGATCAAAGTGAAGATCAAATAAAGGCTGACATCGCTTTTGTAGACGAACACCAGAAACTGCGCCTCTTTATAGAAGAAATGGAATGTGCATCCAGTCCTGCGTTAACCCGTCTGGGTGGCGGCTGGAAAGGCGAAGTTTCGGTTTAGTGATGTGCGATATGTATCTTAGTTTAAATGTTTCAATTTCATTTGTGGTAGAGCATGTCCTCCAGTAACCATCAGCCTAAACGTGACCAGAATATCGCCATCATTGGCATGGCGTGCTTGTTTCCAAAAGCCAGGGATTTAAGCGCCTATTGGAATAACATCCTGGGTGGCGTTTGCGGCATAACGGATGAACCCATGGAGGCGTGGGGTGCTGACCGCTACTATGATCCGCAAAGCAAATCCACCGACAGAATCTATACCAAATCCGGTGGTTTCCTGCGCGATCTTTACCGGTTTAATCCGGCAGAGTTTGGGATTATGCCTAACTCCGTGGATGGTCAGGAGCCGGATCAGTTTTTGGCGCTTAAGATCGCCCGGGATGCGTTGGCCGATGCGGGCTACTTTGGCGAAGAGTTCGATCACACAAACACAGGTATCATTCTTGGACATAGCACCTATCTGCATCGTGCTCAAGGAGTAATGATCCAACATAGCACCGTGTTGGATCAGACCATCGAATTATTGGGACAACTTTTTCCTTCAGCTACCGAACAGGACTTGCAGTATGTGCGTAGCGTAATGAAGTCGAAATTACCTCCCTTTACATCCGACACGGCGCCAGGTGTGGTGCCCAATGTCATGACCGGGCGCATAGCCAACCGCTTAAATTTACAAGGTCCTAACTATATCATTGACGCGGCCTGCGCCTCATCGCTGCTGGCAGTACAGGCAGCCTGTGAGGAATTACGAACTGGACGCAGCGACCTGATGCTGGCCGGCGGTGTCAACGCTTCCATACCCGCCGAAGCATTTATGGTGTTTACGCATCTGGGTGGTTTGTCGCGGAGTTCAACGGTGAATCCTTTTGGCAGCAACGCTGATGGCACGCTTTTGGGCGAGGGGTTGGGAGCAATCGTACTCAAGCGGCTGGAAGACGCCGAACGTGACGGCGACCGGATTTACGCTACCGTCAAAGCGGTGGGACAGTCAAGCGACGGCAAGGCCATGGGATTGTTGGCGCCGCGTATGGAAGGGGAAGTGCTGGCTATCGAACGGGCCTACCGCCAGTCGGGCATTGATCCGCAGAGTATCAGTTTGATCGAGGCTCATGGAACCGGTATTCCGCTTGGAGATCGCACTGAAATCCAGGCGTTGCGCCAGGTGATGGGAGATCGAGAGGGTGATCTGCCACGCTGCGCTATTGGCTCGGTCAAATCCATGATCAGCCATTGCATCCCCGCCGCGGGTGTTGCCGGTTTAATCAAGACAGCGCTGGCGCTCTACCACAAGGTATTGCCGCCCACCTTGTGCGAACAACCCAATCCGGATCTGAATCTGGAGTCATCACCGTTTTATCTGAATACTGATGCGCGCGCATGGATTCATCCGTCCGGCATGCCGCGGCGTGGAGCCGTCAATGCGTTTGGTTTTGGCGGCGTGAACAGTCATGCCGTGTTGGAAGAGTATCAGCAAAAAGCTCCAGCAGGAGGGGCGGTAACACACTGGGGCAGTGAACTGATTTTACTGGATGCGCATGACCGTCATCAATTGCTTGATCGTATCACACGTATGGCGGGATTTCTGGATCAACAAGGTGATGCGGTGCTGCATCTGCGGGATATAGCGTTCACCAGTATTAAAGAGCTGACAGGCGGCCAACAGAAATTGGCGCTCATCGCCAGTGACATCGAGGACCTGTTGAACAAACTACAACGCGCCGCCGACCGTCTCAAGGATACTGCCTGTCATCGCTTGCAAACCAGAAATGGCGTCTTTTTTGCCGACAAGCCGCTGAATGGCAAAATGGCTTTTATGTTTCCCGGGGAGGGTGCTCAATATCAGCAAATGCTGGCGGATTTGACTCTCTACTTTCCAGTAGTGCGCGAATGGTTTGATTTCTGGGAATCAATCTACCTTGGTCAACGTCAACACCTGTCAAGCTATGCCGTGTTTCCACCCCCCACCTGCCTGACTGAGGATGTCCGTCACAAACTGGAACGCGACTTATTTGGTTTGGAGATTGGTTCCGAATCCATGTTCATTGCCAGCCAGGCGGTGTTTTCCTTATTGAAAGAGTTGGGTTTACAACCGGACGGCATGCTCGGTCACAGTAGCGGCGAGAACAGTGCACTGGTTGCATCCGGCCTTGTACAGCTTGCAAACAAAGAGCAGTTAAGAAATTACATCCTTACTCTTAACAAGATGTACCACAACATGGAAGCGGCGGGAGATATCGCCAAAGGCGCGTTGTTGACGGTCGGTGCAGTCGCGAGAGAAAAAGTACGCAATATTGTCGAAAACTCCAACGGCAAACTTTTTATTGCGCTGGATAATTGTTACCACCAGACCGTGTTGTTCGGCCCCAGAGACGCGATGGAACAAGCAGCGGAACAGCTGCGGAAAGCGGGAGGATTATGCGCCTATTTACCCTTTGACCGGGCCTACCACACGCCGCTTTTTGCGCCGGTGTCAGAGGCTATTGAAAAATCGTTTGCCGACCTGCAATTCAGGAAAGCAGACATTCCAGTATATTCCTGCGTAAACGCCGATGTCTTCCCCTCCAATGAGGCGGAGATTCGTCATCACGCCGCCATTCAGTGGTCGTCGCCGGTATTATTCACTGAAACCATTGAGCGGATGTACGCGGATGGATATCGTTTCTTCGTGGAAGTTGGTCCAGCAGGTAACCTCGCATCGTTCGTGGATGACATTCTGCGCGATCATGAACATCTTGGTTTGGCCGCCAATAATCGCAGCCGTCCCGGCCTTGCGCAACTGCAGCAAATGTTAGGACGCCTGTTTGTCAATGGCAAAACAATCAAATTCGAATATCTCTATGAAGGACGCAATGCAGAGGTCCTGGATTTTGATAAGAAACCAGCTGTGCTGGTGCAACGGTCACAACTGTTGGCTAATACCATGCCCTATATCCGTCTCAACGATGTGGAGATCGGCGACATTAAACATCGGTTGGTGAAAGTCCCGCATTCGCAAATAGCAAACGCCGAAATATTTCATGAAAACAACAGTAACAACTCGGCGCTGACACAGGTTAACGAAAGCACTGCAGTTGAACAGCCTGCAGCAGTAATCAGCCAGTATTTCACAATTATGCAGGAATTCCTGGCTCAGCAGGAACGGGTATTGACGGCGACCATAGGAACAAGCGCCAATAATAAAATACAGCTGCCATTTATTCAGAACCTTCTGCATCATGACGACGAAAAAGCGGAAGCCGAAGTTTATTTGAATGCCGCCGGGCAGCGCTTCCTCAGAGAGCATATCTTATATGCTTCGGAAATTTCCGACTTTGATGCCACGCTGCACGGGCTGGCGGTTGTGCCTTTCACCGTTAGTCTGGAGATGCTGGCGGAAATCGCTTCGGTAATTTCACCAGAGCCGCATCTAGTCGCTCTTGAAAATGTAAAAGCGTACAACTGGATAGCTCTCGATGAAGGTGAAAAGGTAGTCCGTCTGGAAAGCAAGCTGATTAAAAGCAGCGGCAAGGAGGCTTATTGCCATGCCGCAATTTATGATGGTGATTCCATCCTCCTTGAAGGAAATGTGGTTTTTTCAGCAGACGCGCTGGATGGCGCTGCGCCATTACCGCCATTGGAAGCGCCTCAAGAACCGGTCTGGCAGGATCATGAACTTTACACAACAGGCATGTTTCATGGTCCGCTTTATCATTCCATTCGCCATCTTGTTGCCTGGGACAAAGGTGGAATAGACGCTGAATTGTGCGCCACTCCGACCAACGGCTTTTTTTATGAAGGCGCCGAAGCGCAATTTTTAATTAATCCTGTTTTAATGGATGCTGTCGGGCACCTCACTGCATTCTGGATCGCTCAACAGAAGGGGACGGATTTCAGCTGTTTCCCTTCCCAGATCAGCCGGATCGAGTTAATCAAACCCGCAATCGAGGCAACGGAAGATTATCGTTTGCGCGGCCGTCTCGCCTTTATGGATCAAGCGCAGCAAGGTTCCCGGTTTTTAGAAGGGGAATATGATTGTATTGATTCCGAAGGTAAGGCGGTATTCCGGATTTTCGGCTGGCGCGACCGGTTTTTTGATGTGCCGCATAGTTTTTATGTCGCCCGCACTAACCCTAGGGAAGGTTGGTATGGTGAAGACTGGAGCCATATTTTTCCTCATCTGCCTGCGGAGGGATTAGTCTGGTATGTTCCGCCATTTCCATCCGGTTTTCTGGAGGATGCCGGCGCGGTCTGGAAGCGGCTCCTGGTGCATACAGTTTTGAGTCACGACGAGCGTCAGACCTGGAACGAACTTCCCACTAATCCAAAGCGGCGTAATGAGTGGCTTATGGGCCGCATTGCACTGAAAGAGGTTGTCAGGGCCTGGATAGCCAATCATTACGGCGTATTGATATACCCTGCGGATATTTCTATCAGTGTAACAGACGGGGGCAAGCCTTTTGTGTCTGGCGTGGAATTGGAACAATTCGGACCCATGCCGCAGATTTCGCTGGCTCATGCGGGAGATCATACTGTGGCG
>JAKEGK010000011.1 GCA_022627515.1 Gammaproteobacteria bacterium
ATCGTCTTCCGCGCACGTTAATCCGTCCCCATTAACACGACTCAACCCGCCTTTTTCGATTGTTCTGGAACATAAAGTTCAGAAACAGAATGTTCGTAAACAGAAAGTCCGGATGCGCAAATTCCGGATAGATATTTTCCGGATAAAAAAATGACGCAGAGATTGTCTGCGTCATTTATAGGGTTTGCTGTGTGGCCTGACTAACCGTCAGAGCGTATTAACTAGCTGATAGTCAACTTTTCACGGTTTTCTTCCACGTCAAATTCAAACATCAGTTGATCATCTTTGACGGAGACAGTTACTTCTCCACCTTCGGAAAGCTTGCCAAACAACAGTTCTTCAGCCAATGGTTTCTTGATGTTTTCCTTCACAACCCGAGCCATGGGCCGGGCGCCCATCTTGACATCATAACCATGCATTGCCAGCCAGGTGCGCGCATCGCTGTCAATGATAAGCGTAACTTTCTTCTCCAGCAGTTGCGTTTCAAGTTCACAGATAAACTTGTCAACCACGTGAGATATGGTCCGCTCATCCAGTGGCTTGAACTGGATAATCGCATCCAGGCGATTACGAAACTCCGGCGTAAAGGTGCGTTTGATTGCTTCACCACTATCGGCGGTATGATCCTGGGTTGTAAAGCCAATTGAAGGACGGCTCATTTGTTCCGCGCCTGCATTGGTGGTCATAACGATAATGATATTGCGAAAATCCGCTTTACGCCCGTTGGTATCCGTGAGGGTTCCATGATCCATCACCTGCAACAACAGGTTAAACACATCCGGATGGGCTTTTTCAATCTCGTCCAGCAATAACACGGCATGAGGATGCTTGTTCACCTCTTCGGTTAACAGGCCGCCTTGATCAAACCCGACATAACCCGGAGGCGCGCCAATCAGGCGCGATACGGTATGGCGCTCCATGTATTCGGACATATCAAAACGAATCAGTTCGATGCCCATGATTTGAGCCAGTTGCCGGGTCACTTCGGTTTTGCCAACGCCGGTGGGACCCGCGAAGAGGAACGAACCTATCGGCTTTTGTTCAGTACCCAGGCCGGCGCGCGCCATCTTGATCGCGGATGCCAGCGTCGTGATCGCCTCATCCTGCCCGTAGACCACCAGTTTCAGATCCCGCTCCAGATTACGCAGTCCTTCCTTGTCGGAACTCGAAACCTGCTTGGGCGGAATACGAGCCATCTTGGCCACGATCAACTCGACGTCCCTGGCATTGATGACTTTCTTGCGCTTGGAGGGCGGCAGCAAACGCTGGTTAGCACCCGCTTCATCAATCACGTCGATGGCCTTATCCGGCAAGTGACGTTCGTTGATGTAACGCGCAGAGAGTTCAACCGCGGTCCGTAACGCCTGGCGCGTGAACTTCACCTGATGATGATCTTCGAACCGGGATTTCAATCCATTGAGGATCTGCACTGTCTCATCAACGGTTGGTTCAGACACATCGATCTTCTGGAAACGGCGCGCCAGGGCGCGGTCTTTTTCAAAGATGCCGCGGTATTCCTGGTAGGTTGTTGAACCGATACACTTGATTTCACCGGATGCCAATACCGGTTTGATTAGATTGGACGCATCCATGGCGCCGCCGGACGCCGCGCCCGCACCGATAATGGTGTGAATCTCGTCGATAAACAGAATCGCATTTTCTTCGCGGCGCAGTTGTGACAATACGGCCTTGAGACGTTTCTCGAAATCGCCGCGGTATTTGGTTCCCGCGAGCAACGCACCGAGGTCCAATGAATAGATCACGGCATCGGCAAGCACTTCGGGTACTTCACCGTCCACAATCTGTTTGGCCAGTCCTTCCGCCAGCGCGGTCTTGCCAACGCCGGCTTCACCCACAAACAAAGGATTGTTCTTGCGGCGGCGGCAGAGCACCTGCAAGGTGCGTTCAATTTCGGACTTGCGGCCAATCAGCGGATCAATCTTGCCTTGCATTGCCTGCTGATTGAGGTTGGTCGCATAGCTTTCCAGAGGTGTCTTGTTCTGGGTTTCCGGTTCCGCTTCTTCTTCAGTGTGAGGCAATACGGAATCCTGCTCGGATTGCTCATCAATCTTGGAGATGCCATGGGCTATGAAATTCACGACATCGAGGCGCGCAATATGTTGTTTCGATAACAGGTAAACCGCTTGCGATTCCTGCTCGCTAAAAATCGCGACCAGCACATTAGCTCCGGTGACTTCCTTGTTTCCGGAAGACTGCACCTGGAATACAGCGCGTTGCAGGACACGCTGAAAACCCAGAGTTGGTTCGATTTCACGGTCATCGCCGTCCGGCAATACCGGCGTGGTTTCTTCCAGAAACTCTTCCAATTCCCGTTTCAACTGAAGCAGGTTGGCGCCGCAGGCCCGCAGAGCGTTATTGCTCGTTGGATTATCCACTAACGCCAACAGCAGGTGTTCCACTGTCATGAACTCATGACGCTTACCACGCGCTTCCTTGAAGGCAACATTAAGAGTCTGTTCTAACTCTTCACTCAACATTTTGACACCTCTCGCAAGACCTTGAACTTCTCGCAAGACCGATTACACGGTTTCCATCGTACACAGCAAAGGATGCTGGTTGGTCCGGGAGTACTCGTTGACTTGCGCCACTTTCGTCTCGGCGATCTCCCTGACATACACTCCACACAAACCTTTTCCTTGTGTGTGCACATGGAGCATAACCCGTGTTGCTTTCGCACGGTCCATACGGAAAAACTTTTCTAACACATGAACGACAAACTCCATAGGAGTAAAGTCGTCATTTATCAGAACTACTTGATACATTGGCGGCCGTTTTAGCTTAGGTCTTGACTCCTGGACCGCTAAATCTTCGTTCCTTTGTGAATTATTTCCTGTATTCATAGACATAAGTTTAGACAAACCGGTCTCCGTTTTCTGTAGCTTTGGATATAGACAATGGAATCAATAAAAAAATCATAAACAAAGATAATGAGTAAACGAAAGCCTGATTGATGTTAAAGCAAAGATTATGACTTTGTAAAATTTAACTCATTAATTTAAACAAAATCAGAATGTTATGAAAAACATTCGGAAGGAGATAGAAAAGAGATAAAAGTATTTAACCAAAACTGATTGACGAGATCATAACCATTGGCGATAGCGATATTACCGAAGGCTTAACCATCACTCCTGGATGTATATCATTACCGCAACGTGCGTTGAGTGTCACACAGGCTGACTATTACATGTTACATATGTTGAATAACGGCCTCTGCAAAACCGGAACAGCTCACCAAGGTGGAGCCAGTCATCAACCGCTCCAGATCATATGTCACCGTTTTGGCGGCAATTGCACCTGACATACCTTTGATGACCAGATCGGCCGCATCCTGCCAGCCCAGATGCCTCAGCATCATCTCTCCGGAAAGGATCAATGAACCGGGATTGACCTTGTCCTGACCGGCATATTTCGGCGCAGTGCCATGAGTCGCTTCAAACATGGCTACCGTATCTGACAAATTGGCGCCCGGCGCAATGCCAATACCTCCAACCTGCGCGGCCAGAGCATCGGAAATATAATCGCCGTTCAGGTTCAAAGTCGCCACTACGCTATATTCCCTGGGCCGCAACAAGATCTGCTGCAGGAACGCATCCGCAATGACATCTTTAACGACAATGGGTTTTCCCGTACGGGGATTTAGAAACTGGCACCATGGACCGCCATCAATCTCGATAGCCGCAAATTCCGCCTTGGCCAGCTCGTAACCCCAATTCTTGAATGCGCCTTCGGTGAATTTCATGATATTACCCTTGTGCACCAGGGTGACCGAATCACGATCGTTATCGATGGCGTATTGAATCGCCTTGCGGACCAGCCGCTTGGTGCCATCACTGGATACCGGTTTGATGCCGATACCCGAGGTCTCGGGAAAACGGATTTTGGTGACTCCCATTTCGTTTTGCAGAAAGCTGATGACTTTTTTTACTTCCGGGGTGCCGGCTTCCCATTCGATACCCGCGTATATGTCTTCGGAATTCTCCCGGAATATCACCATGTCCGTGTGTTGAGGTTCCTTGAGCGGGCTGGGTGTGCCTTCGTAGTAACGAACCGGGCGCATGCAAACGTATAAATCCAGCTGCTGGCGCAGGGCGACATTCAGGGAACGAATACCCCCTCCCACCGGCGTGGTCAACGGACCCTTGATTGAAACAACATAATCCCGCACCGCGTCGAGCGTTTCATCGGGCAGCCAGACATTTTTGCCGTAGACCCGGGTCGCTTTCTCGCCGGCATAAACTTCCATCCAGGCAATACTGCGCTTACCGTTAGAGGCCCTGGCAACGGCGGCGTCAATAACCTTGCGCATCGCCGGCGTCACGTCCACGCCGATGCCGTCACCTTCGATAAATGGAATTATGGGGCGCTCCGGCACTTTTAACGCGTTCCCGGAGTTCACCTGAATTTTGCTGCCATCGCGGGGCACAACTATCTTTTCAAAGGCCATGGACACTCCATACATATTTGTAATCGTATAACCGCGCACGAAAGGCGCTATCTTAGCATTTTCTGCAGTAGTCAGGAAATTTTCAGGAAGAGTAAAGATTGAATGGCCGTATGCCAGGGAGGTACGTGGAAATGCCGCGCCTTACCAGCCGAATTGTTCCAGGCTGCCTTTCAGGGATACCTTGACTTTGCCATCGCGGTCCAGGCGTCCCATGGACCGCAGGGTATTTTGCAAATCCGGGTTATTGCCGCGTATACCAAATGCGCCTTCAAATTCATAACTTTTATCAGGCCCAAGTTGCAGAACACCTTCCGCGGACAATGGTCCACCCTGGTCGCTCAAAACGCCTTTTACTCCGCCTTCGTGAGGTTCAAACGCAACATCCAGATCACCCAGCGCCAGTTTTTTTAACAAGGTCAATTCAGCGCCGTGCCAGGCAACATCACCTCTTGCGGATACCACAGTATTATTATCCAGCTTGACAGTGCTCATTTTGACATCCAGCGCTCCTCCCGGCTTGAACGCTGCGACGTTTATGATGTTCTCAACCTCACTCAGTGGCAGCCAGGCTTCCACATCATTAAGATAAGCGCCGCCAAAGATACTGTAGCCCATAGTGCCTTTTCCATAACCATCAGCCACCTTGAATTCGAAATTCATTTCCACAATACCCAACAACAGGGTAAGAAAATTAGCATCCCAGGTAAGCGCACTCAGCTGCTGCCCATTGATGGTAGCTTTAGTCGCCTGACCGGACCAGACACTGCCGCGGACATCATCAAAGGTAACGGGCACAGCACCGCCGCCGAACAGCGTTTTCCAGTAACCATAGGCGAGTCCCGCCGGCGCCGTTGCCACCAGGAATACGAGGTACGTTGCGATACCGAAAAAACCATATTTTAAAGTTGATTTAATGGTAGGTGACATGTAGTTATTTAATTGTGTTACAAAACTAGTTGGTTATTCCGCCAGGCCTTCGAGCACCAGACGCACATTGACCAGACCGGATTCTTCCTGTTTTTCAACAACAGAAGTCACAATATGAATTCCCTGTTGCCGTTGCAGGTTCTCGAGCCATTTAACCGTGTCGTTGAACGGCGCGTTCTCCAGCCATACCCGGGCTTTGGATTGACCGTCGGGTTGTACGCGCTTTACCGATTTGCCAAGATTTGCGGTCTTGGCGGTACGGTCTATGGTACCCAATAGTGACTGCCCTTTGTCGCCTCCTGTTGGGCCGTTAATTTTGAGCTTGGCCTGTAACTTTTTTGCTTCTTCGGCCGACTGCTCCATCCATGTCAGCAATTCCTGGTTTTCCCTGTTACTCTGCTCCAATTCCGCGGTTTTTTTCATGAACGGTTCCCAGACCAGTAAGTACAGCATGGCTGCCAGCAATACCACTGCGCCTGCAATCAGGATACGCCGCTCTCTGGGATCCAAACTTCCAAACCAGTCTTTCATGCGCCACCCTGCGCCGCTGAATTCCCGGCGCTGACTTTTAATTGCATCCGGCTTTCGACCTTTCCCTGTTTTGACGATGCCGATTGAATATCAACTTCCATATTGGCTTCATTAATCAAACGCAACTTGAGTTCATCCAGGGATTGCAGATCCGAGATTTCAAAATCCAGATCCAGGGTTTCCTCCTTGAACCGCAAGGTACGTATCAACAGGGTGTCGGTGTTGCTTAACACCTCACCGGCCCTGGCCAGCAGCACAAACATGTCCGCGCCCTGGTTGGCCTGCTTGCGCAACTCAGCCAGTTTTTGTTCCATTTGCAGTTTTGGATCAACAACGTTTTTGGCATCCGGAAAAGTTTCCCGGTAAATATCCGTTATTTGAGTGCGCAGCGCACGATCCCTCGCTGCCAGTTTTTGATAATCGAAAACCATCAGTCCCACTTGCAGCAACAACCATATTGCCGCAATCGCTGCCGCGGGCCGCCAGGGGCGTAACAATTTCTCCAGGCGTTCCCTGCGGCTATAGTCTCCCTGCAGCAAATTAATGCATTTGGACTCTTCAAACTGCTGCGCGAGATAAATGAGGAACGGCTGCTCCGGATGACGGACTTCGGTATTATATTCAAGTTTATCCGCCAGAGTTTGCAACTGCGTTACGATCGCCTCCAGTTCAGGCGATGCAGAAGGTTCTGTATTTTGCGGGCTTTGGGATGACGCATCGGGATGAATACTACTTGAGTCACAAACGATAACATTCAGTTTTTCAGGTTTCTGGGTTTGCGCGGCGGACTCGAGCATGCCGCGCAATAACGGCACGACGTTGGCAATATCCAGCGCAATACCCGCCTGTAAATTATTGCGCAAAATGGCCTTGGACCTGGATTGTTTATCCGCCGCTTTAAGCAATAATGTCCAGCTTTTATCCGCATATGGAATGCCGAGCACTTCAGTGGTCAGCAGGTCCGGCTGGATTCCCACATCATTCAAACCCTGCAGCCACATTTCAATAATCTTGCGTTCGACAATGGCGACAGTGACCTTATCGTCTTGCTGGCGTTCGCCAATGGCAAAATGATTGGCCTCAACATCGCTGGCCAGCAGTTCTTCCAGCGCAAACGGTATCGCCCGCATCAGTTTCTGCTTGTTCATGCCGGGCAGCGCTACATCCGTCAAAACCACCTCGACACCGGAGACAAACACCACCACACGGCAACCCAGGGCATGATTGGCGGCGGTTTTCAAATCACCGTGATAGACCGGACCTGCCGCCTGCCCTTGTTCCTGGACAAACCAATACACTTCGCCCGGCATTGCGCCGGAAAGCGTCGGATCTCCCAAATGAATGTAAATTTGCCGCTTCACTAGTTAACCCCGATATTGCGTTGCACAGTGGCCACTTTGTTGCCGTCGCGCTTTAACAGGCTGATCAGCGTTACCTGCATGCGGCCAATCTGCGCCGTAGCCGTCACTTCGAAATACTGGCTGCCGGCGCTTAATTTAATCTGTTTGATAGCTTCATCGAATTCTTTTTCTTCCTTGTTGTTTTCAGCAGGGTCAAACTTGATTTCCTTTTTCATGGTATCAATAAATGTCTTGGTATCTTTATAACCTTCTTCCCCCCTGCCTTCGATCAACACTTGCAGGATTTTGTCATCAATCTTCGGATGAATACTTTGCAATATTTCGGGCGCCGCGGTATTTACGTTAATGGCCACGTCATGGGCGGCGATGGCGTTTACCAGAGGCGGATTCTGCCCGTTTCCGGCGAAACAGTTATATTCTTCTGCAATCACATTGTGCAGCGCGCGCAATTCGCTGATGCTCGCCATCGCCCGGTTGGCCGCTCGATAGGGGTGATCCCGCCTCAGATACTCGGAATCTTCCGCGCCGCCAACGGCCGCTTGTTCGTCCTTATCAATCCAGTCCAGCACTACATTGGCCAGATCCGGATTGAAACCGCCCTGCTCACCGCACTTGTTACCGCTGGTCATATAATCCACCAAACGCTGAAAAGCGGCGATATAGGGTTCCTGTTTTTCACCATTGGCGTTGACCAGATTGTTTATGGGAAACCGCGCGCTCACGTCCTTAATAAATCCGGCAATAGTACCGCCTTCAATTTCTTCCGCAAGGGGCAATGCCCAGGGTTCCTTTTCATGGTCAACTTCCTTGTTTTCGTCCGCAATCAGGGCTTCTGTTGCGGTAACTTCCGCAGCCAGAGCGTACATGTAAGCCTGATCATAATGCAACATGTTCTCGGTGCGCCGGATATCCAGAGTCTGGCGGTCCGCCATGGCGACAGCGGCTATAGTCACCAGCGCGAAAATAAACAATGCGGTAATCAGCGCCACCCCGGATTGCCGGTTAATCGGTTTCATCCGCATTTACCGCCCTACCCGCAATAAACGGGAAATCTTCCCAAACTGTTTGGTATCCACATTCACTTCAATGGCGCGGGGGATTAGTTCCGGAATCGCGCCAGCGGCGGTGGGCATTTCCGCCGGCCAACTGGTGCGCCATTCCTCATCCGCCCCGAGGTAACGGATTTCCATGCCTTTTACACCATCCAGCAAAATATTTTCATAGGGTTTACTGTCTTCGGCCCTGTCCAGCGAACGCCAATAGACACGTACCAGTTGCTCATCCCGGACCGCGTAAGCGACACGCTGCAATTGACTGCGTGGCTGATTGGCCGGATTAGCCCAGCCGCCACGGGTAAATTCCAGCAAATAACCTTCGAAGTCGTTTCCCACCACGGGCTGTAAAAACTCCCCGTACTCGTTGCGCACACCCCGGTCGACAATTTGCTCAATATCCCGGCCCAGCCAACTCATGGCCAGTTGCACTTGATGCAATTGTTCCGAATGCATTTCGGTTTGCTGCCGGGCAATCAATACGTTATTCAGGCCACTATAGGCAATGGCCGCCATGATGGCAAAAATCGCCATGGCAACCACCAGTTCCAGCAGAGTAAAACCCTGTGTTATTTTCTGAACTTGTTGCGGCAATTTTCGCATAAAGTATTACTGAGACGGTTGGTGCACATACCCGACAAGGGCTGCCATCGGGTATTCATCATCTTCGTTAATGCGCACTCTGACGGAGACTTTACGAATTTTATCAACAGGGGTTTTTTCCACTTCCTGCTCCCAGTGCCATTCGTGTTCCGCCATTAACGCCGTGCCGGTGGATTTTTTTATGTCGGGCCATTCACGGTCATTCCTGATGTGCAATTCGGCCATCCTGTTCATCGCTACCCAATGGGCAAACGTTCGCTCCTTCAACCCGGCGGCATTGCGCGCAGTGGCCGAAACGGTCATCATGACCGCAGCCATGGCGGTCGCGATAATACCGAGCGCAACAATAACCTCGATTAAAGTAAATCCCTTTTGCGGTTTTATCCTAGCCACCGAATTCATCCTTCGTTTCCGGCTGTTGATAAGTAATTTGCCCTGTCAGACTGCCGCTTACAGTATATGCGACATTGCTTTCGCCGCTCAGTGTAAGTGTGAATGGCGTGACTTCACCACTGGACAATATATAGACTTGCACCGGTTTTTCCGTATCGTTGAGGTTGACATCCTCATCATACACCTGCATTTTAACATGCAGGTTTTCGGGAAATTCCCGCTTGCGGAAAAACGCGTCGCCCTCTATCGGCTCCCATTTCGGTCCTTCCAGCCTTGCAAAACTGTAACCCTTGCTATTGACAAGAAAAGACAGCTCCTGGGCGCTCATGACCGCCTCCTCAGCGGCAAGCCGGATGAGGTGGTGAATCCGCCGAGCTTCGTCTTCCACATACCGGTCGCTGTGTTGACTGATTGACAAACTGCCAAACGTGACAATAACACCGATGATGAATACTACAACAAGGATTTCAAACAGCGTGAACCCGCTTGACCGGACAGGCAGGGTTGGAGTAGCTGTTTTCATTAAAATAAATCGGGTGCCGGATTTGTTATATTGTTTGAGTTGACAACCAACGGAGTCTGATACTCAACATAACGTGGTAGTTGGGATGAGAATGAACCGCTAATCCGATTACAGGTTTACTGTAACTCCATACTGCTGATATCCGCATTTACACCTTCACCTCCGGGTTGCCCGTCAGCGCCCCGCGATATGATCTGAATCGATCCTTCAGCTTCAAGGTACTGATACTGTTCGCCCCACGGATCTTTTGGCAGCCGGTCCATATAGCGTTTCCAGTTTTTGGGTTCCGGTGTGCCTGCCGGTTTGGTGACCAGAGCTTCTAAGCCCTGATCCGTAGTGGGATATACAAAATTGTCCAGCTTATATAAATTAAGTGCACTCTCCAGAGCGCGAATATCCTGTTTGGCTTTGGTAATGCGCGCGTCGTCAGGCCGGTCCATTACACGCGGAACCACGATGGCAGCCAGAATACCTAAAATAATCACCACGACCATTACTTCAATCAGGGTGAATCCTTTGTGGGCGTTCCGGGGAATAAGACTTGATTTATTCATGCAATGTTTTAAGTACACTATTGACTCCAATGTTTACTCCATTTACCGGCTTGCAGTATCGATGAAATTCAATAAATTTTCAGCCTGGATGGTTTTTCTAATTTGACGAATCCGATACAATACCTATGCCAATGGTATCAGGAAAAGTATTATTTTTGTGTGCCGCGTCCTTTATATTATTGGCATTCTTGCCGAATTTACCAAATACCGGGACAGTCAGAAAGAAAATGAAGTTAGCAGTTTAATGGTTAATCCTCGCGCTCGAAAAGAAAGCAAACTAAAACCTGTCGTAAAGCGGCATCTATTACCCGTAACGATAGTGTTTTTTGTGACATTTATCGGTCTGTTTGGTTCCGACGTAACTCTTTGGTTGCGTTTTGACCGAAACGCCATATTATCTGGAGAAATCTGGCGTGTTCTCACCGGTCACCTCGCTCATTTATCCTGGCCGCACTTATTGATGAATTTACTTGGCCTGGCACTCGTCTGGGCGCTGTTTGACCGGCATCTTCCCACCAAGCGCTGGCTGCATGTCATGGTGTTTGGCGGCTTTGGCATAAGCCTGTTATTACTGGTCGTTGATTCCCATTTACTTTATTACGTTGGATTGTCCGGCGTATTGCATGCCATGTTTATCGTTGGTTGCCTCTACGATTTACGCAGCGGCCGCTGGGATTCGAAATTGCTGCTGGTCTTGTTCATTGTGAAATTGCTTTGGGAGCAACTGGTCGGCCCGTTGCCCGGTTCGGAAAAAACAGCTGGGGGCAATATTGTCGTGGACGCTCATTTGTTTGGCGCCCTAATGGGGCTGATCACCTACATTATTTTCCGCCGCGGTGACAATCGTTCCATTGTTGCTACGACGCATTCCTGATGATTTTTTTACGGTAAGTATCCGGTAAAAAAATCCGGCAAAACTTCCGGCGCCGGACTGTCAGGTGATTTGCTTCAGCGCCGCCTGGTAGATTTCGATATCCTGATAGCCATGACAACAGGCGATTATTTTTTCAAAGCGTTCTTCATACTCCTTTAACACGCCGAGCGCAATCCTTGCCGCATCCGCTTTGGGATAACCATATACTCCGGTGCTGATCGCGGGAAACGCAATGCTCCTGACATGATTTTCCAACGCCAGATCCAGTGAGCGCCGGTAACAGCTTTCCAGCAGCTCACTCTCACCGTGTTTGCCGCCATGCCAAACCGGTCCAACCGTATGTATGACGAATTTCGCCGGCAAATTAAATCCCGGAGTGATCCTGGCCTGCCCGGTTGGACAGCCACCGAGCGGCCGGCAGGCTTCTTTCAATTGTGGTCCCGCCGCACGATGAATAGCGCCATCCACACCGCCGCCACCCAGCAATCCGGAATTCGCCGCATTAACGATAGCGTCAACTATTAACGCCGTAATATCCGCCTGGACTATTTCGAGCATTATTACTTTATAACACGCAACCGGGGCTGTTTGGCTTTGCCTTTGAATTTAGTAATGCTTGCGTCTTTATCAGCGCCGCCAGTATCAGGACCGGTAGGCAAATCATCGTCATCTGTAAATACCATGCCGCGTCCGTTTTCTTTCGCATAAATCGCCATTGCCGCCGGCATCGGAACGCACACGTACATGGGGTTGCCGCTGAAACGGGCGCTAAAATTCACTTCAGCGTTGCCTATTTCCAGATTATTTACAGCTGCAGGGGCAACATTGAGTATGATCTTTCCATTGGAAACGTACTCTACAGGCACTTTCACATTTTCGACATTGGCATTCACCAGTAAATAAGGCGTCAATCCGTTATCGACAATCCAGTCATATATTGCCCGTAACAAATAAGGCCGGCTACTGGTCATGCAACACCTGTGTTTTTGTAAAAAATTGAATTGCTCATGTAATTGGTCAACTGCACGCTGACTGTTGGTTGGCGCCAAAGATTCTGCTTTTTTGTAGAAGTAAGCGAAAAGCTTACTGCTGAATTTCGCGTTCGACTTCCGTCAAACTTGCCTGAAAACAATTCATGCCAAACAAACGTGCGGCGTAGTTTTTGATTGCTTTCGCCTGTGATGGCAATTCAATTCCATATGCCGGCAAGCGCCACAGAATAGGCGCTACTGCACAATCCATCAGGGAAAATTCGTCACTCATAAAAAAAGGTTTTTGCTCGAATATGGGAGACACGACCGTAAGACCCTCTCTCAGTTCTTTGGCAGCCTGCGCGATATCCCTGCCGCTGATGATTTGGTCCACCAGTGCATCCCAGTCGCGCTGAATACGGCGCAGGGTCATTCGGGTTCTTCCCCGGGAAACCGGATCTACCGGCATTAACGGTGGATGGGGAAACCGTTCGTCGAGATACTCCATAATAACTTGCGAATCGTATAGCACCAGGTCTCTATCTACCAGCACTGGCACTCCACCATAAGGATTTAATTCCATTAAGTCTTCTGGAGGGTTGGCGGGATTAACATCCACGACTTCGAAATTTATTCCTTTCTCGGCTAGCACGATACGCACACGGTGACAATGTATATCGTTGTCGGATGAAAACAATGTCATTACAGATTTTCTATTGGCGATCAAGGCCATCACAACGTCTCCAGACTTCGGCTTAATTGAACTCACTGCTTGGGGTAAAACAAGGCGGGCATTATACAATACAAATTTCAAAATATTCGAAAACACATTGTATATTATTGATAATAATAGAGTTCTTTCAGGGTTTACAGAGAAGGGTTTTCTATTGCGCCAGACACCGGGCACGGCGCGTCAAATTGGAAACCTAGTGAACGTCTTTCCAGTATTCCTTCTTGAGCAGCCATACCACGGCGAAGAACAGCGCAAGGTAAAGCAGAACCCACTTCCCTAACTGCAAGCGGATCTTTTTGGCGGGTTCACCCATGTAGTGAAGATAGTTAACGAGATCCCGGACTGCGGCATCAAATTGCTCATTGGATAACTTTCCGGGTTCCACGAGTTCCAGCTCGGTAATCACCCGCCGCTCTACACCCTCTTCGTCGATAAGCACGTTAAATTGTGCAGCCTGAAGGCCCTGCAATTCCCATAACACGTGAGGCATGGCAACGTCTTTAAATACCGCATTGTTTACACCCCAGGGTCTGGAATCATCCTTGTAAAAAGAACGCAGGTAAGTGTATATCCAGTCGACACCACGTGACCGGGAAACAACGGATAAATCAGGTGGCACTACACCAAACCAGCGCTTCGCTTCGTCCGGTGGCATAGCGATTTCCATCAAGTCACCAACCTTTGCGCCGGTAAAAATAAAAAGGCTTTCCAGTTGCGCCTCATCGTATCCGAGATCCTTACCGATGCGGTTGTAACGCATTAACGCCGCCGAATGACAATTAAAGCAATAGTTGACGAATAACGTGGCACCCCGGCGCAGTGATTCAGTATCCGCCGGATCAATACTCGCCTTATCCAGACGATAATTTTCGATAGCGCCAACAGCGCTGCTGACAAGTAACATGGCCATAATCAATAAATAAGTTTTCACTTGGTGACCCTGTCCGGCAGCGGTTTGGATTTATCAAGCCGGGTGTAAATAGGCATTAACAAAAAGAAGGCGAAATAAATGAAGGTGCCGATCCGGGAGAAAATCGTTGCGGCAGGTGTAGCGGCGACAGTGCCCAGATAACCCAGGCCGACGAAACAAATTACGAATACCGCCAACGCAATTTTATAGATCGGTCCCCGGTAGCGAATGGACCTGACAGGGCTGCGGTCAAGCCACGGCACAACAAAAAGCACCGCAATCGCCGCGCCCATCAACATGACTCCGAGAAATTTATCCGGCACCGCGCGAAGAATTGCGTAGAAAGGCGTAAAATACCACAAAGGTGTTATGTGCTCAGGCGTTTTTAATGGATCCGCCGGTATAAAGTTATCTTTCTCGAGAAACCATCCACCCATTTCAGGGTAGTAGAACACAACAGCACTAAAGATCATTAAAAACACGATTGCCCCTAACATATCCTTAAGGGTGAAATAAGGATGAAAGGGTATGCCATCAAGGGGAATTCCCTGCTCGTTTTTCTTTTCCTTGATTTCAATTCCGTCGGGATTGTTGGAACCCACCCGGTGCAATGCAATGAGATGAAATACCACCAGGCCAATCAGCAGCAGGGGAAAAGCAATCACATGAAATGCAAAAAAGCGGTTCAAGGTAGCGTCGGCAACCACGTAATCTCCCCGAATCCACAAAGCCAGATCACTGCCTATAACGGGAATAGCGCCAAACAGGGAGATAATGACTTGAGCGCCCCAAAACGACATTTGTCCCCAGGGCAACAAATATCCCATAAATGCCTCGGCCATCAGCAGGACAAACAGCAATACACCAAACAACCAAAGCAATTCACGCGGCTTCTGATAGGAACCATAAAGAAAGGCGCGAAACATATGCAAATAAATAACAATAAAGAAAAACGATGCGCCAGTGGAATGCATGTAACGAATCAACCATCCCCAGTTCACGTCCCGCATAATGTATTCAACCGAAGCAAAAGCGGTGCCTGCGGTCGGTTTATAATTCATGGTCAGAAAAATACCGGTTATGACCTGAATCGCGAATACCAGCATCGCCAATGAGCCGAAGAAATACCAAAAGTTGAGGTATTTCGGTGCGTAATACTTTACCAGATGATCTTCCCAGAACTCCCTGGCGGGAAAACGGGATTCAATCCACTCTTTTCCCAAATAGAACCATTCGCGCATCAGGCACGCTCCGGGTCCACGCCGATCATAATCCGCGTGTCAGTGACAAAACGATAGGGAGGAACTTTAAGATTTGAAGGCGCCGGCACTCCTGCATAGACCCGTCCGGATAAATCATAGCGCGAGCCATGGCAAGGACAAAAGAATCCGCCTTTCCATTCCGCCCCCAAATCAGCCGCTGCCAGTTCCGGCCGGTAAGTCGGCGCACAGCCTAAATGAGTGCAAATACCTTCCATTACCATGATGTCCGGCTTTATGGACCGGTATTCGTTTTTCGCGTAGTGCGGCTGTTGAGATAACTCATCAGAATTCGGATCACGTAACTGGCTGGAAATTTCTTTCATGCGGTCCAGCATTTCCTGGTTACGGCGCAAAATCCAGATAGGTTTGCCGCGCCATTCAACAGTCAACAGTTGACCCGTCTGTAGTTTGCTAACATCTACATCGACAGGGGCTCCGGCCGCCTGGGCTTTGGCGCTGGGATCCATGGAAAGTACAAAGGGGGTTGCGACATACGCCACACCAATCCCACCAACAACGGTTGCCGCTATGCTTAAAATTCGGCGTTTTTTGTGATCGACCAATTCGTCGCTCATTATCTGCTCCTCAAGCACGCTGTTTTTTAATGGAACTTAAGAGCCAGTTCCCGGCTGGCATTATTTCGTTGTGAAAGCATAGCAGATGCATTTCATGATGCATTAATTAAGTTATTAATATTATTATAAACTAATATTTATATTCCCTTTTATTCCTGATAATACTGTCAAGCAGGATTTAATTTCCCTTTTAAATGTTTTCAATTCAAAAGGTTAACGTAACTGAGGTAACTCAGGAAACGAACGGATCAGATATTGTACAGTATTGTTTGGGAGCTTATTTCAAATAAAAAAAAGCCTCTCGCGGGAGAGGCTTTAAGGCGTTTTGTTATTGTTATTTCAAAATAACGATGTCCAACTGCTCGTGCTCACGCTTTAATGAGACCGTAGCGATTTAATGTCCACTTCACTATGCCAAACGCTGTGGCAAACACGACAACAGTGACCACAATGTCAAATATCGAAGTCATCGGTAAATGATAGTGCTGCGGATCCACCGATCCGGATAACCAAGTGTATCGCTCAATCCAGGTACCTACTACGATGCAGGTTGCTATTGTCACGATCACTTTCGGATTGTGCCGGTTCGGTGTCCATGTGGCGAATGACACAAATGGAACAATGAATTTCAGCACCAGGAAAGTCCACCACAGCGGCGCCAGTTCATGTTGCATCATGGCATGAAAACGCCCAATTTCCTCCGGCAGGCGCCCATACCACATGATGAGATATTGAGTGAAATAGAAATAGGTCCACAAAATGGTGAATCCCAGCATCATTTGCGCCAGATAGTTGAACACGAAGGGCTTGACGGGATTGGTCATCTTGCCTGATGAATAAAGCGCATAAAGCATTATGGCGAATAGAGCCAAGAAGCAATGAAACATGCTGACAAACTGATAAACACCATAACTTGCGCTGTGCCAGCCGGGTATCATGGTCATTTCAAAATCCCACGCCACCATAGTGCCATAACAGACATAAAAAAACGGAATCAACAACGCGATATTTCGGAATTTACGCCTGATCGCGTAGGATGCATTATCGTCCGCCGCAAGATGCTGGTACTTGATAAACAAGGCAAACAAACCAGCTACGATCAGAAGACCGATAATCTGACGCGCCACCAGAAAGGTATAATTGTGCCAGCCGTTGAGATGATGTTCGCTATCATGCGAATGAGGCAACCACTGAAATGTGTTATCGCCAAAAACAAGTAAAATTATCAGCAGCAGCAGAGCCAGGGGGAACAGCGAGTACAAGGACACAGCAAAATAGCGAACCTGGGTCCGCCACTTCCCGTTGACCAGATGCAGGATAGACGCAAACGTGACACCTGCAAGCGCCATATATAAGACGAATAAGAAATTGGTCGTTAGAATTGACCAGCTGCCAAAACCTTCCATCAACCTGTACCCCTATATTTTCGGTCGTTAGTAATAAGTTATCGTTGATGCTCTATCGCTATTTTGTTTCACTTTTCAGGGCGTTTTTCACGTAGTTCACTACGTGCCAGCGCTCTTCAACAGACAAATCATTGGACCCGCCTTTCGCTGGATCCGCATTCGCGACTCCATAGGCAGGCATTACAAAACTGCCAAAAGTGATCGTGCCCCATACCCATCCCTCCGTGAGATTGACCTGCACATAGTCATCCGTCAGATCAATCGCGCCTATTTTTCCCGAGACAGGCGATTCAGCTTTTCCAGTCAGGCCGTGACACGCCGCGCAGTAAATGCGGAATAACCGGCGCCCCTGCTTGATGGATTCAGCGCTGGCGGGATAGGGATTCTTCAACTCCTTGGCTTCTTCCCGATTAACCACTTTTGTGGGAATGCCCAATACTGGAATCGAACGTTGAGGAAACGGATACATCTGTCCTTCTTGAGGTTTGATGCTCGGCTGGTTCATCATGTCCTGTGACCACGGCCAGGCAAGAACAAGGCTTGGTAACAACAAAATCGTTAATAAGATTATTATTCTTCTCATCGCACTTCCTTTTATCAGCCTTTCTTTTATTACCATTCGCTTCATTACCTCAGCACCTCTTCACGTATTTCCAGGGCCTTGTGCCGCTTGAACAAATCCTTGATAGGCTCCAAACAATCTTCATCGACATCAATGAGTATACCCACCTGGTCCAGGCTCACTTTTTCACTATACAAAGTGTGACGCTTTCTCAATAAACCGGACAAAAACAGATACGCAAAAAACGTACACCACACAGCAAAGAAAATAAGCATTTCGTACATCAATACGAAATTGGACGGGAGTGGCACCACGGCCTTGCCACCTTGCGGTTGCACCAAAAACGTAGCCTGCGCGCCGGCGAGGAAAAAGAATCCAAACGTGACACCGAAAATTGCTCCGAACAGTGTGAACTTTTGCACATGCACCGGTCTTTCCCCAAGCACTTCTTCAATTTCCGGGTGTTCAATCGGCGATTTCAATGTTACATCATCTACTGACACGCCCGGCACCTTTGTTTTGCGTATATCGGATATGGCGGCAAACGCTTCATCGAAGTCGCTAAATAAGCCCATAACACAATGCTTGCTCATTATTATGCTCCTTCCAGTCCGGGCTCACCCGTTGTTGTTTGTGAATCGTCTTTACGGCGGTGGAATCTGGCCGCAGCTTCCTCGTTAACCAGATGGCGGCGGCGATGAAAGACCATTTCTTTCACTTCATACATCGAAACTGAAGGGAATATTTTTACGAACACCAGGAACAGCAATCCGAACCAGCCGAAGCTGCCGAATACAATTGCCCATTGCACAACGCTGGCGTACATGATATCCCACTGATGCGGATCGTGCGACATGGAAAGCGTGGGCGCCACAATCATCCAGCGTTCGAAAAACATGCTTAGATTTAATAGCAGCGATACAACGAACATTGTCGGCATGTGACGGCGAAGTTTCTGCACAGCCAATGTAAATGGCACCACCGAGCCACAGAAGATCATGATCCAGAACACCCAGGCATAAGGTCCGGTGGCTTTTGCGATCAACACCTCTTTGTTATAGATGTCATGGCCGTACCACACGGAGCAAAACTCCACCAGATTGAGGTAGGTCCAGACCATGGCGATCGCGAATGTCAGTTTACAGGTTTTTTCCATGATCGGTGTTGTCATGTATTCTTCGAAACGAAAAAAGTACCGTAACAGTACAAACAGCGTAATGATCGCCGCACAACCGGAATATAACGCGCCCGCAACGAAATATGGCGGGAAAGTTGTAACATGCCAACCCGGCATGATCGACATCGCGAAGTCCGCTGACACAATCGAGTGAACCGACACCGCCAATGGAATCAGAAAGCACGCCATCAGCAGGTAGGTTTTACGAAAATTACGCCACTGCCTGTCGGTGCCCATCCAGCCCAGCGACAAAACGGTATAAAGTTTTTTGCGCCAGCCTTTTGCATTATCACGGCAGATCGCAAGGTCTGGAATCATGCCGATAAAGAGAAACAGCATGGATGCAGATAAATAAGTACTGATCGCAAACGCATCCCACACGAGGGGCGAACGAAAGTTTGGCCAGTGGCCCCGGTCACTGACATACGGCAATACCCAGTACATATTCCAGACGCGGCCCAGGTGAATAATGGGAAACAGTCCGGCAGTCATCAACGAAAATGTCGTCATCGCTTCCGCGAAACGGTAAATGGGTTTGCGCCAGTCCGCATGTATGATGTGCAGAATTGCTGACAACAAAGTGCCTGAGTGGCTCATCCCGATCCAGAACACAAAAGTGGATATGTACATACCCCACATATGAGGATTATTCAGGTTTGCCGGACCCATACCGGTGGTGTACTGGATATACTCCGCAAATGCCGCGCAAATCAGCATCAGCACGCAAATCAACACAGCCAGCCAATAACCTTTGCGCGGATTCTCCATGCTGCGCAACACATCTGCATTGATCTTGGCCCACGCTATTTGTTCATTAATGTCTTTTTCGTTATACATAAGCGCTCTTCACCGTTGTTAGTACTTTCAAGCCAGAATTATTCTTTCCAAGCCGGGAATCGATACCCGCCGTTTTAGTATTTGAGCCGGTTAAACTTCTTCCCTCACCCGCTCCAGGTACATGACGGAAGGATCGACATTCAACTCTTCAAAAATCCGATAACCGCGCAATTCCGGATTTTCTTTATTTTGCTTGGTCAAGCGGAGTTTTACCTGATGTTTCTTCCACAATTTCGCAACCTGGCTGTCTTTATCCATATAGTCGCCAAACACGATGGCGTTGGTGGGACAGGCTTGCGCGCAGGCGGTCATAGCCTCACCATCAGCGACCGGACGGTTTTCCATTTTCGCGTTGTCTTTTGCGACCCTGATACGCTGAACACAGAAAGTGCATTTCTCCATAACACCTTTGTCACGCACAGTAAGATCCGGATTGAGCTGCATATTCAATGGCTCAGGCCAGGAATCCTCGTAGTAGGAATAAAAATTAAAATACCGATTACGGTAGGGGCAGTTATTGGAACAGTAACGTGAACCTATGCAGCGGTTGTAAACCTGCGCATTCAATCCATCCGGCGTGTGATAAGTGGCCGCTACTGGACAGACCGGTTCACATGTCGCTGCATCACACTGTTGACACATCATGGGCAGAAAGCTGGCTCCCTGTGCCGGATGATCCAATTCGTTTTGATCCCAATAGCGTTCCAGGCGCAGCCAATGCATCGCCTGGCCTTTCTCGAAACGTTCTTTGCCCACAACCGCCAGGTTATTTTCCGCGTAACAGGCTGTAGCGCAGGCATTGCAGCCGATGCAAATATCAAGATCGATCGCCATACCCCATAGATGCTTGTAATCATGGAAGCCACCCTCTTCATGACCTTTACGGTATTGCGACCAGTTACCTAATAGATTTTCTAATGACATTCTTACGCTCCTTCCGTCCGCTGATATTGCTCAACAGGCACGGTTACAACAAACCGGCGTCCCGCTTGTGTGTCACTGGCGCCCAGCCGCACTACTACTTCTTTCTGGCTGGTCGGACTTGCATTAACGCGGGTCGCATACATTGCCAACTCACCCGTTGTTTCCTCTTTTACCGGATTCAAAAGCTTTAGCGGATTGGCGCCCCGGCCCTTCGCGTAACGGCCATATTCTTCATGCCCCTGTCCCATGGGAATAGCGATGACGTCAGGATGTATTGCTTTGATCAAGACCGCTTGAACCTTCGCGGTACCGTGCTCGGACTCAACATTAATTATGCTGCCATTCTTAATTCCCAGTTTTTGCGCCGTCAAAGGATGAATCTCCGCCCAGGAGTCCCAGACCACTTTAGTGATCTGGTCCGGCGCTTCCTGGATCCACGGAAGATTGGCATGACGGCCATCCCACATGCCCAGGCGCGCCGATGGTACAAAATGATAGGCAAACTTGCCGCCGGAATCCGCGGGAGCGGGATCACCAAATGAAACCGGTTTTACCGGCAAAGACATGCTGCCAGTGGCGACATTAACTAGACCTTTTTGTAACGCCGCGCTCCAGGCGTCGCCATCGGTCATTCCCGCTTCTTTATATTCGGCAGGCAACGCGGCATGGGCGTTTTTCAAATACGCGTAGTAATCCGCAAATGCGCTGTATACATCTTTCTTGGCAACTTTCAGCAGATCCAGCACGATGTCACCGAAACCTCTGGTTTCCGCATACAGCTTTTCCATCAGGGGCTGCTGCATGCTAATGGCTGTTTGTTGCGGCTGATAAGCGGCAACATGTGTCCCCCAATCCTCCAGATAGGAAGCAGCGGGCAACACGACATCGGCCGCCATGGAGGTTTCATCCATGAACATCGATATCGCCACCTTAAATGGCACATCATTCAGCGCGGAATCCATTTCCATAGCCTTCGGGGCTGTAAATTTTGGATTGGTTCCATAGAAAAATACAACCGACAGTTGTTTGTTTTTGGCTGTCTCGACAAACGAAAACAAATCACTGGTGCCACCCGTTTTGGCTTTTAATTGATTAAACGGGAAGCTGCCCTGGGATTCGATCGTTTGCCCTATATTGCCGAGCAGTTGATTTAACAACATTACAGCGGCGACAGACGCGTAGCCTTTGGCTTGCCCCTCCACCGGAGCGCCGGCCAATACCAGACTTGGTGAACGTTCCACCAGTAATTCGGCAATCCGTTGAATACGTTTTTCATCAATTCCCGCAATTTTCGCTGTAGTGGCTGCATCGTATTTGTTAATTAAACCCTGGACGCTGGCCGGCAGTGAAGACATATCCTTGCTGTGATTTTTAACCAGCTGATGCGCAATGCCTAACGCAATTACACCTTCAGTCCCCGGTATTGCCGGGATCCAAAGATCCGAGTTGGCGCCGGTCAAGGACATCTTGGGTTCGATAGTCACCAGCAAACCACGGCGTTTTTGTTTACGAAACTTGGCGTATTCACCGGAAAAATGCACGGGCGATATCCAGGTGCCGAGAAAGTCCGCACCGAAGGACAAAATCATCTGCGCCTTGTCTAATCGCAGGCGAGGCATCGCCTCTCCCAGCATATCTTTGTTCACGGCCTGCCACACAGAGGCATTGATCGGCTCATGGATGTAATGCTTCCTTGACCCCAGCGCCTCAAGATGATTGCTAACAAGCGCGGCCTGATGCCCGCTTAGCGTGCCGGTGAACCAGGCAACCTGATCACCATTTGCGGCAGATAATTTTTCCTGTATGGCGCCCACGGCTTTTTCCCAGGATACAGCCACCAGATTTCCGCCTTCACGCAGCATCGGTGTCTTGATGCGATCGGGATTATAGTGCGCCTGGACTCCGGACTGGCCCATCATGCAGATTTTTCCATGATTCATGGAAGAATCAGGATTGCCTTCGAGTTTGAGAACCCGACCTTCACGTACGCGGCCGTGTATGCCGCATCCCGCGGCGCATTGTGCGCAGGTGGATGCATACCAAACGCCGACACCCGGAATAACATATTCTTCAGGCATTAAATAGGAGACGACTTCCTCTTTACCTTCTTCCAAAGTCACTGTTGAAGGCAAGTCGCAACCACCGAGGGCGGTACCGGCGCCACCTAATCCCATAATCTTTAAAAAATTCCGACGGTCAATTTTTCCGCTCATAATAATGTATTCCGCTGTTTTAATTCAGTTCCAATCCAAATCCTTGCCATAAAAATATTTGCGCAGAACATGTCACTTGTGACACGCCCAACAATCGCCTGGGCCGCCATTATTTATGTGACATGTTTTACACCAGCCCATATTCAAGGGTTTTACTTTATGCGCAACCGTCATGTTTTCAACATCGCCGTGACAAAAAGCACAGACTTCTTTTACGTTCTCTACCGGAAAATCCTGGTCGAACACAAAGCGTTTCAGGTGTTTCTCATGAGTAAAATGCACGAAATCTGGAACATCGTGCACTTTTTTCCAGGGCGGCGGGGATTTTTGTTCCCAATATTCCGTGAGCTTCTGAATGCGAGGCTTATCAGTGGCAATTACCTTGTGGCATCCCATGCATTTACTGGTCGGAGGAATACCGGCAACTTTACTGCGGCGCGCATAAGTGTGGCAGTACATGCAGTTGATACCATTGTCCTTGACATGAGTGTTATGTGGAAACTCGATGGGTTGTTCCACGTTTTCGCCATTATGACTTCCACCTGGCGGCACTATTTCAGGCGCACTGGAAGAAGATGACATCACCACAAAGGGATATACCGCCAACACGGCCGCAATTGATAGCATTGCAAACCAGATGTGTCGTTTCTCCAATAATAATTTCAAACGGCTCGAAGACTTATGGTTTTGTTTGTTTACTGCCATCTGTTTCCTCGTTATTTCACTAGTCGTTGCGTGAGTCTGTTGTCTTCTGGAACAACTGTTATGGAAAACAACTGTTATTAAAAACAACAACCACCATCTCTTTGTCACGCATGTGACAAAGCGTTTATTAAATCTTTGACTAAAGGAAAATCGTAGACTATATCCCTGGAAATTACGGTTCGCATTTAAAGAAGCAAATTTTTTTGTCCGCAATCCCTTCTCAAAGCAAAGTAAAGTTATTGTTCACCCTAAAGATTACTTTCTTTGCTGCACATCACTGCGATATGAACTCCCCGCTCAGTTTATTATTATTTATTCCCGCAATATTTAAAAATACGTTGAAACGTAACTAGCATTGAAACGTGCTTCCCTCTGCCCTCTGACGAGTTTTTTGGTATATCAGCATGTTCTTAATATTAGCTATTTTTGCTTATCAAAAAACTCGAGCAACCGATGCTAGACCAAGAATAACCAACCTGTCAACGCTGCTATAAAAATTAATAATCGCAATCGAGGTGGATGTTTTGTTTTTAAAATATACAAATTAATTGAATAAATAGGCGCCACAAAAATACTTAAGCATTACTTATTACACGCCTTTAGAAATACGCGGCCAAGAAAATATTATCCAATAAACCCCTTGGTTTATTGCAGATGTAACTTTATGAACTTAATAAATTTCTTTATGATAATTTAATGAAGGGTTGAACTCGAAATCTAAATTGCCATATCGCTAAACATGGATATTGGAAACCTAAATGGAAAAATTGGACTGACTTTAAATATTTCGTTTTTGTCGTTCCTCATAAAATTAGATATTTCCATTGGCGAGTATTGCAAGACACGCAATGTTTACAGATATATTAAACAAAAATTTCCTTTCGCGTGATTCGATAGCGCCGAACTTTGGGATTATTTATTTAGTCAGCGAATTACCTTATGTCGCGGAGGAATCAGCGTTATTCAAGGCATCGACTTTCTTGCGCAACTCTCCCAGGCCTGTTGCGTTTGGATTCATCGACTCAATACGAGTCAGTAATGTTTTCGCACGCAACACCGCCTTCTTGTTAATTGCAATATCCAAGGCTCGCGTCATCCTTTCGATCCGCGTATTGTTTAGTTCAACCAACCGGCGCGAAAACTGATCCATAGCTTGCTCGTTTTTTATAGATCCATAATACCGGATTAACACACGCAGCTGCGGCTCCTCCAAAGATACGTTGTCTACCAATTTGAGAATAGCTTCACCCGCTTGCTTCAGGCCGGTTTCCGCCATACCGGTTAG
>JAKEGK010000012.1 GCA_022627515.1 Gammaproteobacteria bacterium
GAAAGGTCCAGGACATCAACCAATATAATTTGTTCTTACAACAACGGCCCCGTTTATTTAAAGTTCAAAAATAGTGTGCCGGACCAAAGGTCGAAGCAACTGCTGTCCGTTTGTTTACTCGTAATAAATCGCCGTAAATAGAGACCTATCTCACCATCACTATCGTATATGTTCAGCTGCATCTCATTTAAAAAATATTTACTTAGTTAATTTGTTGTAATTATTTAGATTTTCATTCAATCAAAGCAAAATGCCAAAAAACAACGTACGTAGGTAGTTGTACTTAGGTATTTACGTGGTATATTTCGGCTTTATCAGTCGGGAAAAATATAAACGGTTTAAGACCTTATACAAACCAAATTTACCGATAACCCACTGATTATAAGAAATTATTAGGGTTATCTGCCCGGCAAAGGCAGTAACAATTTGGGTTCTACGCGAAACAGCTATTCGGAACCCGGTACATGGTCGATTTATGGAGTGTAGTCGGCCATGGACGGCAAAACTGCAAAACCTGATGGGGGTAGCGCAGTTTTCACTTGTGTAGGTACCTGGCAGCTCCAGGAAACAAAACAAGTGTTTTACCAGGGCGGTATGTGGAGATTACATCTCACATACGGATGTTAGAAATAACTTTTTTGGGGGGAAAGATGAATACGTACACTCTTTTTCGTACGTCACTTCTCACTGCCTTAGGGCTGTTTTTCTTGTCAGCTTGCGGTGGTGGTGGAGGTGGAAATGCCACACCGCAAAATGCGTCGCCAGTTGTTATTATTACAGCTCCAAGCGCGGATCCTAATTACACTGCGGGAACCGGTACCATAACGATTGCAGGTACCGCTACCGATGACACTGGAGTTACCGAAGTTTCCTGGACCAACAGTGCCGGAGGTGCGGGAACAGCGAGTGGTACGACAACCTGGAGTTACAGCGGGCTGCAACTGCAAAACGGCACCAATATCATCACGGTGACAGCGAGAGATTCCAGCAACAACAGCTCAACGGATGTCATCACTGTTTCCTACGACGCCGCCAATGTTACACCGCCTCAGATCACCATCTCCCAGCCAAGTGCAAATCCCACTTACACCGCGAACACCGGTACCATAACGATAGCGGGTACCGCTTCTGATGATACTACAGTTACCGAAGTAACGTGGGTCAATAGTACAGGCGGCACTGGAACTGCAGATGGTACGACAAACTGGAGTTACAGCGGGCTGCAACTGCAAGCCGGTGCAAACGTTATCACGGTGACGGCGCGTGATGCCGACAATAACACCTCAACCGATGTCATCACAGTTACCTACAATGTAGTGGATAATTCACTGCCTCAGATTTCCATTACTTCACCTGAAGACGATGGCACCTATACATCAGGTACTGATGTTGTATCTATTTCAGGCGCATCTTCAGACAATGTTGGTGTGACGCGAATCAAGTATTCAAACAACGGCGGTCCGGATGTTAACACGTTAACCCGTAATCCTTGGTATTTTAATAATATCCCGTTAGTGTCTGGCACCAATCGAATTGTCGTTACTGCGTATGATGCGGCGAATAATCAATCGTCCGCCACGATTACTGTGACTTATCAGGAAAATCAGGCAGCCGAAACCTGCATGAGTTGCCATAACGGTTCGAACAGGAACGACTATGCCGGTGGTGGTTTAGAGAATCCTCATCCGTTCGCCGGAGCCCAAAATATTTATTGCACGGTTTGCCATGGCGGTAACGGCCAGGGCGCGGGTAAGGAAGGCAGTCATGTCCCGCCACCCCCGGCAATGAGTACAGCACAGCAATTGATCAATGACCCAGTCGCTTATTTCAACCGGTTAACACTTGCCGGTATCGATAAATATCCCGATTATACTGTCAATGGCGTAACATACACCGCGATTGACTATCTGCAATTTATTAATCCGGGTGATTTAAGGGTTGTTACACAGGGCCGCAGTTGTGGCAATTGTCATGAAGATCACACTGACTGGGTATCACGTAACGTTCTGGCAACAGAAGCCGGCATATTGTCAGGAGCGATGTATGCGGCTGGTATCGAAAACTCCATCCTGGAACATCGTGGATTGTACCAGGATACCGCGGCTGATGAAGGTTTCCGTTATGTTTCCAATCCTGATTTCAACCAGTTCACGGCGTCCATTGGCGGCATCAGAAAAGTCAACGAATTCCCTGTCATCAGTCAGTACAACGGGCAAACCACCAGTGGTATTCCTCTAGTTCAGGGCGGAATATTAAACAACTTCTACAACGCTGCGAACCTGGTAAACGACTTGTATACCGCCGCGGAAGAAAACGGCGCCAAAACCAACCGGGTACGTGAAAACAGCGCCTTGGCCGCGCTCTATCACGAACAGATTGCATTCACCTGCGGTGATTGTCATCTGGGCAGCGCCGGCGCCAATAACCGCTTCGGTGATTTCCGCTCCTCCGGATGCACTGCGTGTCACATGGCGTATAGCTTGGATGGCCGCAGCCGTAGCAACGATCCGAATGTCAACACCGAGGAACCGGTCAATCCCGATGCGATTGCCGCGCCGGAACGCCCGCATATCCGCATGCACATCATTCAGAACGTCGCGAAGACTTTGCCGAATAATAGCTTTGTGACGGGTATCCAGGACATGGCTTGCGCGGGTTGCCACCAGGGCTCCAACCGTACTGTGATGCAATACTGGGGTATTCGCCTGGATCAGAACGCGGACCTGGTAAATAACTTCCAATACCCTGCCAATCCCAATACGTTTGTCAATACCGCGGCAGACACGCGTTTATTCGACCCCGCTGTGAACAACAATACGTTTAACGGCCGCAATGCGAATCAGTATATTGCATTCGAGGACTATGATGGCGATGGCCGTGACGATACACCAGCCGATATTCACCATGAAGCGGGCCTGGGTTGTATCGATTGCCATGGCAGCCGCGACCTGCACGGTGGCTCAGTAACTGATCCAACCAGCGGCCAGATCATGAGCCGTCAGGACCAGGTAACGGCGATCAGCTGTTCAAACTGCCACGGAAGCATCGCTGCTTATGCCACTACCAAGTCGTGTTTGACCTATGATGATGTGGAAGCTGAATGCGCTATGGATAGTAAAGGTAATCCGTTGCGTCATGTCACACGCGATCCAAGCGGCAACTTTTACCTGATAAGCCGTCTTGATGGACAACGGCACTACATTCCACAGACCCGGGATACCATCATCAACAACAACAAGATCAACCCATCAACCAATCAATTGGTTTATAGCGCGAAAGCTTCGTACGCCATGGGCCGCGCTGATGGGGATATCGCGACTGGCACGGGTCCAATACAAAACAATCCGCTGCTGTATACCAATGGTTTCAGCCATACAGATTCCATGGATTGCGTGTCCTGTCACGCGGCTTGGACCAATAACTGTATCGGCTGTCACTTGGGTGGAGAATTCGACAACAATCCGAATAATTACCGCTTCAGCAATATTACGGGTGAACGAATTGCCTTTAACCAAACGGCGGCAGACTTTACTTACATTTCGCCGGTTCCGTTCACCTTGGGCGTAAGCTCGGAGAACAAGATCACGCAAATGTCGCCCGCGGAAAAAACGTTCTTCCGTTTCTTTGACGGTAATACGTTATCGCAGGTATTTGTGTTCAGTGACCGTAACGGTGATGGTAACAACCCGAACACGGGCGGGCGTAACGCCTTCCCTGCTTCGAGTCATAACGTGATGATGCCGCACTCCATCCGCGGCAAGGTCAGCGCGACCAACGAAGGTCCGAGATACTGTGTTGCCTGTCATTTGAATGTAGATCAGATCGCGAATTTCAACGCGAACGGTGAATACACGACCTTCTTCACCAATATGGCAAACAACAACTTCGCGGGCCTGGACTTCAACCTGTTGCAGCAGCAAATTGGCCTGAACACCGGCAACCAGTTGAACTCACCCTACTTTGTCCACATGGCTGCGGGTCTGGGCACCGGCCTGTTCCTGTTCGACGCGACAGGTTGCCCCGTTAATCCGTTAGACAATAATGCCAATCGTCATTACTGTCCGAATGGCGCGCCGGCGGCGAACTTTGACGCGAATACCGTCAACAACGTTGCCGTCTACAATCTGGACCGGATTGTACAGGCAACGGGTATTTCCAACGCGTCAAACAACCATCCGATGAAAAATCCCGGTGCGGGCGGTAATTATCGCGGTGGTTCGCTGAACCAGAACATGTCAGGACCATTAGGCGGCGTGTATATCCAGAAGCTTGCTGATCCTAATACCGGCTTGATTCTTGATTCCTGGCTGGATGCGAACGGCAATCCGCAAGGTAATGCCGCGAACTTCCTCAGATAGGCAGTCAAAATGGTGCTGGCCACGGCACGGTAAGTCAGTGGCCAGCCCTTTTTAAATTGCCATTAAAAGCTGACAAGATAACAGAATGTACAATGTAAGCTGCACAAAGAGTGTCAATCTAACAGGGACAACCATGTTGTTTATCAGGTCCTTTTGGTGCTTTGTCATGGTACATATTAACAACTGCTTTTGCCATCGAACCCCGATGCCGGTGTTGTTCTCGACTTCTGAAGCAACACTGGTTTACTGCCACTTCCTGATGTGGCTAATTTATCCAGTAGCAAGTGCTGGATGTGTTGTCCGGCCCCATCCCCTTGGGGCCGGCTCTTTTAAATTGCAATTTCAAGCGCCCGGACAGATGTCTTGCTTACCGCAGTTTGTAACAGGCTGGAGTTGCAATCTAAAAGGGAAAAAAGAATTTTTCAGACTACTTTGGCGTTATGTCATGACGCGCTTGAATTACAGGTTTCAGCAACAGACCCCGATGCCGTTGTTGTGTCTTCCTCTTCTACGATCAACACCGGCTCAACAGCAGCCCAACGCTGCTGACTCTATCCAGTAGCAAGTGCTGGATGATGTTAGCCGGTCCCACCCTCTGGGACCGGCCCTTTTAAATAGGCATTTGCGAATGCTTATTTAAAAGGCATTGCAGGCCGCGCCGAGGCTGATTAGCAAGGCGCCAGGGAACCCCGATGCCGGTGTTACCCGTTTACCGAGTAACACCGGAATTTAAGCAGCTCGCTGCTGCTAGCCCTATCCAGTAGCAAGTGCTGGATGATGTTCACCGGCCCTACCCTCTAGTAGGGCCGGTATTTTTTTGCGACGACTTAAGCGGAAGCCTGTCCTGGAAAGTGTTATTTCATACCAAAGTATTCAGCAACTGTTAATTCTATCGCGGAGATTTACCGGTATTGAATCTAAGCTCTGAGCTATTAGAAGAACTTTCGGTGCAAATTATTGAATACTTAATACTAAAAACTTATGTATAGCGCACCTGAGATTTGTGAATATACCTACCTGGAACATATTATGCCCGCCGGTTATGACTATCGCGCACTGAACATTGACTCATTTTACAACAGCTGCCTGTTTGGCGATTTGTACGCTAATGGTGTGGCTTTGGGTTATACTGAATTCCTGACTAACATGAATATCCGCAATACCCTTGCAATGATTAGTAACATGGGACCCACCAATCCACTGATCATCAATCCCGCTGCAGAATATGAATTTCCAGAATCTGTATTGCCTTTGCGAAAGGAAGAGGATATAACAAGAGGATTGCGCATGCCGCCGTCGGGATCGGTAGTAGTCGATACCGCAGCGCTTCATATAATAAAATACTGGAGCGGCGCTATTTCCTTCTGTCCGTGATGATGAGGTAACACCAATATAACTCATTTTTACGGTGGTCAATCATGGTTCTTAATCTAAACGCTGGCCGGAACACGCTTTACCTGCTTCTGTTTGTTTTGGTTGCCTGTTCCGGAAATGGTGATTCCAATAACCGGACACTCGATTCCGGACTGGACGAAAGACCTTTAAATGCCAGTTGCGTTGCGCCTGAACAAGGTCCGCTTTCTTCACCGGCGCTTTCCCTTGTTCCCGCCTTTCCCAATCTGCCTGCCATGGGCGCCGTAGTCGCGATTCGTCAGGCGTCCGGCGATACAAGTCAATGGTATGCCGCGCTTCAGGATGGACGGATTCTGGTTTTCGATAACAATGAAAACGTCACTTCCAGCACGGAGTTTCTGAATATCCAGTCCCAAGTGGTTTATAGCGGCGAACAGGGTTTGCTGGGTATGGCGTTTCATCCTGACTACGCCACGAACGGTGAAATTTACCTGTACTATATAACGAACACACCAAATCTGCGGTCAAATATCTCCCGGTTCACATTCGTAAATAATACCTGGCAGGAAGAAATCATCCTGTCTATTAGGCAACCTTACAGTAACCATAATGGCGGAAATATCCTGTTTGGACCCACCGATGGTTACCTGTATATCGGCCTGGGTGACGGCGGTGGAAGTGGTGATCCGGATCGCAATGGCCAAGACCGCTTCACCTTGCTTGGCTCCATGTTACGTATCGATGTGAACAACGGCACGCCCTATTCCATACCCAACGATAATCCTTATGCCGGCAATCCATTGTGCGACGATCCGGAAACCGTGACTAATACGCAGTTTTGCCCTGAAATCTATGCTTATGGGCTGCGAAATCCCTGGCGCTGGAGCTTTGACCGCGTGACATACGAACTTTGGCTGGGGGATGTCGGGCAAAACCGGGTGGAAGAAATTGACATTATCGAGAACGGGCAAAATTACGGTTGGGTGGTCATGGAAGGCAGCGAATGCTACAACAGCATTAGCACGGATTGCAATGCTGCGGGCAACTACCGGCTGCCGGTTGCGGAGTACCCCCACAACGGGGGAAGCGCATCAGTGGTTGGCGGTTATGTTTATCGCGGCAATAATCCCGATCTGGGATTTTTGTATGGATCTTATCTGTTCGCGGATACCTACAGTGGCCAGATATGGAGAACTGCCGGAGACGGCGCGAATTATACGACCACGGCGCTTCTTGACACCAATCTTGTTATTTATTCGTTCAGTGAATCACCGGACGGAGAGCTTTTTGTGCTCTCTTTAAACGGATCGGAAGCTGGAAACAATATTTTTAAATTCGCAGCCGTATCTGCCCCCGAACCTGTATCGCCGATACCCGGATTGTTGTCGGAAACCGGTTGTTTTGCATCAACGCAGCCGTTAACGCCGGCTGCGGGAGTGATTCCTTATGATATTAACGCGCCGCTTTGGTCGGATGGCGCCGTGAAAGAGCGGTTCCTTGCTATACCTGATGGCGCTCAAATCGGCCTGACGGCTCAGGGCGATTTTATATTTCCCGTTGGCAGTGTGTTAATCAAACATTTCCTGCTTAATGGCAAGCCCATTGAAACACGTTTGCTCATGCGTCACGGGGATTATTGGGGTGGATACAGTTATGAATGGCAATATGATGCCAGTGGCGATCCTGTTGACGCGCAACTATTAAGCGATGGCAAAACGACGCTGATCGACGGACAAAACTGGCTGTATCCGAGCGGATCCCAGTGTTTTGAATGTCACACGCAGGCCGCCAATATTTCACTGGGCCTGGAAACTTCACAATTAAATCGATCGTTAACCTATCCTGCCAGCGGCAAAACGGCGAATCAGCTCGATACCTTGCAGTCCATTGGGCTGCTGGCCCCTGTATCCAATACACTGCGCAACCGGCGTCTTTTCCCCCTGGATGACGCCAGCGCCGGTTTTGAATTGCGCGCTAAAAGTTACCTTCACGCTAACTGCGCTCATTGCCATCAACCGGGCGCGCCCACGCCGGCTACGATGGATCTCCGGTTCACGACAGCGCTTGTGGATATGAATATTTGTGATGTTGACCCGCAGGAAGGCGATCTGGGAATTGAAGGGATAAAACTTCTGGATCCGGCAGGCGATTTTTTACAGCATAATTCCGCCTTTATTGTGCGGATGGAATCGTTGGATAGCGCAATACGAATGCCGCCGTTGGCGACCGGAATTGTGGACGATGCCGCTTTGTTCGTGCTGAAAAGCTGGGTCGATGCGTTGGTGAGTTGTAATTAAATCAACACCAGCGAACTGATCGCGGCGTTGCAAATCGCCATGAGATTGGCGGGAAAAATCCCCAGCGCCAATACCGCCAGGCTGTTCAAACTCAATATAAAGCGCATATCCGGCGTTGAGGTAATCTGCGCATTTTCTTCAGCCTTGTCGAAGTACATTAACTTGATGATACGCAAATAATAGAAGGCGCCGATAATCGAGAAAATTACCGCCACTACAGCTAGCCATACCAGGTCGGCCTTGACTACGGATTGGATAACGGAAAGCTTGGCGTAAAAGCCAATCGTGGGCGGTACGCCCGCCATGGAAAACATCAATATCAGCATCATGAATGCGTACCAGGAACTGCGTTCGTTCAGGCCTTTAAAATCATCAAGCTTGTCGGCTTCAAAGCCCGCACGGCTCATTAACAACACCATACCAAAACCGCCGGCGCTCATGATCGCATAAACAATCGCATAGAACATGGCCGCCGAATATCCGACTTTGCTGCCGGATAAAATACCAAGCATGATAAACCCGACGTGGGAGATCGTCGAATAAGCCAGCATGCGTTTGATATTGGCCTGGGCAATCGCAATAATATTACCAATACCCATCGACAATATCGCCATGAGTATCAGGATATCCTGCCACTGCGCGTGCAATCCGCCCAATCCGTCGACCAGCAGGCGCATGATCATGGCAAAGGCGGCGATTTTCGGCGCGGAACTGATATACAACGTCACCGCGGTTGGTGCGCCGTGATAAATGTCCGGCACCCACATATGAAACGGTACCGCGCCAAGCTTGAACGCCATGCCGGATATCACCATGACGGTTCCAAGAATCAGCACTATGTTTTGTGAAATACCGTTTTGTGAAATACCATTTTGTGAAGCACCGGTTAAATTTTTGCTGGCCAGCGCATCCGCAAACTCCTTGATGTCCAGTGTCCCGGTAACGCCAAACAGCAGCGACATGCCATATAACAACAAACCGGATGCAATGGCTCCCAGCACAAAATACTTCATAGCGGCTTCAGAAGCATGAATGGAATCACGCTGCAATGCCACCATCGCGTAGAGTGATAAAGACAGTAATTCCAGTCCCAGGTAAATGCTCAGGAAATTGTGCGCGGATATCATGATCATCATACCCAGCACGCCGAATAATCCCAGAGTGTAGAATTCCCCCTTAAAAAGGTTGCGCTCTATCAGATAACCGCGGGCGTAGATAAAAACAACCGCGGAAACCAGGTAAACAAACAGTTTTAATACATCGGACATCGGGTCTTTAATGAATGTCCCGCTGAATGTATAAACCGTTTCCGTATCGTGCAGGTTGATAGTCAGCAATGCGGCAATTACCAGCGTTGCCAGTGACAGCAAATAGGTAATGACTCTGCGTTCATCACTGATGTACAGGTCGGCTATGAGAACAATACACGCCATACTCAGAATAAACAGTTCCGGTATGGCTGGTACAAAATCGGGTATCTCAATCATGGCGTTACTCGTAATAACTCCAAATATTATTTTACAACTTGCTGATCAATGTCTGGGTAACCAGATTATTTACGGAAGCGGACATTACGTCGATCAAGGGCGCCGGCCATATGCCCACCAATAATACCGCAACCGCCAGTAGCCCCAGCACCAGAAACTCCCGGTTGTTAAGATCGGTCAGTGACTTGACGCCATCATTGGTAACATCCCCAAAAATAACCCGTTTCACCATCCATAGGGTGTATGCCGCGCCAAAGATTAAGGTGGTTGCGGCAAAAAAGGAAATCCAGAAATTGGCTTTGAATGCCGCCAGTATCACCATAAATTCCCCAACGAAACCGGAGGTGCCCGGCAGCCCGGCGTTGGCCATGGCGAACAGTACCGTAAAGGAGGCAAATACAGGCATGGTATTAACCACGCCGCCATAATCGGCAATCTCGCGGCTATGCAGCCGGTCGTACATCACGCCCACGCAAAGAAACATGGCGCCGGAGACAAAGCCATGGGAAACCATCTGCACCAGCGCGCCTTCTATACCCATGGCCGCACCGGATTTACTGCCGGTACTTTCGAAAATGGTGTAGACGATAAAAAATCCCAACGTGACAAATCCCATATGCGAGATGGAAGAATACGCAATCAGTTTCTTCATGTCTTTCTGCACCAGGGCGACAAAGGCGATATAGACGACAGCAATCAATGACAGCAATATCATGAACCAATCAAGTTGGCTGGAAGCATCCGGTGTGATGGGCATGCTAAAACGCACGAAACCATAAGTGCCCATCTTCAACATGATCGCCGCCAGCACCACGGAACCGCCGGTCGGCGCTTCCACGTGCGCGTCCGGCAACCAGGTGTGGACCGGCCACATCGGCACCTTGACCGCAAACGCAAGCAAGAACGCCAGAAAGATATAAATCTGTTCTGTCAGCGTCAATTTCAGGACATGCATATCCAGCACGCCGAAACTGCTGCCTTTGGTATACATGTAAATCAACGCGACCAGCATGAATACGGAACCCAGGAACGTGTAAAGGAAGAACTTGATGGTGGCGTAGACCCGGCGGGCGCCCCCCCAAATACCGATAATCAGGAACATCGGAATCAGCATGGCTTCCCAGAACACGTAGAATAAAATGGCGTCGAGGGCGCAGAACACACCGATCATCAGGCCATTCATGAACAGGAATGCCGCCATGTATTGAGCGGTTTTGTATTGAATGACTTCCCAGCCTGCTATCACCACCAAAACGGTCGTAAATGCCGTTAACAATATCAGTGGCAATGAAATGCCATCGATACCCAGGTGGTAGTTAATTTTAAAGGTTTCAATCCAGGGTTTCAGTTCGACAAACTGCATTTGATGCGTCGTGATA
>JAKEGK010000013.1 GCA_022627515.1 Gammaproteobacteria bacterium
GCAGGTTAATTTCGTGGACTTCATCCGGTATTTTTTAAGTTCGGTGTTTTTTGACTATGGCGCCGCGTTGCAGGATCGGGTTTTTCGTAAAAACCTCAAAGGTATCTTTATGTACCGGCTGGCGCAATATTGGGGATCCTACCGGGGCAACCATTTTCACCGGCAGCTTTCCAAAAACCGGAAAGAAAAGTATTTTTATCCTCGTTAATGAATTGAAAGCCAGTTAATAGGAACATAGGCTGTGAGCATACAATCGCGAAAGGTGGTAGCGCTACTGCCCATGAAGGCCCACAGTGAACGGGTAAAGGGCAAAAACTTTCGCGATTTTAGCGGCAAACCGTTGTTCCGATGGATACTGGATACTTTGTTGTCCGTTGATGAAATTGACCTGGTGGTTATTAATACCGATGCGCGCCAAATTCTCGCCGAGCACGGACTTGTTGCTGCAAACAAAGTGCTAATCAGAGACCGCAAGCCCGATATTTGTGGCGATCTGGTTTCAATGAACCGCGTGCTGGCCGATGATGTGGCCAATATTGTTGCTGATATTTACCTGATGACACATACAACCAATCCACTGCTAAGCGCGGATACTATACGGGGCGCTTTAAATGCCTTTCTGCAGGCGCAGACTGCAGGCAAGGCGGATTCGCTATTTACCGTTGACAAAATTCAAACCCGTTTCTATCGCGTGGATGGTACTCCCGTCAATCATGATCCGGAAAATTTGGTGCGCACCCAGGACCTCGAGCCATGGTATGAAGAAAACTCCAATCTCTATATATTTACCCGAGACAGTTTTGCTAAAACGAATGCTCGGATCGGCAAGCAACCGATGATGTATGAAACGCCTCGGTTAGAATCCATCGACATCGATGATCAGTATGACTGGGATTTGGCGGTAATTGCCGCGCGTTATCTGTCTGAGATGTCCGGGCGGAATAAATGAAAGTGCTGGTAACCTGTCCGCCCATGCTGGGCATGATCGATGTCTTCCGCCCGCAGTTGGAAAAGCACGGCATTGAGTTGACCGCGCCAAACGTTGTGCAGACCCTTTCGGTCAAGGAATTGCTGGCACTTGTGCCGCAGCATGATGGCTGGATTATCGGCGATGATCCGGCAACACGTGAAGTATTCCGGGCAGGCAAGGAAGGCCGGCTGAAAGCGGCGGTGAAATGGGGTATCGGCGTTGATAATGTGGATTTTAATGCCTGCGAGGAATTCGGCATTCCAATTACCAACACTCCCAACATGTTTGGTAATGAAGTCGCGGACATCGCGATGAGTTATGTTGTCGCGCTTGCTAGGGAAACCTTTGAAATTGATCGTGGCGTGCGGGCTGGTAACTGGCCTAAGCCCCGGGGCATGTCCCTGTCCGGTAAAACCGTGGCGCTGATCGGATTTGGCAACATCGGCAAGGCGACGGCCAAGCGCCTGCTGGCTGCTGATATGCGCGTTATTGTGTATAATCCCAATGGCAAAAACCACTCAGAGCTTTCAGTGGAAAGGGCGGAGTGGCCAGATCGTATCAGCGAAGCGGACTTTATTGTGATTACCTGTTCATTGACGCCGTCCAGCCGGCACATGATCAATGCCAATATATTATCCGCGGTCAAGCCTGGGGTGAGGATAGTAAATGTAGCCCGTGGCGCAGTTATTCGTGAACCGGATCTTGTAGCGGCGTTGCAGTCTGGCAAGGTGTACTCCGCGGCACTGGATGTTTTTGAAGAAGAACCGTTACCGATGGACTCACCCTTGCGGCAGCATCCGCATTGCGTGTTCGGCTCCCACAACGCCTCCAACACCACGGATGCCGTTGAGCGCACCAGCAACATTGCGATTCAGAAATTGTTTGAATTTCTCGGGATTTCAACATGATTCAACGTGCTGTACTCATTACCGGTGCGAATGGCGGCATAGGGCAAGCCCTGTGTAGGAAGTTTCGTGGCACTGGATGGAAAGTGATTGGCACCGACCGGGATGCGACGTCCGGATTGGACGTGGATTCATATATAAGTATGGAGCTAGGGCGCCTTAGTCGCGACACGAAATATCTGATAGATAGGTTGAACGCGATACAAGCAGCGATACCGGAAACCGGACTGCGTGCGTTGATTAACAACGCCGCGATCCAGATCGTTTCGCCTGTCGAGCAGTTAACTGCCGACGATTGGCACACTACCCTGGATGTGAATTTGCTCGCACCTTTTTTACTGACTCAGGCGTTACTGCCGGAACTGGAAAAAGCCAAGGGCTCTGTTATTAACATCGCCAGCATCCATGCGCAACTGACAAAACCGCATTTCTCGGCCTACGCCACCAGCAAAGCCGCCCTGGTCGGCTTAACGCGGTCCTTGGCGGTCGAACTGGGCAGTCGAGTAAGAGTAAATGCAATATGCCCCGCCGCTATCGCAACCCCGATGCTGGTCGCCGGATTCGACCAAAACCCAGGAGGATTGGATGAGCTGGCAAGTTACCACCCAACTGGTACAATCGGAACACCCGACGAAGTTGCGCTCGCGGCGTTATATCTTGCCGATGCGAACAGTAAGTTTTTAAACGGCGCGGTGCTAGAGTTGAATGGTGGTATAGCCGCGAGACTGCATGATCCTGAATTACGCTGGAAATCAAAAGATAAAATAATTTAGATTCGCATAATTGTTGTTATATTTTGATAGTATTTTTTGATTATCGATGATCGCAAAAAAATGGCATAGATACTCAAACAACTTAAAAAAATAGCGTTCTTGGGTTACTGATTTGTGTGGTGTGAACAAATTCCGCGGTGAATTTATTCAAGATTGGAAAGTTTTCACCGGGATATAGAGACGATTGTTATGTTTGGAATAGAAGATTTTTCAGTTCTCAAGCACCAAATGGGATAGATTCAAGTGTACGAAGTTTATGTGATTTTATGGTAAATATTTGATCAGCTATAAGAATAATTAGGCAGTTAATGTGGTAACTATTATTGCATCATGTTGCTTGTATTTAATATATCTGTGTGTGATATTTTTAGATTAGTTAAAGTTTTTGTATTGGTATATTTTTAGATTTTGTCAACTGAAAATGGGTTTAGCAAAAAAACATGAAGTGTAGACGTTTGCAATTATAATAAATATTTAATGATTTTATTGTATAGGTTTATGATTAATGTTTAGTTATTCAAGGAGCAGCGCGCCGATTTGCTCGCTGCGTGAGTTAATTGCACTTATTGCTTACAACCGCCTGAAAATAAGTTCGTGAAAAATCATTATTCCTCGTTATTAGCTTTATTCCCGTGAAACAAATATTTCAGCTTGGCTTGTTATCCGCTCTTAATATTTTTACTGTTTTCATATTTCAATGGTATGTGTTGATACAAGTGGGTCCTGGCGAGGTTACTGACGCGTTTTTTGCTGGCATGGCGGTTCCACAACTTGTAGCAATTGTTGTAAGCGGTTCTCTTATGCATGTGCTTGTGCCTTTGTTAACAGGTGAAAGTGAAGAAAGTTTTCATAAGCTTTCCTGGACATTTTTGCTGTTAGTTGGTGCGTTGTTTTTTACGGCAACAGTAATCTTGTATTTTTTTGCTCCGTGGTGGGTGCAGCTTATTGTACCTGGCTTCGACGAAGCTGGAATAGAATTAACCGTAGAGTTAACTCGAATCCATCTTATAGGAATGTTTTTTACTGCAATAAATGGCGTACAATGGGCAGTATATCATGCGCGGCAACAGTTCTTATGGTCAGAATTCGCGCCTACCCTTGCAGGTCTCTTCGCTTTTTTCTTACTAATATGGGCATTATCAAAATTTGGTATTGTCGCAGCTGCATGGATTGGTACGATAAAAATAGTATTTCAGACCTTAATGCTACTACCCTGTATGGGGAGGCCCACATTCCCAGGTTTCAGGAATGAAATAACTCGGGAAGCTTGGCGTCGTATCAAACCGCTGTTAATTGGTAATGCGTATTATAAAACTGACATTCTTGTGGACAGATTTTTACTTTCTTTAGCAGGAAGCGGTAGTTTGTCGCTATATTATTTTGGCCAACAAATATTTAATGCTATTACTCAAATAATAAATAAAGCTATTGCGGTGCCTCTTGTGCCTGCTTTAAGTATTTGTCACAAATCAAGGAATATAGAAAAATTCAAGTTCCTGTATCGGCGAAAAATGTTATTAGTTTTAATATTGTGTTTGATCGGGCTTCTTGTATTGATGCTCTTTGGAGCAGATATTGTTACTTTGTTTGTTGGTTACGGTAATTTTAATACTCAAAGCGTAGATCAGCTTTTATGGATTATGATTTGGCTTGGTGGAATGCTGATTGGTGGAGCAGCAGGGCAAGTGGCGTCCTCTACATTTTATTCTATGGGCGATACAACCACACCAACTCGAATGTCAGTGATAACATACACGATATATATTCCCGTGAAGATTTCCATGTTCTTTATATCAGGAACTTACGGTTTAGCTTTATCCACTAGTGTTTACTATTTAACAAATCTAACATTGCAAATGTACTTGATTAATAGGCGATGGAAACTTGAGCATACCTTCTGAAGTAAAATTAGAGCAGAAAGAATGTCCTCTAGGTTGCAATGACGGCGACGAGTTCGTGCTAACCGGTCACGATATGCTACATAATTTGCCTGGTGAGTTTAATGTTGTTCGATGTCGTACTTGTGGACTGATGCGAACCAATCCAAGGCCTTCGAAAGACAGCATAGGTTACTATTATCCATCTAACTATGGACCTTATATAGGTTCTAAAGTACAAAAAGATTTAACAAATTGCAAAAAAGGTATAGGCGGTGCTATTAAATCTATTGCAGGTCTATTTATGGATTCACGTGCGACACGCATTCCCAATCTTAAACGAGGAAGAATGCTAGAAATAGGCTGCGCGTCTGGCTCATTTCTTCATAAAATGGCAAAAGATGGATGGATTGTTGAAGGAATAGAGTTTTCGACAGAAGCTGCAAAGTCTGCGAGAACGCTTGGTTATAACGTTTATGCCGGTCCATTGGAAACCGCGCCAGAACCGGAAGAGAAGTTTGATTTAGTAGTCGGATGGATGGTTCTTGAACACCTGCATGATCCAATTGAATGTTTAAATAGATTGCATTGTTGGTCTAATCCGGATGCTTGGCTTGTGCTATCTGTTCCAAATGCGGCTGCAATAGAGTTTTGCTTATTTCGCAATAAATGGTACGGATTGCATTTACCAAATCATTTATATCATTTTACTCCACATACAATTGAAAAGGCGTTAGCCGCAACTGGTTGGCGTTTAGAAAAAATTTACCATCAGAGGGTATTGACAAATATTGTTGTAGGCCTTGGTTATGTATTTCGTGAAAAAGGACTGCTGAAAATTGGAGATAATTTTATAAACTTTCCAAAGTACTCGGGCATTTGGCATTATATGCTGTTCCCACTTAGCTGGTTATTGAGTTTATTTGGACAAACCGGTCGAATGACTATACA
>JAKEGK010000014.1 GCA_022627515.1 Gammaproteobacteria bacterium
CTAGTTATTAATTACTCGTTCCAAAATGCGCGAGGTTAGTCACTGCAGAACGCCAACGATTGCCTGTTAACAAAACTTTAAGCACGCTGATACCACGCGCCTATTTCAGATCTGCGCAGCGGATGCATAATTGCGGATGTATAACAACAGTTGTGCTGTTGCTAAGTGCGGTTTTGATCCGTAAACGGGGAACTTCCAATTATGCGGCAATGCGTCAGCCACCCAGATAGGCGCGCTTGACTTCCTCATTCTTCGTAAGATTCCCGGATGAATCGGAAAGCTTGATCTGGCCGTTTTCCAGCACATAACCACGTTGGCTGATCTGCAGGGCGAGATGGGCGTTTTGTTCCACGAGTAAAATCGTCACCCCTTCAGCGGCGATATTACGAATGGTTTCAAAAATCTTCTGTACAAGCATGGGTGATAATCCCATGCTTGGTTCGTCAAGCATCAACAGTCTGGGCCGGCTCATCAAGGCGCGGGCAATGGCCAGCATCTGCTGTTCGCCGCCCGAGAGCGTGCCGGCGGTTTGTGCGCGGCGCTCGGCAAGGCGTGGGAATAATTCCTGTACGTGTTTGAGGTCGCGCGCAATGCCGGCGGCATCGTGGCGGCTATACGCGCCCAGTTGCAGATTCTCCATGACCGTCAGGCGCGCGAAGATGCCACGGCCTTCCGGCACCAAAGCGATGCCGCGGCGTAACAAGTCGTGCGATGACAGATTTGTAATGACCTCATCCTGATAGGTGACCACACCGGCTCTGGCTCTTTGCATGCCGGCCAGCGCCTTGAGCGTTGTAGTCTTACCGGCGCCATTGGCGCCAATCAGGCAAATCAGTTCACCGGCGGCAATTGACAAGTTGATTCCTTTGACGGCTTGCACGCCGTCATACGCAACGTGCAGATCGCTGACCTCGAGCATCATGCCATTGTCCCACCCAGATAAGCTTCGATAACGGTGGGGTTGTGCTGGATTTCCGCGGGCGTGCCTTCCGCAACGTTTTTGCCATAGTCCAGCACGGCAATCCGGTCACAGACCGTCATCACCAAAGGCATGTCATGTTCGATCAGCAGCAGCGTAACGCCATCGTTGCGGATTTTCTGCAGTAACGGGGTCAAGGCGCGGGTTTCAGATGGATTCATGCCCGCCGCGGGTTCATCCAGCGCCAGTAACCGCGGATCGGTTGCCAGCGCGCGGGCGATTTCCAGCCGGCGTTGATCCCCATAGGGTAAATGCCGGGCGAGTTGATTGGCGGCGCTCCCCAGGCCGACATAATCCAGCAAGGCATGCGCGCGGGATTCAATGGCGCGCTCTTCATCACGCGCGGCGGCATGCTGCACTATCGCCCCGAATATCCCGGTGCGGGTGCGCGCGTGACGCCCGACCATGACATTTTCGAGCGCGGTCATATTGGCGAACAGGCGAATATTCTGAAACGTGCGCGCCAGCCCGGCGTTCACGATGGCGTGCGGTGGCTTGCCCAGCAGGGATATTCCGTCCAATGTCACCTCACCTTGTGAGGCGTGATACAACCCCGTCAGCACATTGAATAACGTAGTCTTGCCGGCGCCATTGGGACCTATCAGGCCAAAGATTGCGCCGCGCTCTATCGTCAACGAAACGTCCGACAGCGCCGCCAGTCCGCCGAAGTGCTTGGATACGTTTTTAATGGAGAGTAAGGGATTTGTCATCAGGTGTTAACGGGTACTGTCATAAACCGTATCTTTCTCGTGCTCCGCCACTACCGGCGTTGGTTGCAACTCACGCTTACGCCGCACCGAGGGCAATATTCCGGCGGGGCGCAGCAGCATCATCAGCACCAGAGCCAACCCATAAAGCAGCATACGATAATCCGCCGGATCTAACACAATCCTGCCAAACAGCCATTGCTGCAATTCTCCCAGATAACGCAAAGCCTCGGGCAAGGTTGTGAGCAGAATGGCGCCGAGGATGACGCCGAACAGATTGCCCATCCCGCCCAGCACAATCATGCACACGACGATAATCGATTCATTGAGGATAAAACTCTCCGGACTGATATAGCCCTGATAACCGGCAAACAGCCCGCCGCTGATGCCGCCGAAGGTGGCGCCCATGCCAAACGCCAGCAGCTTTATATTGCGCGTGTTGATGCCCATCGCCGCCGCCGCGACTTCGTCTTCGCGGATCGCCACCCAGGCGCGGCCAATGCGTGAATCCTGCAAGCGGATGCAGATGAAAATGATGAGCAAGGCAATGGTGAGAAACAGGTAATAGTAAAGATAGTCTTTATAAAACGTGATACCTAAGAACTGTTGCGTCTGATGCAGGTTAATCCCGGCGATCGAAATCGGATCAATCAGGTTAACGCCTTGCGGACCGTTGGTGATGTTGACGGGTTTGTCGAGATTGCGCAGAAAGATATGAATGATCTCGCCAAAACCGAGCGTGACAATCGCCAGATAGTCGCCGCGCAATTTCAGCGTTGGCGCGCCGAGCAGCATGCCGAAGATCGCAGCCAGCAACGCCCCCAGCGGCAGGATGGCCCACACCGGCAGATGCAGGCCAAAATGCGGCGACGCCAGCAAGGCATACAGATAAGCGCCCACACCGTAGAAGGCGATGTAACCCAGATCAAGCAGGCCGGCGTAGCCGACGACGATGTTCAGTCCCAGCGCCAGCAGAATATACAGCAGTGCAAAATCAACGATGCGCACCCAGCTGCGGCCAAGCGCCGCATCGGTAACAAATGGCAGCAAAGCCAGAGCCAGCGCAATCAGCAACCATGCGGCGATGACGGCGCGCCGATCCTGTTTGAGTTGCGGCCAGCGTTGTAATAATGAGTTGTGCAGCATTGTCATTACGCGCGATCACCGACACGTTCACCGAACAGACCCGAAGGACGAAATACCAGGATCAGTATCAGCACCATGAAAGCGAATACGTCCTGATAATCGCTACCCATAAATCCAAATGTTAGTTTATGGATGTAGCCAGCGCCCAGGCTTTCTATCAATCCCAGTAAAATCCCGCCAAACATGGCGCCGGCCACATTGCCGATGCCGCCGAGCACCGCCGCCGTGAATGCTTTCAAACCCAGCATGAAGCCCATGGTGTAATGCGCCGGACCGTAATAGGCATTGACCATCACCCCGGCCACCGCTGCCAGGCCGCCGCCAATCATGAAGGTGACGGAAATAATCGTGTTGGGATTGATGCCCATGAGCGAGGCCAGCGCCGGTGATTGCGAGGTGGCGCGCATCGCGCGTCCCAGTCGGGTGCGATTGATCAACAGCCAGAGACCCAGCATCAAAACCACGGCCGATACAATGATGACGATCTGGACGTTAGTAATATGAGCGCCAAGAATTTCAAAGCGGGCGATCGGAATGATATCGGGGAAATTCAGCGGCCGTTTTCCCCACATTAGCATGGCGATGTTTTGCAGCACGATCGACATGCCGATGGCGGTGATCAGCGGCGCGAGGCGCGGGGCGTTGCGCAGCGGCCGGTACGCAACGCGCTCGATCGTAAAACCCAATGCCATGCAAAATATTACCGCAGTGCCCATGCCCAACAGGAGAATAAGATAATGTGGCATGCCGCTGCTGCCCAGCATCGCGTTGAGTACCGTCAGGCAGATCATCGCGCCCATCATGGTAACCTCACCGTGGGCGAAGTTGATGAGCTGCATGATCCCGTAGACCATGGTATATCCCAGTGCGATCAGCGCATAAATGCTGCCCAACACCAGGCCATTAATCAGATGCTGGTAAAACTCATTCATTGATGACTTCGAGCACTTCCCACTTGTCACCCTTGGCCTGGTATAAGGTGATCGCCGCGGCCTTCACATCACCTTTCTCGTCAAAGGCGATGTTGCCGGTCACACCCTGGTATTGGGTCTTGGCCACTTCCGGCAGGTACATGGCCGGATCCGCCGAGTTCGCGCGCATCATGGCGTCCACCATCACCATTACCGCATCGTAAGCATAGGGCGCATACACCTGAATCGGGCCGTACCTGGCGTTGAATTTTTCCTGAAAGTTTTTGCCACCCGGCATTTGATCGATGGGCAGGCCGGGCATAGACGCCACGGTGCCTTCACCATCCTTGCCGGCGAGACGAAGGTAGTCGAGTGTATTCAAACCATCACCACCCAGGTACGTGGCGGCGAGCCCGAGGTTCCGCATCTGTTTTACCAGTGGCGCGCCCTGCGGGTCCATGCCGCCGTAAAACACCACATCGGGACTGGTCGATTTAATCGACGTCAGGATGGCGGTGAAATCAGAAGAGCTGTCAGTGGTGTATTGGCGTGACACCACGGCGCCACCGGACGCAACAACCGCCTTTTCCACTTCATCGGCGATACCCTGACCATAGGCGGTGCGGTCATCGATGATCGCCACGCTTTTTGCGCCAAGTTTTTTCACCGCAAACTCGCCGAGTACACGGCCTTGCTGCGAATCGTTGGTCATCACACGAAACGCGGATTTGAAACCCTGTTTGGTGTAGGCAATGGCGGTGGCCGATGGCGAGATCTGCACAATACCGGCGTCATAATAAATTTTGGAAGCGGGAATCGTCGTGCCGGAATTAAGGTGACCAATAACACCCTTCACCTGTTTGTCGACCAGCTTTTGCGCCACTATCGTCGCCGTCTTGGGATCGGCCTGATCATCTTCACTGACCAGTTCGAATTTCACGGGCTTGCCACCAATGGTCACACCTTTGGCATTAAGTTCCTCGATCGCCAGCCGCGCGCCGTTGTCGTTATCCTTGCCGTAGTGCGACTGTGAACCAGTAAGAGGCGCCACCGAACCGATGCGAATCACCCCATCATCGGCGGGCTGTTTCGTACAACCAGTGAAAAAAACCAGGGAGAACAGGGCAAATATGGCGATCGGTCTGACAAGTCGTAACTTGTTGATATTCATTACTATTCCTCCAGCCAGCATAGGGTGTATTCTTAATTTTAGTAGGCAACAGGCGTAAGTGTATCGCAGAATATGGTATTTCTGAACATCGTCATTGCAAGAAGCGTGACATGCGCTTCAATCTTGCTCTCCAACACCGGCAATCCATACGGCCAGCGGGATGCGATTAGTCAAAAGCCGGTTTATTCGTCATCAAAAACATGCGTCACAAAAAACATCGAAACTCCGCCGGAAGGTTGTATTGCATGAATTCATGATAGTACCGGATCATTTACACACAACATTAAACACCATGAATTAAAATCCGCAGCGGCGCTTCTATAGTTCATCAACGAGTTCAATTGCGCTGATCCAGATGTGACGCTGGAAATTTTCGCATAAACAAACATTTCGTCGGGCAACCTGCGCGGCGAGCCTGATAAAATTCCACGATTGCCTGATCCATAGTACATACAACTTCGGCGGCCGATTTGTGCGCGACAATTATCGCGTGGAAAAGCCGTTGTGAACCAGCTAAGATGACACATATAATGTGATTCACGGGTGTTGCATGGACATTCTGCTCAAGGCCTTGATCCTCGGCATCGTCGAGGGCATTACCGAGTTTCTGCCAATCTCCTCCACCGGCCATTTGATTATCGTCGGGGATCTGCTCAATTACACCGACGATCAGAGCAAGGTATTCAAGATTGTCATCCAGCTGGCGGCGATCCTGGCGGTGTGCTGGGATTTTCGCGCGCGCATCGCCACCGCTGTGAGTGGCCTGCACCGCGACAGGCAGCAACAGCATTTTGCATTTCTGATCATCATCGCCTTTCTGCCGGCGATGGTGTTGGGCGCGTTGTTTCATAGCACCATCAAGACCTATCTGTTCAATCCGGTTACCGTGGCGTCGGCGTTGGTAGCCGGTGGACTGCTAATCCTGTTCATAGAAAAACGCGCATATCAGCCGCGCTTTAATGCCGTGGAAGAGATGTCATGGCGGGAGGCGCTCTCGGTTGGTTTTGCGCAATCACTGGCAATGTTTCCCGGTGTGTCACGCGCCGGGGCGACCATCATGGGCGGCCTGATTTTCGGCCTCTCGCGCAAGACCGCTACGGAGTTTTCCTTTTTCCTCGCCATCCCCACCATGTTCGCCGCCACGGTTTACGATGTTTATAAAAACTGGGCGCTGCTGCACGTGGAGGATCTGCCGGTATTCGCGGTGGGATTTGCCGCCTCATTTATCGCGGCAATGTTAACTGTAAAGGCCTTGTTGCGGTTTGTTTCCAATCACACCTTTATTCCATTTGCATGGTACCGCATAGTGTTTGGTGGTGTGGTGCTGATCACCTGGTATCTTGGTATTATCGACTGGTCAGCAAAATAACTTTTCCAAGTCAGTTTCACTTTAACCGCGCCATCGCATTCCTGGCAGATGTTGGCGTCAATGCCGCATGCGCGCTTTACGAATTGCGGTATTTATTCAGTCTTTTGATTATTCCGGTTGCCAATTGGTTCAGTCCCGGCTGTTTTACGGTTAGAAAAGTCAGGCAATACTTTGCAACAGAACCGAGGCTGACCATCAATAACGAATTAATGTACGCACCGGAAGCAATCCTGATTGCCTTACCGTATGGCAGGGGTGGGGAAAAAAGTAATTTCGGCATTTGAAATAAAGTAAAGGCGCGGCAATTAAACTGGCAGTTTAACGCCGCGCCTGACTTAATTTACCTGGATCAAAGTCTGTCCAGGATGAAAGTTGCATCAGACGGTTAGTGAGCCTTTTCAGGCACGACTTTGAGCAGGCCTCTGCCTTCCAGCATGGTTCCGTCTTTCATGGCGCCTTTGAGCACGCCTTCAATGTCACCCTTCCGAAACTCGGACATTTGATTGTCGAAATGACATACCATATCTTTGGCGCCATCGCCGTTGAGATCGGTTTCCGGCTTACTGCATTTTTCCAGACTGGGTTCATTACCATCGTGACCAAATGTCAGACTTTTAACATCAACGTCTTTCGGATCAAAACCTGCGCTGGAAAGCAGCGCCACCGGGACGCGGCCGCGCGCCTTCGGATTTAACGGAGCAACTTCATCGCTGCCCGGTTTGATCGCAATATTGATATGCAGCATGGACTCGCTAACACCGGATATTACCAAATGGTAGTCGCCATTTGCCGCCGCGCCGGACAGTGTCACACCGCCGTCACGGAAATAACGAGGATAGTGACTTACACCAACGTAGTAAACACCGGTGGACGGCAGAACAAAATTGGTAATGCGGGAGTCATAGGTGGAGTTGCTGCCAGTGTCTAGCGGATAACTGTCGTCGTTCATCCGCAGCATGCGAAAGCCCGGCGCATCACCGAATATCGCCAGCACCGTATCTACACTGCGTTGTCCGCCGATTCCGAAGTCGACATCCAGGGTAACAACATCACCGGCCTGGCCAAAGAACCGGTAAAAATCTACGTCTTCCACGGCAGTGCCCGTCAGGTTACCCAATACCCCCGCTAATTCAAAACCATTCATTCCGGGGGTAACGAACTGAGCCAGACTGACAGGGTGATTGGTTTCCTCTTCCATGACGTCTGCAGCAGCACTTTGCTGAATGCCTATCAAGCTGGCGCTAAGGATGGATAGTGAAATGTATCTAGTCAGTAGTTTCATGTTTACTCCTATGCTGCGCAAAGAAACATGAGAATCCGTCATCAAATAACAAGTGCTCCGCTTGTTGGCGTCCTTCGTGAATTCCTGTTTTTAGATTTAAAAGCCTGCGCGCAATACGCAGTCACTCCTTGTTAACGTCCGCTACTGAAAAATTATTACAGTTCGAACCAAATAAAATTAAAAGAGTGAACTGATTCTCAAAGCATGACGCTAATTCGCGCACAGAGATAAGCACATCGACAGACCGGATAATTAAGGAAAGTTAAACAATCCCTGTTGGGACATAGCCCAATTTAACGTAATCGTGTTAGAACATTGCGGCGGTGCAAATAAGCACGGTTTCTTTGGTGGCGTTTTTAATTGCGTCAACCGCGCGGGTGCTGTGCAGTTTTTTGATTTCTCCCGCCAGGGCGTCGGCAAAAATGTCTCCAAAATCCTCTGCTTTGAGGCTCTGTCCCATTACGTGCATTTCACCGATGCTGATATCGTATGGGCGTATGCATTCATCCTTGATCAATTCATTGATATGCCCGGTGTGCACGCTAAAACCACCAACATCAAACAGCATCAAATGACGGCTGCCGTCAAAACTTACCCGCAGTTTTTTCAGGCGGGATACCAGTTCTTCCTGGGTATATTCCTGCGGCGGCACATCCAGCAACTTCAGCGCCGCGGCTCCGATCTGCGCGTAGGAATAGACGCTTAATCCCAAAGCCTGCCGGGTAGCGTCATCCAGTTCACCGCTTATGCGCAGTCCGGCATCCCACTGAAAATTTGCGATCGCATTGCGGGTTTGTTTCCCCAGCAGTCCATCGGCTGGGCCGGGATTATAGCCTTTGTTGAGCAATCGCATTTGCGCATGGTATACAAGGCGGTTTCTGTCGGCCGTCTCAGCAACAACCGCCATGTTCATTAACAGAAGCAACACCAGAGCGCAGGCCAGTACGCGAGAAAACATGAATATCCCCGAGCAGGTTGATAATTATTATTTTGTAACTGAGTGCGTGTAATAACACACGAAAATGGTTATTCTACTTCGATCACATCAATATTGCACATTGCAAAAACGGGGCTTGCGGCCCCGTTTACAATTTATCGCCAGCTTGAATATTTTTTACATCTATTCAAAAGGATGGCGCAAGATGATGGTTTCTTCCCGGTCAGGGCCGGTCGATACGATGTCGATAGGACGTTCAGCCACTTCTTCAATACGCTTCAAATAAGCTTGCGCGTTGGCAGGCAGGTCGGAATATTGCCTGATGCCCACGGTTGACTCCTTCCAGCCGGGCATATCTTCATAAATGGGTGTGCATGATGCGAAAGCTTCTTCACCGACCGGCGGAGTTTTGCGTTCCTCACCGTTGCATTGATAGCCGATGCAAATACGAATCGTATCGAGGCCGTCCAGCACATCCAGTTTGGTAATACACAAACCTGACACGCTGTTGATATTGTTTGAACGGCGCAAGGCAACCGCATCGAACCAGCCGCAACGGCGTGGGCGGCCGGTCGTCGATCCGAATTCATGCCCTTTTTCGGCGAGGTGCTTGCCGTCTTCGTCATCCAGTTCGGTGGGAAACGGTCCGGAACCAACACGGGTGGTATAGGCTTTGGTTATTCCCAGCACATAATCAAATGCGCGCGGCCCTACACCGCTGCCGGTGCCTGCGTTGCCCGCGGTGGTGTTGGAGGATGTAACATAGGGATAAGTGCCATGATCAATATCCAGAAAAGCACCCTGCGCGCCTTCAAACATAACGCTTTCACCCTGTTGCCGGTATTGATGCAATAATTCTGGTATGTCCGCGATTAAAGGCGTAATGCGTTCACCAAGCGCCAGCGTTTCATCCAGCACTTGCTGGAAATCAACGGTATCAACCTTGAAATAGTTTTTTAACGCAAAGTTATGGTAATCCAGTACTTCGCCGAGTTTGGCGGCGAAACGTTCGCGATGCAGCAAATCACCCAGGCGCAAACCCCGGCGTGATACTTTGTCTTCATATGCGGGCCCGATACCGCGGCCCGTCGTTCCAATCGCTAACTTGCCACGCGCTATCTCCCGCGCATGATCCAGCGCCACATGGTAGGGAAGTATCAACGGGCAGGCTTCGCTGATGTTGAGCCGCGAGCTGACCGGGACTCCGCGCGATTCCAGCATGTTGATTTCTTCCACCAGCGCTTTTGGCGACACCACGACGCCGTTGCCGATAAGACATTGAACGCCATCACGCAGAATTCCCGATGGAATCAGATGCAAAACTGTCTTTTCGCCTTTTATAACCAGGGTATGACCAGCATTGTGGCCACCCTGGAAACGCACTACTGCTTTTGCCTGATCCGTTAAGAGATCAACTATTTTTCCTTTACCCTCATCACCCCATTGAGTACCGATTACAATTACGTTTTTTCCCATTGCGCGTATCCTGAATTATTGCCGCCTTGTTTTGATTGTCCGGGATTATTATGCTTTGACAACAACCCACTTGTCATTTTGTTTTTCCAGCCTGCGGTCACACCCCATCGATTTGGCGTCACCGGTTTGTCCCGGTAAAGCGGCAATGACGCGGTTTCCCTGTGCGCGCAACTCGTCGATCGTTTTGGTTTGCGCCTCATCATCCGTGCAGGGCGCGAATATTCCCGGCTCCACTGCGCCGGGATTACTGGAATATTCCATCAGGGCGCGCAAATCGGCGGTGAATCCGGTGGCAGGACGCGCACGGCCAAACACTTCGCCAATATGATCATAACGCCCGCCCTGGGCAATCGACTGTCCGGCGCCGGGTTTATACGCGGCAAATACCACGCCGGTATGATAATTGTACCCGCGAAGCTCCGCCAGATCGAAGTGCAACTCAATCAGCGGGTCATGCTTGGCGAGTTGGGCGGCGATAAATTCCAGGTTATCAATGGCTTTCTTCACATTGCTGTCAGCCGCTTTCAAGGTTTTACGGGCTTTGTTCAGCACGTCAACTCCACCATTGAGCCATATCAATTCCGACAACATTGACTGTGAAACTGCGGATATCCCGGATTGCTTGAGAATATCGTTGATTTCGGGAGCAGCCTTGCGTTGTAACGCATCAAATAACAGGTTTTCCTGTTGCCGGTCCAATTTTGCCTGGTGCGCCAGGCTGCGGAATATATCGACATGCCCCAGGTCCAGATAGATATCTCCGAGCCCAATGCGTTGCAGCATGGCCAGCATCAGCCGGATAATCTCAATGTCACTGGCAACACCATCATGACCGTAAAGTTCAGCGCCGATTTGCATCAGACTGCGCTTGTTTGACAGGTCATCGGCGTGAGTGCGCAGCACTGTGCCCATATAGCACAGGCGAGTGGGTTGTTCGCGTCCCAATTGGTGGGCATCGATACGCGCGACCTGCGGCGTCATATCCGCGCGAATGCCCATCATGCGGCCACTCTTTTGATCCACAAGTTTGAATGTCTGAAGATCCAGGTCGCTGCCCATACCAGTCAACAGGGAGTCGGTATATTCCAGAAAGGGCGGAATCACCAGCTCATATCCCCACGCGGAAAACATATCCAGCAGTTGCCTGCGCAGCAATTCAACGCGGTATGCGTCCTGGGGGAGCAGTTCTTCGATACCTTCAGGCAGGACCCAACGTTCGTTATTCATAGCTGATGATAGTTGGTATGAATTTGGTTACTTTGGTTGTTGATTTGTAGTTGGTAATCTTCGGTCAGCGCCGTCGTTCATAACAAAATAGATAAAAGATCAGTGATCGATTTTATCAAAAGCTATTGAACACTTAAGTTATTAATCAAATACATTAATAACACGCCGGCCAGCATACTGACGAAACCGCCGGTTCTCAGTTGCTTATCGTTCATTTTTCCAATCATTTGCATGGCTTGCCTGAATCCGGCGGGATTTATAAAAGGCAGCAGTCCTTCAAGCACCAATAACAATGCCAGGGCTAAAACCAAATCGCGCCACATGATTGCTCTCCAGCCTATCCAGTTGGCCTATCAGGGCACCCGGCTTTCAACACGCCATTACTATTGTTATAACAATTTATTGAAAGTATCGCCGCCTGCCGCCAGGTACTATTTGAAATATTGAAAGAATTCACTTTTTGGCTGCAACACCAATATATCGTCTTTATTGGCAAAGCTATTGCGGTAAGCATTCAGGCTGCGGTAGAAAGCGTAGAATTCCTTGTCCTGACTATAAGCGCCGGCATAAATGTTTGCCGCTTCCCTGTCACCTTCACCACGAATCTGTTCCGCCTTGCGGAACGCTTCCGCAAGAATCACGGTGCGTTCCCGGTCGGCCTTTGCCCGAATGGTTTCAGCTTCCTGCTCACCTTGCGCGCGCAGTTCCTTGGCGACCCGCTGACGTTCCGCCTCCATGCGGCGATATACAGATTCACTGATTTGCTTGTCCAGGTCGATGCGCTTGATCCGGACATCAATAATGTCAATGCCGAATTCCCGCGCCTGCTTGTTGGCTTCTGTCGTCAGGATATCCATGATCTGATTGCGCTCGCCGGATACCACATCACGAATGGCGCGCTTGCCAAACTCGCCGCGCAGTCCGTCCTTGATTATCTGGGAAAGACGGATATTGGCGGTCTCGGTGTCGCCGCCAGTGGCAGTGTAAAACTTGGAAACATTGTCAATTTTCCATTTCACAAATGAGTCAACGATTAAATTTTTCTTTTCGCTGGTAAGATAACGTTCCGGCTTCGCATCCATGGTTTGAACGCGCGCGTCAAACTTCCGGACATTGTTAACGAACGGTATTTTCCAGTGTAGCCCTGGCGCAAAATCACTGCTGATGGCTTCGCCAAATTTAAACAAAATGGCTTTTTGACGCTCTTCCACTGTAAAAAACGACATGGAACCCACCACCAGAATCGCAACAATGAGGATCAAGCTGATTATTTTTCCTTGCGTCATTCGCGATCCTCCCTGGTTGTGCCACGCGTACTTTCTCTGATTGTCTGCTGGGTGGTGCTTGAACGGCTTGGCAACGATGATTCTCCGCCTTGGGAATTTTGCAACAAGTCGCGTATACCCGCCGCGCCTTGCATCATTTTATCCAATGGCAGATACATCAGATTGTTTCCACCTTCGACATCGATCACAACCTTACTGGTATTGGACATCACTGACTCCACGGCATCGATATAAAGGCGTTTGCGTGTTACCTCAGGCGCCTTTTTATATTCAGCCAGTATCTGCGAAAAGCGGGAGGTTTCGCCTTTTGCCTGGGCGATGACTTGTTCTTTGTAAGCCAGGGAATCTTCCTCCGCGCGGGCGGCTTTGCCGCGTGCGCGCGGGATAATATCGTTAGCGTAAGCTTCCGCTTCGTTTTTGAGGCGCTCTTCATCCTCACGCGCTTTTACCGCATCGTCAAACGCGGCTTGCACGGGTTCCGGAGGCTGTGCGTCCTGCATGTTCACGCTGGTAACCAGCAAGCCGGTGCCATAGCGATCCAGGATGCCCTGTATAAGTTCCTGCACACTGGCGGCAATTTCAGCGCGCCCCTGAGTCAGCACAAAATCCATATTGTTTTTACCAATGATTTCACGTAACGCGCTCTCTGTCGCCTCACGCAAGGTGTCATCAGGATCCACGGTTTTAAATAAATAATCACTGGCGCTCTTGATCTTGTATTGCACCGCAAGATGGATATCCACGATATTTTCATCCTGGGTCAACATCAGGGATTCTTCCTCAATAGACGCAGAACGGCGGCCGGTAGTGCCTTCCGTACGATAACCGATTCGGGCGTCGCGCACGTTTTCGATATCGACTATTTCATAGGTCTGAATAAAAGGGGGCGCCCAATGCAGACCCGGCGTGGTCGTTTTCATATATTTGCCTAATTGCAACACCACTCCGCGCGTGCCTTCCTCCACCGTATAGATTCCCGCAATGGCCCACACAATCGCGGCCAAGGCCAGAATTAAGCCAATGCCTGCTGTACTGATACCGCCACCTTTGCCGCCAGCGCCACCCGGCGTTTGACTGGAACCACCGCGTCCAAAAAACGCGCCAAACTTATCCTGCATTTTTTTAACGACTTCATCCAGATCAGGTGGTCCTTTGTTATCACTACCACCCCACGGATCTCTGTCTTTGCCAGACCCCCCTGGTTCGTTCCAGGCCATGTTTTACTCCATTTCAATTTACTAATTGATTAAATTTGCAACACAAAAGCCACCGGTTAAACGGCGCTGTCATTACTACGGGCGCAAAAGCTGAATTCTAGGTCGCTAAGGCTTCACCCGCAATAGTTAATAATTTGTTTATCCAACTCTTTTTCAAGCTGTACGCCTTCTTTCTGCTGGATTGCCTCGAGATTCCTGCGGGTAATCTGAATCTCAAGGAATAAATCACCGCTATCATCGCTACATTCTTTGAGTACTTTTCCCTGCAAATATAACTGGGAACGTAACCGGCCGTTACTTGCGGGAATCCGCACCCACTGATGCAGCGTTTCGTGGAAACAATAAGCTTTTATTGCGTCAAGCAATAATTCTATTCCTGCCCCGGTTTGAGCAGAAAGCCAGACCCGGTTTGGCAGTCCTGATTCAGCGTAATCAATACGCGGTTCGCCACCTTCAACTTTATCCAGTTTGTTGAAAACCTGAATTTGGGCAATTGTGTTAGCGCCGATTTCCTTGAGTACGGAATTAACCTCATCAATGTTATTCTGATAATTATCCTGACTTGCGTCGATCACATGCAGCAACAAACTGGCTTCCCGCGTTTCTTGCAGAGTGGAGTGAAACGCTTCGACCAGATCATGAGGCAGGTGGCGAATAAAGCCTACAGTGTCCGCCAGGATCACCTCATTGTTATTTCCCAAATCACATCGGCGTAATGTAGGATCAAGCGTTGCGAACAACTGATCTTCGGCAAAAACACTCGCCGCAGTCAGCCGGTTGAACAAGGTGGACTTGCCCGCATTGGTATAGCCCACCAGAGAAACGGTGGGTATATCCGCTTTTTTTCTGGCGCGCCGGCCTTGTTGGCGCCGCGTGTGAACTTTCTCCAGGCGTTTCTTCAGCTGTTTGATGCGGATTGCGACTAGCCGGCGGTCCGTTTCCAGCTGGGTCTCACCTGGCCCGCGTAAACCTATACCGCCTTTTTGCCGCTCCAGGTGCGTCCATCCCCGCACCAAACGAGTCGACAAATGCTGCAACTGGGCCAGCTCAACCTGCAAACGGCCTTCATGGCTTGTGGCGCGTTGGGCAAAAATATCCAGAATCAGACCCGTTCGATCCAGTACGCGGCATTGCAGGAATTTTTCCAGGTTGCGTTCCTGGGAAGGCGTGAGCGTATTATCGACCAGCACCACATCCGCTTTGGTTGCAGCGATGACCTCGCGGACTTCCTCCGCTTTCGCCTCGCCAATCAAATAGCGGGGATCCTGAATTTTGCGCGCGCTGGTCACCGTCGCCACCGGCTCGGCGCCTGCGGATTTGGCGAGTTCACGAAACTCTGCAATTTCTTCGTCGTTTAAACGCGAGGAGAAATTGGCAAAAACAAGAATGGCTTGTTCACCACTCCGGGGACGATCAAACAACTACGTCCCCCTGGTGCATTCCTGGCAGCTGATGCTTATGTACTTCGGGATTGTTGTTCAGAGTTACCTTCATGTGTTGCCGGTAGTTTAACGTTGCGTGCAGGTACGACGGTCGAAATTGCATGTTTATAAACCATCTGATTGACGCTATTTTTCAGTAACACTACAAACTGGTCAAATGAGTCAATCTGCCCTTGTAACTTGATGCCGTTAACGAGATAAATCGCTACAGGTATTCTTTCCTTCCTGAGGGCATTTAAAAAAGGGTCTTGTAGTGATTGCCCTTTTGGCATGGCGTGTCTCCTTATTTTATCTTTGTTTTATAATAGGAGGGGTAGACCGTATTGCTACTTATCGCTTTATGATCTTGCCCTTATTAATCGCGTTTTGTTCGAGTACTTGATCCTAATTACAACAACCAATGTCGTCAGACTTTAGCGTTCCGTTCCTGAAACTATAGCACAACATACGATTTCCTATATTCTGTTACCCAAAATGGGATTGTTTAATAGTTTTTTCAATATCTTGGAATAAATATTATTTTCCAGGGCGTCAAACCACATTTCCTCCTTTTCCGAACGCAGCCAGGTAAATTGACGTTTGGCGAACTGTCGTGTTGCTGCAATGCCTTTTTGGATCATTTCATCGTATCGAAGTTCACCGCCCAGGTAAGCCCATACCTGGCGGTATCCCACTGCACGGATCGAAGGCAAATCCTTGTGCAAATCACTCCGCCGATACAATTGTTCCACTTCATTAACCAGTCCCAACTTTAGCATGCGATTGAATCTAATTGCGATTCTATCGTGCAACACAGACCTGTCACTAGGCGCCAGGATCAGTTTACAAACATTATAGGGCAATTCCCCTGGATTATCCCGGCGCAATATACTGCTCATTGCTTCACCAGTTAATGCATAAACCTCCAGCGCGCGCTGGATACGCTGGGGATCATTGGGGTGAACGCGGGACGCGGTTTCAGGATCAACTGCTGTCAGGCGTTGGTGCATTTCCGCCCATCCCACCACCTTGGCTTCAGCATCCAGTTGGGCGCGTGCTTTGGGGTCTGCTGCCGGCAATGGGGATAATCCTTCGGCCAGCGCACGAAAATATAAGAAAGTACCTCCAACCAGCAGGGGTATTTTGCCCTGTATGTATATGTCGTTCATTTCTCGCAATGCATCTTCGGCAAATTGCGCGGCCGAATACGCTTCCGCAGGATCACAAATATCAATCAGGCGATGCGGGGCTTTTTGCAGAATCGTGGCATCCGGTTTGGCAGTGCCGATATCCAGGCCGCGATACACCATGGCCGAATCAACACTGATGATCTCGCAAGGCAAATCTTCCACCAAACGAACAGCGATCTCGGTCTTGCCGGATGCCGTGGGTCCCAGCAGAAATATAGCAGGAGGTTTCTGTGTCATTGCTGGTGTAGCACTACACTTCCAGACTCTTCGCCAGAATTATCGCGTCTTCGCGGCCGACTCTGGCGGGGTAATAATCCAGCCTTGTTCCAATTTCGTTAAATCCCATTTTTTCGTACAACGAAATTGCCGCCTTGTTGGATGGCCGGACCTCAAGGAATACAGTACCCACCTGGCGATGTTTTGCCAACTCCAGCATATGAGTCAATAGGCGTTTACCCAAACCCCTGCGCCTATAACCCTGCGCTATACAAAGGTTTAATACATGCGCTTCCGATGCTCCCGTGGACATAATGCAGTAGCCGGCAAGCTGGTTATCCATCTCGCATACCTGGCACAGATAACCCACACGCAGACAATCGGCAAAGATCTGGCGCGTCCAGGGAAAATCATAATTCCTGGTTTCCAGGGTCATGATGTTATCGAGATCTTCCCCGGACATGGGCCGGAAAAAAACCGGCGGCGATTTGAGAACGGCACTCATGAATTAATTCAACCAATTTTTGGCGACTGAATCTTTTTGATAAGCTTAATTAGTGGCTCCACGGCTGACCGCTTGGGCAAACAGCAGATCCTGCCATGCCTTGCGTTTTTCCACCGGTGACCGCAGCAAATACGCCGGGTGGTACGTTACAACAACCGGTATGTTTTGCGGGCCGTAATAAAAACACCGGCCCCGCAATTGCGACAGACTGCTATCCGTCTTTAACAAATTATGGGCGGCAATGCGTCCAACCGCCAATATAATTTTTGGATTGACCAACGCAACCTGCCTTTTGAGAAACTGTTCGCATTTCACAACTTCGTCCGGGCGCGGATCACGATTATTAGGCGGCCGGCATTTCAGGATATTGGCAATGTAAACCCGCTCCCGCTTAAGCCCAATCGCCAGCAGCATGTTATTCAGCAACTGGCCTGCACGGCCAACAAAGGGTTCACCCTGGCGGTCTTCATCCGCACCCGGAGCTTCGCCGATTATCATCCAGTCCGCCTGCTCATTGCCGACGCCAAACACGGTGTTTTTTCGCGCGCGATGCAAGTCACACGCAACACACTGCTGCACGGCATTTTTCAGCTGATCCCAGTTGTATTGATACACCTCATTGCCTGCCGGCAACGCAACAGCCTCCATGCCCGCATTTACCGTATCCGGCGCTGCCGGCATGTTAATTACCGTCACGGTTTGAGCAGCGTGTATTGTTACGGCTTCCTTTGCATCGCGCCTCAGCCAGGTCTGGATTCCCATGGCCTGCAGATATTGTTGTTGCCGTTCGTCGATCGCCATTATGAGTAAACTTACTCCGTTAAACCTGGGGATGCTGCCGCTGCATACTGGTCATCAATTTATTTAGCGCATTGATATACGCCATCGCGGATGCAATCACGATATCGGTATCGGCGCCCTGGCCATTGACAATTTGTCCGTCTTTTTCCAACCGTACCGTCACTTCACCTTGCGCATCGGTGCCACTGGTAATATTGTTCACCGAATACAACAACAGATGCGATCCACTGTTAATGACTTTCTCTATGGCTTGAAAAGACGCATCCACTGGTCCACCACCGCCGGCTTGCACGGGTTTTTCCTCACCGTTAACATTCAAAGTAATCGCGGCCACGGGTTTTTCTCCGGTTTCCGAACAGACTTTTAAGGACACCAACTTAATGTACTCGTTTTCCTTGTCAAGGTCTGCCGTAGTGGCCAGAGCCTGCAGATCATCGTCGAATATTTCATGTTTCTTATCGGCCAATTCCTTGAACCGGGCAAAAGCGGTATTCAATTCCTCTTCCGATTCAAAGCTGATTCCCAACTCCTGCAAACGGGTTCTAAATGCATTGCGGCCGGAATGTTTGCCCAATACCATGCGGTTGGTGGTCCACCCCACATCTTCGGCGCGCATGATTTCGTAGGTTTCGCGGCTTTTCAATACGCCATCCTGATGGATGCCCGATTCGTGGGCAAAGGCGTTCACGCCGACAATTGCCTTGTTGGGCTGTACCGCAAACCCGGTAATACCCGAGACCAGACGCGACGTGGGCACAATCTGGGTACGGTCGATGTGATCAACATTGCAGGTAAAGACGTCTTTGCGGGTGCTGACCGTCATGACAATTTCTTCCAGCGCGGCATTACCGGCGCGTTCGCCCAAACCATTGATGGTGCATTCCACCTGGCGCGCGCCATTGATGACGGCGGAAAGCGAATTGGCGACCGCCAGCC
>JAKEGK010000015.1 GCA_022627515.1 Gammaproteobacteria bacterium
ATGCCTGGGCAACCGTCATTATGGCATTATGGTGCCATTCCCAATCGTGAGAAAGCAGCGCTGCTTGTTTTAACCAATTATTATCAAATTTTTGCGTTGCGTCCGACCACTCGTTGCGCGCTTCTTCCATTTGATTTACCAAAAAAAGCTCCCGGGCGCGCTGGATAGCGGGAATCCTGGTGATTTCCTGGATGACTTTCTCATCACGGGGCAAGGGCTCCATATTAAACGAATAACTAATCCCGATACGGTCCGCTGATAAAAATCCATAATAATTGGTTTGGGTTGCTATTTCTTCAAAAAGCTTTTTCGCTTGTTCCTTTTTACCTGATTGTTCCCATGCTCTTGCCAGCCAGTATCGCCATTTGGGTTCCTCTTCTTCTATTTTTGGTAAACGGCCAATATCGTTTTCCAAAGCTTTCCAATCCTGCGCGCGCAGTGCGGTCATGGCGCGCCAGTACAATACATCGTCATCAATCCAATTTTTACCAATTTCATTTAGCCATTTATATGCATTCGGATGTTGTTGATAGGCAGAACGCAGCGCGATATAGCGTTGCATCTCACCCAGTTGTTGTCGGCTGAAACCCCGTTTATGTTGCAGTTTGGCCCATTTTTCTTTCGCCCGTTCCGCATCGCTGCGCGCCATGCGTTGAACACCATGAATAATGATCTTGCGGTTAATCGAAGTCCTTTCATGCAGCTTTTTTGAATCGAGATGATTGGCCGGATTTTTATGCACATCGATCCACAGATCCACCTGTTTGCGATCCCGCTTAACGAGCTTTTTGCTCAACTCTCCCGCCAGCGGGATATTTCCTTTTTCCATGGCGTTATCGATACGTTCCCAAATCAGCTGTTGCGTTAGCAACTTGCTTTTCTCAAACCGGCCGAAAATATTTTCACACTCTTTGGGTTGTTCAGTTCCTGCTTTCCACAAATCTTTGGCTTCGTTCATGACTGCCTGGTAGGTTTTACTGGAATTGTCTGTCGCGAGCCGGGCGTGCAGATACGCGCAGCGCAATTTTGTCCCTTCCTGTGCTTTGTATATTTTCAGGTATTGTTCCCAACGCTGGTCTTCCGCCAGTCTGTATAACCACTGAGTGCGTATTTTGTAACTCAAAGGTGTATCGTTATAGTTTTCAATGAACGCCGTCAATTCATCATCGCTGGCCGACGACAATCGATTGCGCAATCCATAGTACTCAAGGTAGGGATATAAAATATAATCCTTGCTTTGTGTTTTTAATGTCTCAAAATTTTCCAGGTTGCCGTTTTCCAGTGCATCAACCGCATCACGGAACAAGGCGCGTTTTAATTCAGTAAGATTAGATTCCAGCAAGGCGATCGGCGCGCTGGAGTTGAGGCTCACGGCCGTGGTTGCAGAGACGGCCGCTGCGCCCGGCGGTTCCGCAGGGAGGGTGTTATCCGCTTGCGCATTATTTATCACAAGCGGCAAATATACCGCCTGCGAAAAAATCAAAAACGAGATACGTTTCATGCTGTTATAAAAATAACGCATAGCGCAACATTAACTTTTAGATAATTACTTAAGTAGTTAGTTTATAAATAATATTTGACCGCGTCCATGCCTAAAACCGGAATAATTTCTTAGAATGAATATCGGCTGATTGGCAGGGTTAATATAGCAAAATCAGAAAATAAAAGGCAGGTGATTTCTATATTATCCTAATACATTCAATATATTAGATCATGGTACTGGAAATTGTCGCTACGATGGTGAAATTAATAATTAAGGCAGAAAAACGGATTATATATGAAATATAAAGCTGAATTCGCACTTGATAAAAACATCATATACCTCAATCATGCCGCAGTATCACCCTGGCCGCTTAGAACACGCAATGCGGTAATACATTTTGCCGAGGAAAACTGCCGCTTAGGTTCACTAAACTATTTGCAGTGGATCGAAACTGAAACCGCATTGCGCAAACAACTGCAAATCCTCATCAATGCCCCATCGCATCAAGACATCGCGCTCGTAAAAAACACCTCCGAAGCGTTGTCCATAGTGGCTTATGGCATCCATTGGCAAATGGGTGACAATGTTGTCATTACCAATCTGGAATTTCCTTCAAATCATATCGTCTGGGAATCACTGTCCACGCAGGGCGTTGAACTGCGCATCGCGGACGTTACAGATTGTACAGATAGTTCGCCTGAACAGACTATTTTTGACTGTTGCGATTCGCACACGCGCCTGATATCCGTTAGTTCCGTGCAGTATGCCCGTGGTTTGAAAATGGATCTGCCGCGGATCGGAGAGTTTTGCAAATCGCAAAATATATTGTTTTGCGTGGATGCCATTCAAAGCGTTGGCGCGCTTAAGTTTGATATTCAGCAATGTCAGGCGGACTTCGCGATGGCTGATGGTCATAAGTGGATGCTGGGGCCGGAAGGATTGGGTTTTTTTTATTGCGCCAGCCATCTTCGCGACCAGCTTGAATTGACTCAGTATGGCTGGCATATGGTCGAAGATCATGGAAACTACGAAGCACAACATTGGCGCGCTGCGTCATCCGCCCGGCGTTTTGAATGCGGCAGCCCCAATATGCTGGGCATTCATGCGTTAAATGCCAGCCTGTCACTGATTCTGGAAGCGGGCTTAACGGAAATAGAGCAAAGGGTACTGCGTAATACACGCTTTATGCTGGATGAGATCGATGCCCGGGAAAATCTTAAGTTGTTGTCGCCGTCTAACCTGGATCGATTAGGGGGAATCGTAACGTTCAAACACAAACACCATTCCGCTAACGGAATTTATAAAAAGCTCAGGCAACAAAACATCATGTGCGCCGAGCGAGGTGGAGGTATCCGGTTTTCACCGCATTTTTACACGGACCAGGAACAAATCCGCGCGGCCATTGATCTCGCGAATACAGTTACAGAATGAAGGATCTGTCAGACCGGAATTATTGAATCGCTGCCGGATTCACACCCAGCGTTGTTGCCATCATCTTGGCGAATCCTGCGCCGAGGCGTTCCGCGAACCGGTCGAAATAATTCGCGCGTACCGTAAAATCCACCAGGTTTTCAGCGCCAACGATCTCCCGCGCGACATAACTGGAGCTGCCCAGGCCATCCACCAGCCCAAGCTTTACACCCTCTTCCCCGTTCCAGAACAGGCCACTAAACAATTTCGGGGACTCTTTCAGGCGGTCGCCGCGCCCTTCTTTGACAACATTGATAAACTGCCGGTGCACACCATCCAGCAATGATTGCATGTGTTTGAGATCGTCCTGTTTAACCGGAGAAAATGGATCCATTACACCTTTATGTTCACCGGCGGTGATGAGCCGGCGTTCGATACCCAGTTTTTTCATGGCTTCGACAAAACCAAAGCCATTCATCAATACCCCAATGGAGCCAACGATGCTGGCTTTGTCAGCGTAAATCTCATCGGCGGCCGCGGCGATGTAATAGCCGCCTGAAGCGCAGATGTCGGTTATGACCGCATAGAGTTTGATACCCGAATATTTTCCACGCAAGCGCTTAATCTCGTCGTAAACATAACCAGCCTGCACGGGACTGCCACCCGGACTATTGATGCGCAGAATAACCGCCGCGGTATTCTTGTTTTTAAACGCGGCCCGCAAACCGCTGACTATGTTATCCGCATTGGCTTCGGTATCCGCACCAATCGCTCCGGTCACTTCGATCAGCGCCGTATGCTTGCCGCCCGCGATGCCTTTTTGACCGAGATCAGATGGTATGTAAAACAGCAGGGCGCCAATATAAATAAATGCCAGCGCTTTGAAAAATACGTTCCAGCGGCGCGCGCGGCGTTGTTCATTTAACGCGGCAAACGCCAGGCGGTTAAGAATATCGCGGTCCCAATGCTCGCCGGACAAATCTAATTTGCCCTTACCTTTACCGGAAAAAATACCGGCTGATTTTGGTTGTGCCCGGGTTTCATCAGTGTGCAACGTTGATGTGCCAGCGTGTTTTTCAGCAACCGGCGGCGACTGCGTCCAGGGATCCTGTGTCTCGTTATGCTCAGAAGTCAAAGATGCCGCCGGCTTGCCACCCTCGGCAGCATCGGCAGCCGATACTTTACCCTCAGTCTCTTCTTGCTTAGTTGGGTCAGTGGATGAATCTTTTTTGTCATCGTCAGTCATTAGGTCAGAATCCTTTGCTGGGGGTGCAATATATTATTATAACTTCTGGCATGAAAATGTTTTGGGATACAATGTTTGCTATCGGCTAATAGCCTGTCAAATTGCAATTTTCTCGCCACCTAGCCAATTAAGTAAAGCACGAATCTCGTCAATAACAGCCACTGGTTCGCATTGTTGCAATCGTTCAGTATCGTGGACACCATAACTCACGCCGATCGCATGTACACCGGCGTTTTTGGCCATTTGTAAATCATATTCAGTATCACCAATCATAACGGCCTTTTGTGGTTCGACACCAAGTTCTTCGAGGATTTCTTCCAGCATCTGGGGATGCGGCTTGGAGCGGGTTTCATCGGCGCATCGGGTCGCATGAAACCATTGGCGGAAACCCGTGCTATCCAGCGCTTTGTCCAGACCTCGGCGTCCTTTACCGGTGGCGACAGCCAACAGGTAATCATTGCCCGCCAAATGAGATAAGACAGATTCAGCGCCCGGAAATGGCTGTGATGGATCGCTGCTTAAAAAATGATAACGGTAACGATCCACCATTTGCTCGTATGCTCGCACATCATGATCCGGGAAAAGATCGTTCAGCGCTTCATAGAGGCCAAGGCCGATAATGTTACTCAATTGATTTTCGGTCCGGTGCGGCAAATTGAGATCATTTATCATCCATTGAAGACATTGAACGATATTAGCCTGTGAATCGATCAACGTACCATCCCAATCAAAAATAACGAGCTCGATTTGTTGCACTACAAATTACCTTTGGCTGATAAGTTAAATTCATTCTCGCATTTTTCCAGTACTTGTTCTAATTCCGGTCCCAATGGCGCCACGATGGTGATATTGCCATTAGCACCTGGCGCGAAAAAAGTGATGGATTTGGCGTGTAAAAACAGCCGGTCCAACCCTAGCGCTTTCATGGACAAGTTAAATCCTCTATGACCGTATTTCTCATCACCGGCTATTGGGTAGCCCGCGTGGGCGGCGTGCACCCGTATTTGATGAGTACGGCCCGTTATGAGTTCCACTTCCATCAATGTAGCTTGCGCATAGATTTTGATGGGTTTAAAAATGCTTTGCGCCGGTTTACCTTCGGGATCAACACGCACAATCCGTTCTCCGGACTTCAAGGTGTTTTTCCGTAATGGGACTTCAATGCTTTGTTTTCCACCTTTCCAACAACCCTTCACCAACGTCACATAATTTTTTCGAATATTATTATTACGAAGTTGTTCATGAAGCTGCGTGAGCGTGCTGCGTTTTTTAGCGATCAAAAGACAGCCCGAGGTGTCACGATCCAACCGGTGCACCAGTTCCAGGTGATGCTCTTCAGGACATAACGCCCTCAACGCTTCTATCACACCATATTGGATGCCGCTTCCCCCGTGCACCGCCAGCCCGGCGGGTTTATTGAGTACGAGCAGATTGTGGTCATCATAAATGATGGCCGATTGCACATCCGCCAGTATTCCCGCCGCCGGCGCGTGAGTTGATGGCCCTTCTTTCGTAGTTACGCGAACCGGCGGGATTCTCACGTGATCTCCGGTTTTCAGGCGGTAGTCTGGTTTGATTCGGCCCTTATTGACGCGAACTTCACCTTTGCGCAATAGTCTATATATTCGGCTTTTCGGCACGCCTTTTAGTTGGGTTAGTAAAAAGTTGTCTATCCTCTGACCAGAGCGCTCTTCACTAATCTCCAGAATAAAAGGTTTTTCAGTCGATTTTTCCATAACATAAATGGTTTATATTGAAGGTTTAGCACTGATATCTAATTTGTTGACATTGTCGAAGGCTGATATAACTGCTATAGTCAACAAATACAAGCGGGATAGCTTTGAAGTTACGTAAGAAAGTGAATTCCAATAGGATTTCAGGTATCCGTTTCAGCGCGGGTACAAATTATACAGTAATCAAACAGTTGTTAAAAATTTAATATAACGTAAAAACTTAACAGAGTGCGCTCCCTTGCGGATCAACCATCATGCTTGTGAACTTGCTGAGTGGATAAACCTTAGCTTCCACACGCCTAAGACGGCATAAAGAAGAAATATAAGTAACAGGCGGACAACTCTCAGCAAGAGCTATCCCGGAAGGAAGGGATGCAAGGTATGAGCGCCGAGAGAGAATAATACAATGAAAAGAATGTTGTTTAACGCAACTCAACCTGAGGAGTTGCGTGTTGCGCTGGTGGACGGCCAACGCCTTTATGACCTTGATATCGAGTCTGCTGGCCGCGAACAGAAAAAAGCCAATATTTACAAAGGCCGTATCACTCGGCTGGAACCCAGCCTCGAAGCGGCCTTTGTTGACTATGGCAGCCAGCGTCATGGTTTCCTCCCTTTAAAAGAAATCTCACGCGCATATTTTGACCCATCTGTCGACCTCAGTGGCGGCCGGATTAATATCAAAGAAGTGATCAAGGAAGGTCAGGAGGTCATCGTTCAAATAGAAAAAGAGGAACGGGGCAATAAAGGAGCGGCATTAACCACCTTTATTAGTCTGGCCGGCCGTTACCTGGTATTGATGCCGAACAATCCCCGGGCTGGTGGTGTGTCGCGGCGTATCGTCGGCGAGGATCGCCAGGAGATCCGTGACGCACTTATCGATCTGGATATACCACTCGATATGGGCATTATTGTGCGTACCGCCGGGGTTGGCCGAAACACCGAGGAGCTGCAATGGGATCTAAATTACCTGCTTCAGCTCTGGGAAGCGATCGAAAAAGCCACTAAGGAGCGGTCCGCGCCTTTTCTTATTTATCAGGAAAGTAACGTTATTATCCGCGCGCTGCGGGATTACTTGCGCAGCGATATCAGTGAAATCATTATCGATGAGCGTGATACATACAATCACGTTCGCGAATTCATGCAACTTGTTATGCCTTCCAACCTGGATAAGGTAAAGCTATACCAGGAAAGGGTTCCATTATTTACCCGTTTTCAGATCGAATCCCAGATTGAAACCGCATTTCAACGCGAGGTGCGCCTGCCATCCGGCGGCGCCATTGTGATGGATCACACCGAGGCGTTGGTATCAATCGATATCAATTCGTCGCGAGCCACCAAAGGCGGTGATATTGAGGAAACCGCGCTCAACACCAATTGCGAGGCAGCGGAGGAAATCGCCCGGCAATTACGGTTACGGGATCTGGGCGGACTTATCGTCATAGACTTTATTGATATGACATCCACCCGCAATCAGCGGGAGGTCGAGAACACCTTGAGAGAAGCCCTCAAGATGGACCGCGCTCGCGTGCAGATCGGCAGAATTTCGCGATTCGGACTACTGGAAATGTCGCGCCAACGCTTGCGGCCGTCGCTGGGAGAATCCAGCCAGGTGGTCTGCCCGCGCTGTCAGGGTCAGGGAACTGTTCGCGGCACGGAATCCCTCGCGCTCTCGATCCTGCGGATCATTGAAGAAGAAGCCATGAAAGAACAAACCGCCAAGATTGTGGTGCAACTCCCGGTCAATGTGGCAACTTATCTGCTCAATGAAAAACGTCAATCACTGATCGATATCGAAACGCGGCAAAAAATCGCCCTGCTCCTGCTGCCAAATGAAAGTTTTGAATCACCCCACTACGATATTCAGCGGATTAAAATCAGCGAGGTCAGCCAGGCTGCCAGCCAATCCAGCTACGAATTGACGATCGAGCGCGAAGAAGCGCCGGAATCCATGGCGGAAACCCAAAAAGCACAGATAGAAGAACCCGCGGTTAAGTCGGTGGTGCCTTCCCAGCCAGCGCCAGTATCGCCGGTGGCGCCAAGCCGCGCGGAACCCGGTTTTCTAAAACGGTTGTTTAACACTTTATTTGGCGCCACCGAGGAAAAAGCAAAACCAGCCGGCAAAACACCAGCCACAACCCGCCCATCAGCGCAACGGCCACAACGCGGCGCACCAACCCGCGGCGCCCAACGGCCGGGTCAAGGTTCGAGAAAACAACGGCAGCAGCAACGCCGTAGCGAAGGTGGCCGCCGCCAGGAATCCGCAATGCGCGATAAAAAAGGCGGCGCGATCGTACCCGGAAGAGAAACCCGTGCGCCTCAACCAGTTGTTAGTGACGCACCCGCCGCTGCTGAAGAAGCCGTATCTATAACCGGGACCGCGGCAGAAACTTTCACGGCTAAAGAAACAAAATCCGATACCAGCAGGGAAAGCAGGAATGTACGGCGCGGACGCCGCGGCGGACGCCGCAGACGCCGCGAGGGTGGCCGCGAGAGCGACAGCGACAAAACAAAAGCTGCGGTGCCTGAATATGAAACACAGAATCAGCCGGAAGCCGGGGCGTCTCCAGCAAATACCGCCGTTGAAACCAGCGCATCGAACCCGGCACACGACGGCGGTGGAATCAAGGGTGAAAGCAGCAATTCCCCCAATCAAGCGCACGCGGCAAACACTGCGATCTCCGGCTTTGGCGGCGCCCATCCATATGGCAAAGATGCGCAATCAGCGTCAACTGAACGGTACTCCGGCGGACTTACCCGGGAGTTTGTGGAACAACCAAGGCAAATAGTAACAGACGCGCCATCCAAACCGGACGCAGATTACCAACGCAGTCCCGTGTTTAATGACGGCGCCGGTGATCAATCGCATCCACGGTCTGAATCGTTTAACCGTCCGGCAACAGGTTCCAGTTCCAGCGAACCAGAACCGCGCGATCAAACGGTTTATACAGCAGATGTGAGGGAACAGCCGCACATCAGTACGGAGCAAAACAGTTCCTCACCGTCTGATGATACCGATAACAATGCCTATAAGGTCAAGAATTCCAACAACTGATCAGAAACTGTAAACATAGCTGCACGTGATTGTATGGCAAGCGCGTGCAGCTTCATTTCAGGCCGGTGTGTTTTTCCAGAATGCTTTGCAGTAAACCGCTGGCGGCATCTTCTATGAGATCCAGCACCCGTTCAAATCCCAACGGTCCGCCGTAGTAAGGATCCGGTACTTCCTTGATATCGTGATGACTGCCATAGTCCAGAAACAATTGTAGCTTGGAACTATATTGCGGCGCGCACAAAGACTGCAAAATCTGCAAATTGTCATAATCCATCGCCAGCACATAGTCAAAGCGTTCAAAATCTTCCGCTACGGCTCTCCTTGCGCGCAAATGACTGATCTCGACGCCGCGCGCCCGCGCTGATTTCTGCGCTCTTGGATCAGGCGGTTCTCCCACGTGATAAGCATGGGTGCCCGCGGAATCAATGCCAATTTTATCCAGCAAACCGGCCTCTTCCACCCGGCGCGTAAATACACCCTCCGCCGTCGGTGAACGGCAGATATTGCCCATGCAGACGAACAGCACATTAACCATGAACAACTCCTTGGGACGGGATCTTCTAAACAATTGGGGTATCATCGAAAAACTCTACGCAAGACATTGCACCATCGGCAGTCAACAACGCGCCATCATTTTCTTTATTCTTTGGTAATCATCCATGGTGTCAATGCCGATTGATTTGTCATGATGAGTCACACCGACATGAATTTTACAACCATTACTTAGCGCACGCAGCTGCTCTAACGCTTCAGCTTTTTCCAGTGAGCTTTGCGGCATGCTCACATAGGATTTTAAAAAACCAGCCCGATAGGCGTAGATACCCATATGACAATAGTAAGAGCCTCGAAGTTGCGCCCTATTCATGACCTTTACGCCTTCCCGGTACAATCCGCCGAAACACTCACGATCCCAGGGGATGGGCGCCCTGCTGAAATACAGCGCATAACCTTGCTCATCCATAACCACTTTTACCATATTCGGATTCAGCACATCTTCGGGGTTATCCATCGCAGTGCATAGTGTTGCAATACTGGCATCACTGTGATGCTCGAGATTTTGCGCCACTTGATTGATGTTTTCCGGCGCAATCAATGGCTCATCACCCTGTACATTGACAATTAAAGTCTCATCCAGCAACTGGAATTTTTCCACGACTTCCGCGATGCGATCGGTGCCTGAATGATGTGTTTCCGACGTCAGCAGGGTTTCCGCGCCAAATTTTATTGTTGCAGCCATGATTTCCGGACTGTCGGTTGCAATAATGATACGCTCTGCCCTGCTCTGTTTCGCCCGTTCATAGACGTGTTGCAAAACCGGTTTGCCCGCCAGCTCCAGTAATAATTTGCCGGGTAATCGCGTGGAAGCGTAGCGCGCGGGTATCACTGCAATAAATGACACTAGGTAACTTCCTCTTCCGGCGCCAGTTCCCTGGCTTCTTCTTCCAGCATGATGGGAATATCGTCTTTTACAGGATACGCCAGACGATCGCCCTTGCAGATCAGCTCATTGGCGTCTTTCTTATAAACCAACGGACCCTTACATACCGGGCACACCAGAACGTCCAATAATTTTCTATCCATCGCGTTTTCCTAATAGGTCTGTGAGTTGTGCATTCAGCAGTTCATAAAATCGGTTTTCCAGCAGCGCATCCACGCGAAGATACCACGCATCCGGTAACGCATACTTTTTACATTTTACCGCATCTTTTTCCGTCATTAGAACCGGGTTTTCATTCTTAAATATTAAATCCTTTTGCCGGAAACGGTGATGATCGGCAAATGGATGTTTATTGATGTGAATCCCCAATGCCTCCAATTGCTGAAAAAAACGTTCGTTGTTACCTATGCCTGCTATCGCTTCAACCGGCTTCCCCTCAAATTCATGCAGGGATTTAAGCTTCGCCGCATCCGTTACACTTTGGAAGGCGTACGATTTGAGTTCCATCGCATATTCGTGGTTTCGCGCCTTGCCATTGGCAACGATCAAATCAACGCTTTTCAATCGCGAAGGCAGTTCCCGCAATGGTCCCGCAGGAATACACAGGTTATTGCCGAAACGCCTGCCGCCATCGATCACGGCGATCTCAATGTCCCGCGCCAAGGCGTAATGCTGCATGCCGTCATCGGAAATGATAACATCGCAGGGATGCGATGATAGCAGCGCGCGCGCCGCGGCCACCCGATCCGGTCCGGCACTCACCGGGCAACGGCAACGGTTCGCAATCAGCACCGTTTCATCGCCTACCAGGTCCGGGTCTGATGCTGCGGTCACCGGCTGCGGCCAATGAGTGGCCTTCCCGCCGTAACCACGGCTGACGACTCCCGGATTGTAGCCATTGGCTTTCAAGTATTGGGTTATGGCAATGACCAATGGGGTTTTTCCGGTCCCACCTGCGGTAATGTTACCAACCACGATCACCGGCACCGGCAACCTGGTTGATTGAAGAACATTGATTCTGTAGAGATTACGCCGCAGCAGAGAAACCGCACAGTAAATGATGCTCAGTGGCAATAGCAGCAATGTGACAAAACCAAAATTCCGGTACCAACTGTGCTGTAAAATCCGGGCTAGCATCTATTTACTATGACGTTACACTGGCGCGGGTTGCCCATTCACGGCATCACGGAACTGCATTTTATGCAGCGCAGCATAGTAGCCGTCACTTTCAAGCAGTCCACTGTGATTGCCTTCTTCCACGATCCTTCCGTCATGCATCACAATTATTTTGTCAGCATTTTCTATTGTTGATAACCGGTGAGCGATAACCAGGGTGGTGCGTCCTTTCATGAGTTTCTCCAGCGCATCCTGAATATACCGCTCAGACTGGGTATCCAGCGCCGACGTTGCTTCATCAAGAATCAGTATTGGAGCGTCTTTTAGAATGGCGCGGGCGATGGCAAGCCGTTGACGTTGCCCGCCGGAAATCAGCATGCCCTTGTCACCGATCATGGTATGGATGCCGTCCGGCAACTCATTGATAAATTCCATAGCGTGAGCGGCTTCGGCGGCGTGCACAATCTCTTCGACCGGCGCGTTTTTGCAGATCCCGTAAGCGATATTGTTGGCCACAGTATCGTTAAACAATGTTACTTCCTGGCTTACCAGCGCGATTTGCTGCCGCAGGTCAGACAGGGTGATATCATTGATAGGTATGCCATCAATATATATCACTCCTTTTTGCAAGTCGTAAAACCGCGGCAACAGGTTAACCAGTGTGGATTTGCCGCTGCCGGAACGGCCGACGATAGCCACCGTTTCTCCTGCATGCGCTTTAAAACTGATGTGACTAAGCGCAGGATTTCGTTCATCGCTGTAATTGAAACTTACATCACGGTATTCAATTTCTCCTTTGACGCGTTTAACCCGTGTCGTGCCTTCATCAAGCTCCGGCGCCTCATCCAGCAGTTCGAAGACACTTTGCGCCGCCGCCATTCCGCGCTGCCAGTTGACAACCACTTCGTTTAACCGTTTCAGCGGCGGCAGCAACAACATGGCCGCGGTTATAAACGACGCAAACTCACCCACGGATGGCGCATTGATCAAGGCTTCACTGGTGGCTACATAAATTATAAACGCCAGTGCCATTGCCGCCAGAAACTGGTTAATCGGAACATTGGCAGCCGATGTGGCGGCCATTTTAAGATGCTGCTTGCGGTTGTGTTCGTTGATTTGTTTGAACGATTCAACTTCCTGTTGTTTGCCGTTGAAAATTTTGATAACACGCTGTCCGTGGACAACCTGTTGCGCCGAATGCGTCACACTGCCCATGGAATGCTGGATGCGGCGGCTAAGCTTGCGGAACCGCTTGCTGACAAAAGTAACCAGGAATGTGATTACCGGGGCAACCGCTATAAATACCATGGTCAGTTTCCAGTTCAGGTAAAGCATCCAGCCGATAAGTCCAATCAGAGTCAGCGTATCGCGTACTATGGTTGTAATGGCGCTGACGGATGCCGCGGCCACCTGCTCAACATCGTAAATCAGTTTTGATGTCAAATGACCTGAGGAATTGGTATCGTAAAATCGCGCTGGCAGATCTATCAAATGCGCAAAAATTTGCTGCCGCATGTCACGCACGATATTGCGTGATACCCACGTCATGTAATAATTTGAAGTAAATCCTCCAATACCACGCAGTAAAGCAATACCCAACAGGGCAAACGGTAGCCAGCGGATGGTATTGGGATCTTTCTCGACAAAACTGCCATCCAGGAGCGGTTTCAGAATCGCCGCCAGACTGGTTTCGGTGGCGGCTGTCATTGCCATGCCGACGACCGCAATGACAAATCCCCACGTATACGGCAACATGTAACGAAGAAACCGTTTAACGACTTCAGGGTTGGTTTCTTTAGGTTTGGAATCAGGCATATGTGAATAAAGTGAATCGCTCGTGCGCTTGTAAGGCACGCATTATAGCGCGTGCCACGGCATAACAAAAATGTATTGTAAGAATTATGAAATTAACTGCACCGCGAGTAGCGGCAACGCCTTCACGCTGCCGCCGGTTCAAACAGTCTTATTGTGACTCGCTGATTTGAGAGGTCGCAAAGCTTAAATGCACAAAACCAAGTTGGCGCGCGGCGTCCATTACAGTCACGACTGACTGGTGAGTTGCTTTCGCATCCGCACTGATGATGATAGGGGGATCTTCACGGCCGTTTGCCACTTTCAGCAAAGCTTGTTTTAAAGTGGAAACCTGTTTATTAACGACGCGTTTGCCGTTTACATAAAACATTCCGTCGGAACTGATGGTAATCTCGATAATGTCATTTAGTTCCTTGGGCGCATCAATTGACGCTTGCGGTAACGTCACATCAATATCGGATTCTCTTTCAAATGTCGTGGACACCATGAAAAAAATCAACAGCAGGAATACGACATCAATCAACGGTGTGATGTTGACATCAAGCTCTTCCCTTTTATTTTGCTGCAAATTCACTTGGCACCTCCAGCTTTCACGCCGGCGCCCGCGCCACCCGGCCGCAAGCTGGGTTTGGCGGCGGCGGGTCTCTGGGTTTGCTTCGTGGCGGGATCATCGCTCTCCCGTTCCCCATGTATCACTTCAACCAGTTTGATGGCCTCACCTTCCATGATGACAACCAGTTCTTCGACACGCCCCCGCAGGTAACGATAGAACATTAAGCTGGGAATCGCGACCGACAATCCTGCAGCGGTGGTAATCAGCGCTTCTGATATGCCGCCGGACAGGACGGTTGGATTACCAACACCTTGCGTAGTAATCACGCTGAATACCTTGATCATACCAATAACCGTACCGAACAAGCCAAGCAACGGGGTAATCGCCGCGATAGTGCCAAGGCTATTGAGGTAGCGCTCCAACTCATGGACTTCATGACGCCCGATTTCTTCAATACTTTCTTTCATCACATCACGGTTATGGCCCATGTTGCTCAACCCGGCAGCGAGTACGCGCCCCAATGGTGAACTTTTCCGGATCTGGGTGATTTGCTCCTCCTTAAGTTGCCCTGTGCTATACCAGTGCCAGATCTGCGCCACCAAATGTTTTGGAATTACCTTTTTGCGTTGTAATGCCCAGAGCCGTTCTCCAATAATGGCCACCGCCACAATTGAGCACAGGATAATGGGGATCATTACCCATCCACCAGCTTTCACGATTTCAAACACTGCTTTATCCTTCCTATGTGAACTGAAAAGTTAGATAACTGTATCAAAGTACTGAACACGCTGATAGTGTGTTAGCTACTAGCCATGCTCAATAGTTCCTAGTTAATGGTTTATTTTCGACCAGAAGCGTTGGCCCTCCACACGGTATAAAGCCGGGGGCACTAGTTCTCCAGCCCCCAGAACAAAAGTGATCGCGCCTGTCGTATCCGTATTCAATACCGTTGCACCCGCCCGCTGATAACGTTCTACCACATCACCCTTAGGCAAACCAAAATGGTTTCTGTAGCCTACCGAAAATAAAGCATATTTAGGTGTGACCGCCCGCACAAACTGTTCGCTGGAGGAACTTCGGCTGCCGTGATGGGGCACAACCAAAATATCCGCTCTCAAATTGTCGTCACTATGAGAAAAATATTTAACTAATCGTGCCTCAACCGGGCGCTCCATATCGCCTGTCAGCAATAATTTATCGGTTTGGGTTATTATTTGAACAACGCAAGACATATTATTATCCCGTTCATCCTGGTAGTCCGTTGATGGATGAATTACTTTAAAAACCACGCCATCCCAATTCCATTCTGTACCGGCTGTACAAAATTCCGCATCCGGACGAACAAGCGGCATGTTCGAAGACTGCGTCACTGTGCGCACCGGCACTTGCCGGTTTATTGCCTCGAAACCGCCAGTATGGTCGATATCGTTATGACTCAATATTATCCGGTCGACCAACGCAATACCCCGGTGCCGTAAAAAAGGAACGATGACAGCGCTGCCTGCGTCAAATTGTTCACTAAAGCGTGGTCCACTATCGTAGATCAGGACATGATTGGCGGTCTGCACTACAGCCGCCAATCCTTGTCCCACATCCAGCAAGGTAAAACGGGCCATGCCCTGTTCAAGTGATGGCGATGAGAAAAACACCAGGGGCAGCATCCAAAATCCACCGGCCCAGCGGGCCGGTATGCCTCTCGGAGCCATCAACCATAACAAGCCAATCCCAGCAGGCAGTAGTGTCCAGCCAGGTGGTTGCGGCGCCATCCATAGTAGTTGATCCAGTTGGCTCAATCCCTCAAGCAGCGGCCAGAGCGTCTCCAGGGTCAGCGCCGCCGCAACCAATGCCCAATGCGCCAGATCCGGCCACAGCATAAGCAAGCCCCCACCAACGAGACTGAGTGGTATGGTTATAAAGCTTACCAGGGGAACTGCGATGAGGTTCGCGACAGGCGAAACCAGCGGCACCTGCTGGAACCAGAACAGTAATATCGGCGCCAGGCCAATGCCAATCATCCATTGTATGCGGCCCCACTTCCACCACCAATTGGAGGGAGCCAAACGACCTGTCATAGTGTAGAAAATTATCGCGACCGCGCCGAAGGACAACCAGAAACTGCCATTGATCACAGCCGAGGGATCGTAAAGTAATACAGCGAACAAAGCGATTGCCAGTATTTGACTGGGAATCATTGGCCGTTGTAACCAAATCGCCAGCATGGCGACGCTTACCATAACCAGTGCACGTTGGGTGGGTAACGCAAAGCCCGCTAAAGCCGCATAACCCAGCGCAGCCAGGACCGCACCGGACGCCGCGGCTTTTGGCGCCGATAGGTAAAGTGCGGCATTGGGCAGGCGGCGCCACACCTGGCTTATCAATAGAAACACCAGACCGGCAACCAGCCCGATATGCAATCCCGAAATAGCCATTAAGTGGTTGGTCCCGGTACCGGTCAATACCCGCCATTGTTCATTATCGATATCCTGCCGATCTCCCACCACCAATGCCGCGATCATTCCCGCCATGGGATTTTCCGGCAGTTGGGAGTTAATTTCTTCACTTAACCGGCTACGCAATTGATTAAGCTTTGTATGAAAACTGTCATCAACACCCAATAAGATATTATGCGCTTGCGTTTGGGAATTATTCTTAACATAACCGGTGGCATGGATATCCTGCTGATACAACCAGGACTCGTAGTCAAAACCGCCGGGATTGCTGAAACCATGCGGGCGCTTTAAACGAACCACTAACTGCCATTGTTGTCCTACAACGAGAGCCGGTGCGCCAGCATACCAGCTTAACTGGATTTGCCGCGGTGGATGGCCGGTTAGTGATTCAGTAGAGAGATTTGTTTCTGTGCCGGATAATTCGCTTAATTCCACCACTTGGAATAGAAAGCGCGTACGCTCCGGCGTTATGTTTGGCAAGGCGGCGACCATTCCCGTGACGAGGAGGTCCCGGGTCTCAAGATCCGGTGAAATTTTTTCCGCGATCTTGTCATTCGCGATTAAAAGAGAGTATAAAAGGCCGATAATTATAAAGAAAAACGGCCGGAGTGTTTTAAAACCAACAGCAAGCGGTATTAGCAGCAGCAGTAACCAACCCCATTCCTTCGAGGGCAAATCTGCAAGCGTGTGAAAGATCAGGATTCCTGCGAGAAATCCAATACTTGCTAGCTGCATCATAAGTAATTATTGGTTTTAAGACGCATTACGAAGGCCGAAACAGTTTTTATATTTATTATAAAAGTAACATCATATGCCAAAACGGATTATAAAGCGCTTTCTGCCCCACCACGATAAAATTCGTGAACATAAGAATCTAAAAATACTCGGTACTTTATTGCATGATCCCAATCTGCTGCACCTAAATCGCCGTTCTGTATCAGGCGCATTTGCCGTTGGGTTGTTCATTGCGTGGATACCGGTTCCATTTCAAATGCTGCTCAGCGCAATTACCGCCATTGTTGTCCGTGTCAATTTGCCGATATCCGTCGCACTGGTATGGATTACCAATCCCATCACCATGCCACCCTTGTTTTATTTTTCTTACAAGCTTGGCAGTTGGGTACTGGGGGAAAAACCGAAAAATATCCAGTTTGAAGCCAGTATGGAATGGTTAAACCAAAGCCTGCATATGGTATGGCAACCATTTTTACTGGGTAGCCTGATTCTTGGCATTGTGAGTTCGGTTTTAGGATTGGTCGCAGTCCGCGCGTTCTGGCGTTTAAAAGTGGCGCAAAGCTGGAAAGACCGCAGGACGAAGCGGCTGGAAAAACGCTTGCAAGCCGCTTCCAATCAGACTGGCTCGAGCACTTAAGCTATTTCGTTTCTAGAACCTGTCTCAAAACGCCGCATCGCCAAGCGCAGCAATTTTGAGATAGATTCTAGTAATCACTCCGCACTCAGCACCCCATCTTCCAGCACCAGAATGCGTTCCATATGCTTTGCCAGATCACTGTCGTGAGTAACCATCACGAGGCTGGTATTGAATTCCTTATTCAGTGACAACATTAACTCATACACGATATGGGCTGTCTTGTTATCCAGATTGCCCGTTGGTTCATCCGCCAGGACGCAAAGCGGATCCGTTACCAATGCCCGGGCAATTGCGGTGCGCTGGCGCTCCCCGCCGGAAAGTTCGCCTGGCTTATGCTGCAAGCGCTTGCCCAATCCAACCTTGGTCAATATGTCACTGGCTTTTTCCTTCACTGCTTTTACCGGCTCACCACGAATCAATAATGGCATACCCACATTTTCCAGCGCCGTAAACTCCGGCAGCAAATGATGGAACTGGTAAACAAATCCCAGATAACGGTTGCGCAACTGACCGCGGCTGGATTCATCCAGTTTGGAAATCACCTGGCCATTGATAAGAATAGTGCCGCTGGTGCAGCTATCCAGACCGCCTAGTAAATGCAGCAAGGTGCTTTTTCCGGAACCCGAACTCCCCATGATGGCGAGCTGCTCGCCCGGATTCACCGTAAGGTTCACTCCTTTTAACACCTCTACGGACAGGTTGCCCTCGGTAAATGTTTTACGCACATCCCGGCATTCGACGACAGCATTACTCATAGCGCAATGCCTCCGCCGGCTGGGTACGCGCGCCCCGCCATGCCGGGTAAATGGTGAATAACAGGCTTAACAAAAATGCCACCACGGTGATTTGAATAACATCATCCCCGTGCAGCTCCGAAGGGAAATCGCTGATGTAATACACGTCGGCCGGCATAAAGTCCACGCCGAAAAGATTTTCGATAAATGGCACGACGATATCGACATTTAATGCCAATGCTACTCCCCCTATCGCGCCCAGCACATTGCCGATCACGCCAATCACCGCGCCCTGAATCAGGAATATCAACATGATGCTGCGGGGCTTGGCGCCCAGGGTTCTCAAAATGGCAATGTCGGCCTGCTTGTCCGTGACCACCATGACCAATGACGCCATGATGTTAAAAGCCGCTACGGCAACTATCAGCATTAAAATAAAAAACATCATGCGCTTTTCAATATTCACCGCCCGGAAAAAATTGGCGTGCTGCAAGGTCCAGTCGCTAAGCCAATACAAACCGGGCAAGGTTCTGGAAAGATCCTGCCGCACCCACGGCGCCTGAAACAGATCATCCAGTTTCAGGCGTATCCCGGTGACATTATCGTTCATGCGGAAAAGTTTGGCGGCATCGTCGATATGTATAAAAGACATTGCCGTATCGTAGTCGTTATGACCTACTTCAAACACCCCCACAACAGTGAACCGTTTCAAGCGGGGCAATATGCCGGCGGGCGTGGTCATGGCCTGGGGAGTCACGAGGGTGACTTTTTCCCCCATTACGACACCCAGCGCCCTTGCCAGACCTTTGCCCAGAATAATATTGTATGCCCCGGGTTGCAGGTCCGATAATTGTCCCTGCAGCATTTTTTCCCACACATTGGAAACCTGCGTCTCATCACTGGGCAGCACACCTCGAATAATGGTGCCACTGACTTCCTGGCCAAAGGTCAACATGCCTTCCGCCTTGATGTATGGCGCTATTCCCACGATACGGGGATGCAATTTCAATATTTGTCCCGCAACGTTGCGCCAGTCTTTAAGCTCTCCCTCATAACCGCTCACCGTGATATGAGACGCCATGCCCAAAATCCGCTCTCTCAATTCGGTAATAAAACCATTCATCACTGACAGTACAGTGATTAATGCCGTGACGCCAAGCGCAATACCCGCCATGGACGAAAAGGATATAAAGGAAATGAATTGATTGCGGCGTTTGGCGCGGATGTAGCGCAAGCCGACAAACAGTTCCAGAGGTTTAAACATGCTAATTTATACCGCTAATTTTTATGAATTTGCCTTTGGCGACACCGGTTTGATTGGGGCCTATCTCAAAATTACAATTCAGCAAAAGTAGCCGCGGCGCCCAGGTTGTCGACATCGGTGGGGTATTTCAAAACACGCTGTAAATACATCCATGTAAACTCGGCGGTGGCATCCATGCCGCCGGCGGTTTTGAAATACACCCCCTGAAATCGCTAACTAACCAATTTTGAGATAGGTTCTAGTTAACAGTCCGCGCCGATACTAGCATGGCTGTGAATCGATGTCATACGCTCTTCTTGTCCCATGCAAATGGTTGCATTTTACTCAGTAGTCACCTGTAAAAATGCCGTGGCTGGATAACGCGAACGGCATGCGGGTGGGTTTTGTAATGTAACAGTTTATCAACTTAAGCGAAGTTCATACGGAAGATACTACACATCGTACATGAGATTTTCATCCGGTTTGAAAAACCACATCTGGTACAACGAAATCAACGCTTGCGCACCGAAACTCACACCCATTACTCCACCGCTGATAAGTACAACATAAGCAAAAGGTGGAAAAATCTTGGTGAGATACCAGGAGGCAATGTCAAATAAAATTGATAAAAATGGCAAAGCGATAATCAGGCATTTCAGCCATTTCAGTTTCAAATAGGCATGGCAAAAAATCGTTCCCATTATAAAAAATATAAACGTCAAACCGAACAGGTGAATGTGTGAAACGCGAACCAGGGTGAAGATATCCATACCGGTATCCATTTCCGCGGTCTTTGCCACGTTCGCGTGGCCTTTCAGATTTGGAATATGGGGATTGCTGCCGTCGTGACAGATATTACAGCGTTGGTCTATGATGCTTTCCACTGTCGCAAAATCCTCGTTCTTTGCGCCGCGCCGCACCCAGGCAATAATTTCATCCTTTTCCTTGGCCGGCAGCATGTTGGCCATCGGCCCCTTTAACGCCGCTTCGATACGGGTATCACTCTTACTACCGCTATAAGCGATTATCAGGTCATTTACTGACAACATTGGATTGCCATCCCGGCCAGCATGCGATTCAAAAATATAAATCATCGCGAACATGTAACCCGTGCTCAATACGATGATTGCCGAGCTGAACAAGGTCCGTTGCCCCAATGGTAAAAAAGAAAAATGCACACAGCGAGGAGCAGGCTGATTGGTAGACACGATTAACTCCTTTTTTGATTCGTGTAGTTGTTTCTTGTTTCGTATTATCGGGGATGTTACCTGCCGGAAGATTAACACAGCGCAGGCGATATTTCTTGATATATATCAGCACCACAACATTTACAAACTTACAGTGAATGGCCGCCAGATATTATCATTTTTCGCCTGGAAATTTGATGAATATTTTTGTCATGCAAGGGAGACTTCCGGCCGATTTTTGCCGATTACCGGTTTGTTTGTTGCACTGCCGGCACGATCAGGCGCTGTCAAGCAAGGCAAAATATTCCTTTAAGCGCTATCGTTGTACTGCGGTTAATGCAATATCAGCGGCCCAGGCAATATGCCGGTCACTCACACTTGCCGGTGCATTTAATTAACAGTTGAGCGCAACTGATTTGCGCAAAGTCATCCTTGATTTCCGCCACCACTCCAGAGCCTGAATGCACCATCCAGGCGTTGTTACACTGTTTTTTATGGGAAATGTAGTAGGGTTCGCCTATCCAGGAAACATTGGCGCAGGCGGGACCGCCGATACCGAAATGTATGCCAACCTCATAATCACCGCATAACAATCCGCTATGTTTAATTTCCGCTTCCACACTAAACTCGCCGTTTTCCTTTAACCAGGCTACCGCATTGTCAAACTTAAAATCCAGTTTCTGCGGCAGGCCACCATCTACAATATCCATCGACTTGCGCGCCACCGCGGAATATTTTTTCACGACGGTTTTTTTCTCAGCGGTTTTTTTCTCAGCGAATGTGGACGTTGACCAGAGCATTCCGGCGCCCGCAATGAGGCAAAGCAAAAGCTTGATTGATGAATTGCAGCTATCAACGATGCCGCCGGTATTTTGTCTGCCTTGAAGTCCGATCATGCCTCACCCTCTTTACTACTTGTAAATTCTTGTAAATTATTTCAGCGCACATTTCACTGCAATCAATCATAAACAAAAACTTCATATACTAACAGTGCTTCACCGCAAACAGCGGTTCAACGCGAATGACTGATGTTCACTGCTTCGTTATTTTTTTATCGCAATATAAATTTCAATCCTGGCCGGATTGTCATCGCTATAAAGTTCAAAATCCGTGGTAAATGCCCGGGCATAATCCGCGGTGCTGGAAAAATATTCCCATATTGTTTGCCACGTTGAATAAATAACCGCTGGCATATCTCCTTCGCTGGCAAAAACCAGGTAAAGAGCCTCGGGGACATTAACTGCCGCGAAACCTTCTGGCAACGCAACAATGTCCGATACCTCCCGGCCTGCAATAAGTGAATAATGGCCGCGCTGTTCGTTATCGTAGTCAGTATATACGCCAAATAGCGTACCTTCATCCACCCTGTTTGGAATTTGTTCTTCAATGTTTTCAGTAAAAAACCGTTGCCACAAAGCCGGAATGCAGGCGGTTTCCGGATTTGATTCCACCGTGTTGGAGGTCGAGGTTTTTATACCGGCAATTTTCTTGCCGCCGACAAATTTTTCGTATATTTCCATAGCTAGATTATCCTGTCGTTACTACCTGAGCTTCGCGTGGACTTATATCGGGATAAACCATTCACTCACAAACCTGTGCCCGGATCAAAATGACTCTCAGGGAAATCGCGGCGGTGGTTTGCGGTGATGGGTTGCCTGTTCATAAGCATACGCAAATGTAAAAAGGTTCGCCTCACTAAACGGCCTTGCCAAAAATTGCAGGCCGGCAGGCAACCCTTGTCCGGTAAATCCCATGGGCACTGTAATCGCCGGTTGCCCACTGTGCGGCGCGATAATGGGGCTGTTATTTCCGTGCGGCGAATCGAGGTCACCGATCAAACGCGGCGGATTATTCCATGTGGGATAAACAATCGCGTCAATGTTATGCTCGTCCATGGCCTTTACTACAGCATCCCGCAATGCTTTGCGCCTTGGATCGCCTTCGACATCCACACAGGGTATTTCCTGTTGTTCCGGCGGGACGTTCTGCGACATGGCCCATTCCATACCGCCTTTGCTTGATTCATGAAACTGTCTGGCATCCACAATATCCTCAAGCTTTTTCACCGGCGCGGACGGACCCAGCGATGTGAAATAATTATTTATATCGTAGCGAAACCGGCTGCAAAATCCTGTCGCTTTGGTTAACTGTTCCAGATTTTCTATACCAAACGGATCGATAATTTCCGCTCCCAATGCCCGCATATCATTTAACGCGCGCTCGAATAAAGCAATTATTTCCTGATCCGCGTCCGGCGCGTCACTGATGTCCCTTAACACGCCAATACGCGCGCCTTGCAAACCGTCTTTTTTCAGATAGACAAGGTAATCGTCCGGCAGTTTTCCATTACTCTGATGCGTTTCGGGATCAGCGGGATCATAGCCGTCAATGACATTAAATATCCGGGCCGCATCCTCGACAGTGCGTGACATAGGTCCTGCTATATCACGATTAAATAACAAAGGTATTACACCATCGCGGCTGGTGGCGCCGATCGTGGAACGAATACCTACGAGCGCCAGATGCGAGGCCGGTCCCCGGATGGAATTACCGGTATCGGTGCCCATTCCCACAAGCCCGAAATTCGCAGCCACCGCGGATGCGGTGCCGCCACTGGACCCGGCGGGCACCCGTTCCAGATCATAGGCGTTGCGTGTTTCCCCCAGTGTTGAACTGATGGTGAAATAAGGACTGAACGCCCACTCGGCCATATTGGATTTTGCAATAATAACCGCACCAGCCTCGCGCAGCTTCCGCACCATAAAGGCGTCATCCGGCGGCAGTGAATTTTTCAGAACCATGGAACCGCCGGCGGTCGGCATATCCGCCGTATCAAAGTTGTCTTTTAAAATGACCGGCACACAATGCAACTCCCTCAATTGACCTGTTTCTTCGAATTCCTTATCCAGCATAGCCGCGCGTTTACCGGCATTGGGATTTATCATCACAATCGCATTCAAACCTGACGGCCTGTCGTACTGTTTGATACGTTCCAAATAAATTCCCACCAGGCGCGCACAGGTAAGCGTTCCCGCGCGGAACGCCGCGTGCACATTGGCAATCGTGGTTTCCTGTACATTGTAGTTTGACGATATTTCTTTACTGGCAGAGGGTTTTTCATCGGGAGAAACCGTGCAGCCAATCAGAATACTCAGACAAGCTGCTAGAGAAAGTAGCTTGACGTTCAATTGAGATTTCATTCCCCGTCCTTCTCAATATCCGGTTTTTCCGCCTGCTTTATCTGCTGGTAAAGCTTTTCCATCTCATCAAGCGTCATACCGTCCAGCCGCCGGTTCTGTTCCCCCGCAAGTGTTTCAATGGCCCGGAAACGCCTTTCGAATTTTGTGTTGGAACTTCTTAACGCTGTTTCAGGATCAATTTCCAGATGCCGCGCCAGATTGGTTACGGCAAAAAACAGATCGCCAATTTCAGCTTCGATTTGCTGACGATCCGCCTGTTGGCGGATTTCCGTTTTGACTTCCTCGAGTTCTTCCGCGATTTTTTCGAAGACGGGCGGTAGCGATGTCCAGTCAAATCCAATCCGCGCCGCGCGCCGCTGTAATTTAACCGCGCGAGTCAGAGCCGGTAGCGCGATCGGGATACCATCGAGTATACCCGGTTTTTCCGTGCCCGCCTTACCGTGTAACTTTTGTTGCCTTTCCGCGTGTTTGTGTTTTTCCCAGGCATGAGTTTGTGACTTGGCGTCTTTGATTTTCGCACCGCCAAATACATGCGGATGACGCCGGAGCATTTTTTCCACAATGCTGGTCACCACCCCGTCAAAATCAAAACAACTCTGCTCGGCGGCCATCTGGGTATGAAATACCACCTGAAATAAGAGATCTCCCAACTCCTCTTTTAAGTCGTCCATATCATGGCGCTGTATAGCGTCAGCCACTTCATAAGCTTCTTCTATGGTGTACGGTGCGATACTGTTAAAAGTTTGTTCGATATCCCAGGGGCAACCATGCTCAGGATGACGCAACTCTTTCATTATTCTCAATAATTTGTCGATTTTGCTCAATTTTCGTCCCTTAAGTTTTTGATAACAAATGAATTACGTCACAGAAAAGAATTCAATGAAGCGGGGCTTGTAGCCGACTTAAGTACTGTGATTTAATTCACTGTATAACTTTTCAACGTGTATGACACTGTTGCGCTATAAGCCTCGATTCCGGTGCCGTAAAGTATGCATAACTTATTGAAGTTAGCAAAATTATCAATTGCTGCTGCAACTTTGTTGGTTGCCGTGCCAATGGCTTATGCAGATACACTCGAACCCTTGACCGAAGGCCAGGAAGCGTTTAATCGCGGTGATTACGCCAAAGCGTTGCAGCTATGGCAGCAATTGGCTGATAGCGGTCAACCCGAGGCACAGGTTTTTGTCGGTCTGGCCTACGCCAATGGCTGGGGCGTAAAGAAAAATCTTGAAGAAGCCTCCAATTGGTATATGCGCGCTGCCGAGAAAAATAATCCTTCCGGACAATTTCTTTTAGGCTTGCATTATGTCACAACCGGCGTAAATCAATATGACGTGCGTGTTGGCATCAAATGGTTGAAACGCGCGGCGGACAATGGCGACAAACAGGCAATTCAGTTCCTGAAGAAAGCCAAGAACCGCAACTGGTTCACTGATTTGAAAGGTGATTCCCAGATCGATCGTTATAAACTTGAACGGGAAGGCAAAAAAGCACTGGAAAGCTTTTCTATCACCGCCAACAACATGCCTAACCTGCCGGCACCCACACTCTAAATTGCCGGTCAATTCATCCACTGAAGACCACTTCCTGAAGCGTCCGCATTTTAAAGTCTAGCGACAGTAAATTCTTCTCCCAAAGTTATCAGGCAAAAATCAGCGCACGTCATAACCCGCAAGCTCCACGTAGCCTTTGCCTGCCACGATAACGTTATTGTTCTTGTATTTGCCGGATACCTTGACCGCTCCTTCCCAATAACGAAAGGTGGTGTTCAGCTCCTGGTCTTCCACGGCAGGCGTAACCTGCAATTCCAGTGATTCTGAAGGAATGCTGATCTTCCATCCCGCTGGATAGGTAATATTGGAATGGGGGCTGCGCCATTGCCGGAGTACCTCAATGTTGAATTGATTTGCAGCAAGCTTGCGCGATTTACCGTCCTTTTCAACAATAGTGCCGGCGTTGTTCAAATCCAGACTTCCGTCTTCCCGCCGCAATAAATAAATCACAATATCGCGATCATCATCCAACTGCAAAGCGAACCAGTCCCAACCTTCCTGACCTGGCTCCAGCTGGCTTGTTGACCATTCCCGGTCAAACCAACTGAGTCCGGACACCGATTCCTTCTGATCGTCAATAATAATACTGCCTGCAGTTGCCATCCTGGTAATTGAGTAATAATAGGAGGCATTGCCGGCTTTCTCACCTTTGACACTTAAACCGTTGTCACCCTGCAGCACTACCGGTTTCGTCTGGTTCAAAACAAAAGCAATCGAGAATCCATCAGCTGCTGCCGATAATTGTATGGGGAACACCGCATCCCCTATAGATTCTACGGACCAGTCATTCAACCAGACTTTTAACTGTGTTGAATCACCTTCCAGGCGATCCTTGAAATAAATACCCGCGCCCGCCAGCCCTTTTGCATCACGGTTAAACTGTTCGGCATAATAAAATTTATTATTATCAACATCAGTAACCGCAAAATGCGCCATGTATATATGGTTGGCGCGCCAGGCCGAAGTCTTGGCCGGCAAGCCTGATCCGCCACTCATGGTAAAGTTGGATGGCGCAATTTCCTGCCTGGAAGGATTCAGGGCAAAGCGAAAAAATGTCAACTCATAGCCAAAGCGATGGCCTTCGGCTGACTGCACATTGCCGGTAAAATACCACCACTCCTGACGATACTCCGGGTGAGCCGCGTGATCGCGCGGGAAGTCGAAGGCATACTCACGGAAAGCGCGCGCAAAATTTCCCGACGTATTATTGGTAAAAGCTTCAGCAAGGCTTACTGCATCACGTGATGACGGCTCACCTGATTTGCCACATCCCGCCGGCAATATCGCCAGCATCAGCGATACGCAAATCACTCGCAAGCAATCCAGCCTGTTATGCGTCACTTATTCCTCCCGCAATGCATTAACCGGATTGCTTTTGGACATTCTGAATGCCGGGATCATGCCGGCAATCATCGCTGCCGTAATAGCCAGCAACAGCGATTGCACAAACAGCATGGGATCGAGCGTTATATCCATCGACCAGCCAAACGACCGGCGATTTATCACAAAGATTAATACCAAAGCCAGAATCAGCCCCAGTGGTATCGCCAGAATACCCGCGATTGCGCCGATCAGGCCGGTTTCACCAGTGACCACCAGCCACACCTCCTGCGGAGTCAGTCCCAGCACGCGGAATAACGCGATCTCCGCGCGGCGTTCAAACTGAATGGACATTAGCGCACTGACGATTCCGACAAACGCGACAAATATCGCCAGCAGCCGCAATACCTCCGTCACAACAAAAGTCCGGTCGAAAACACGAATCGAGGCTTCCTTGATGGCGAGATTTGATTTGATTATCAAGTCCTGTTCTTTTTCGCCGCTCAACGGTTTAGCCTGATAATCACGCACTGCAGCCGTTAATTTATCAAAAAAATGATTCACATTGACGCTGGGTTGCATATGCAGTCCCAGCGATGTGATCGTACGGTCGTCCCAGTAACGCTCATAAGTATCGCGGTTGATAGTCACAATGCCCTGGTCTGAACCATAATCCACGTATACTCCAACAACTTTAAAACTGCGCAATCCCTTGTCAGTCGGCAATACCAGCATTTCGCCAACATCAATTTCGTACTTATATGCGTACGGTTCTGACACCAACAGGCCATCTTCTTCGAAAAATCCCTGGCTGGCTTGCGCATACTCGCCTTGCTTCAGATCAAACATGGAAAACATGTTGTCCGGAACCTTCAGTACGTGTAATTCAGTGATGCCTTTGGGCGCCTGCAATTGCACATTCCTCACTGTACTCACCGCCCGGATTTCCGGCATGGCTCTGAATCTTTCCACCCATACTGGCGACAGATTTCCCTTGGCCCGGCTTGAATTCACGCCAGGCGTGGTTACAAACAGTTCGGCGCGAAGCGTATTGTCCAGCCATGCCACGACCGAGCCTCTGAAACTGTCTATCATGACTGCCACCCCAATGGTAGTTGCAATAGCCACGGTCAGGGACGCCACCGCGACACTGGTGCGGCTGAGGGATGAACTTACGCTGCGCGCCGAGATATTACCTAAAGTGCCCAATATTTTGTTGTGCACGGGAACAGCCATATTGACCAGGATTAAAGTGAGTTGCGGCACATACAAGGTAAATCCGCCGATAACACAAAATAAGCCGGCAAAACTCAGCCACAGGAAATTGTGCGGGATTATCAGCACCAGCGCGCCAATTAACATCAAACCGCCGCCAATATATTTCGACCATAAAAAAGCCTCACGGTACTTGGCTTCCAATGCCGAACGGGCCAAAGACGCGCGCGGCGTAGATTTTGTTGCTTCGTAAGCGGGTATAAAACCGGTTAATGCCGTGGCAACAACTCCGATAAGTGTGCCCTTGACGAGAGACAGGAAAGAAATATCCAACGAATGGATATTCAGAACAAAATACAAATCATTGATGGTGCGGGTTACCAGACTCAATAATCCATCCGCCAGCAAAATGCCGAAAAAGATGCCTAACCAGGTGGACCATATTCCTATAAAAATGGATTCCGCAAAAATCATTTTGAAAATCTCACCACGGGTAACGCCCAATGCCCGCAGCGAACCGATAATTTGCCTGCGCAAGACCACCGCGAAAGTCATCGTATTATAAATAAGAAACATGCCGACTATTAGTGCCAACAGGCTCAACGCCGTCAGGTTGGTTTCAAATGCCTTGGTCATTTGTGACAACGCATAATTGCGCGCATTGGAACTGACGATATCCACATTTGAAGGCAGCGAAACCTTAAGTTCCTGCAACAATCGCTTGCCCGCGCTGTCATCCGGCAAAATTATATCGATACGTGACAAGACTCCATATGCTTCGAGCACTTCCTGCGCGGTCGCAATATCAACAAACAACATGGAAGCCAGCGCCAGCGCATCCAGCTCGTCATCATCATCGATCAAACCCACCAGTGTGAATGTTGTTTCCGTACCGGAGATAAGAAAATTCACCGGTTCATTTAGCTTGATTCCCAAACGCGCCGCTGCTGAACGGGCCATAATCATTGCTCCCGGTTCACCAAGAAACCGGGCTATATCGAGTCGTTTCACTGTATTATCGAGATGGCGCCGAAACTCACGCTCCGCAAACGGTTCGATGCCGACAACCTGAAATACTGCGCCTTCCTCCGGCTTGGCGTTTTTACCCTGGAATTTAGCGTATCCTTCCAGGACAGGCGCAATGGATGAAACCCCTTCATTTTTACGCAGTTCAAAATAGAGTTCTTCCGGAACGCCATTGGAAGCGCCGATGATTTGATGTGTGGCTTTTCCTGTCAGTGCGCCCGTCGACAAATCAAAAGCTTTCCGCGCGCTGCTATTGGTAAGATCAATCGCGACTACAACGGCCACGCCAAGGGTTATACCTACCGTCGAAAGCAGGATTTGCCACGGGTGTTTAATGTAGTGACGTACTGTCGCTTTCCATAAAGTCACACCGATCCACCTTTGGAATGTTGTTCTATCAATTGCCCTTTGCGAAACACAAAAATACGGTCAGCCAATTGCGCAACCTCCTGACTATGCGTCACCAGCACCAGCGTCTTGCCTTCCTTGCGGACCAGCGTGGTCATAAGGTTCAACACCTGACGGCTGGTATCAGAATCAAGATTTCCGGTGGGTTCGTCGGCTAACAGCAATATCGGTTTATGAATCAGCGCGCGCAGAATCGCGACCCGTTGCTGCTCGCCGCCCGACAACTTGTCAGGAAAGCTGTTAATACGGTCGGTAAGACGCACGGCGCTTAACAGCCGCGCGACGTGCTCATGGTGGGCTTTTTTAAGTTTGCCGGTCAGTTCCAGTGGCAACAACACGTTTTCCAGAACCGTCAGGGTGGGTATCAGATTAAGCAACTGAAATACAAAGCCGATGTTCTGGCGGCGGAACAAAGTTCGATCCTGTTCTGATAAATTGGTGAGATCAATATCATTGATAATCACCTGACCGGAACTAGGTTCATCAATACCACTCAGGATATTCAGCAAAGAGGATTTACCGGAACCACTGCGGCCCAGCAACACCACAAATTCACCGGGTTGAATTTCGAGGTCAACGTCCTTGAAAACCAATCGCTGCTGGTCGCCTTCGGTATAGTATTTACTGATATTTCTTAAAATTATATGCGCCGAATTAGACATTGGATTTAACCGTTATTTTTATAGTATTCCACTGATTCACACTACAAATTCGATTGCCGGCGTGAGCCATTATTATTTATATAAACAATATGAGCATTTATATAAACTACATGAGCACAACGCTCTTCCCGGCGAACAGAGGTTTTCCGCTTTCGCGCATTTCTCTGCCATGACAATTCTTGTGGCTCAGTTTAAACAAGCCTCGCCACCGAGGTAAGCTTTTTAACGCCAATAAAAAAGCTAAGGGAGATTATCGAATGAGCTGGATATTAAGCTAACTGTTTTTACTGTTCTGCTGTCCGCGCCGCATTTGGCGAGTTTAGCACTAACATCAAATCGCTCAGCGGCTTGCCCGCATCCCTGTTTGCGAATTGATCCTTGTTTCGCTGATACGATGCAAGAAAGCGCACGGCGCGTTGGTCCCCATCCCTGGCCGCCATGTTCATTAACGCCTGACCCCGAACCAGGTTTCCGCTATTAAACGCCAGCACCGCTTCATTGTACGTACATGCAGCGCGCACATTTGACGCCAACACCATGGTAATCAAGACTGCAAAACCGGCATTGATAGGTTTAAACATGTTTGATTCGTCTATCGTTTATACAACTTAAGTTCCTAATTACGCAGCATTTTGTGTCAAGATTATGAACATATTGAATCATGAACAGTTCTACTTAACACTGTGGTAAGTTATGGCACTTGTCGTTAATTATGTCAATCAGGGATAGTGGTAACGCTTTGCTCAGCTTTCAATAACTGCGGCATAACTAATTGATAATTTTACTATTAATAAAATGTGATATTTTTAGAATTATTTTAAATCAGGAATTTATGCACACCCTCGTCTTAGCGTCCACATCGCCCTTCCGAAGGCAAATTTTAAGCAAACTTCACTTGGACTTTATCGTCGATGCGTCCGAGGTTGAAGAGCGGATTTTAGAAAATGAAACACCGGCGGAAGCGGTAAAGCGCTTGTCGAAAGCAAAAGCAATGACCGTTGCGCCACGTCATCCCGATGCGTTAATCATTGGATCCGACCAGGTGGCGGTATTCAATAACCAAATTCTCGGCAAACCTCACACTCATGAAAATGCTGTTCAGCAATTAAAAGCGGCTTCCGGACACCGTGTGGATTTTTTTACCGGTTTGTGCCTCTATAATAGCGCCACGCAGCATGCACAAGTAAGTTGCGTACCGTTTGCGGTCTACTTCCGTCATCTCAGCGATGAACAGATTGATCGCTATTTATGGAAAGAACAACCCTATAACTGCGCTGGCAGTTTCAAGTCCGAGGGACTGGGTATTACCTTGTTTGAAAAACTTCAAGGTGACGATCCCAATACCTTGATCGGATTGCCGCTCATTGAACTGGTGCGCATGCTGCACAACGAGGGTATCGAACTACCCTGATATACAAATTACGAGGCCAGTGGCGCAATCGTGACATCATGCTCCGGGCGTTTGGCCCGGGTAAACAGGGAGTAGAAATTACTGGTGGTTTGCCCGGCGAAGTCTGCCAGCGATTCACCACGCAGTTGCGCAATGCTCTCTGCCACATGGCGCACATAAGCCGGATAATTTGATTTGCCCCGGTGAGGAACGGGCGCCAAATACGGTGAGTCAGTCTCTATCAGAATCCGGTCCTTCGGCATGCGCTTCGCGACTTCTTGCAATTCCTGTGCTGATTTAAATGTGACAATACCTGAAAACGAGATGTAAAAGCCAAGATCCATAGCCCGTTTGGCGATTTCCCAGTTTTCAACGAAACAATGCATGACGCCCCCCACTTCCTGTGCGCGCTCTTCCGCCAGTATTCTCAGGCAGTCTTCCGTGGATTCCCGGTTATGGATAATCAGCGGTTTGCCGCATTGTTTCGCCGCCGCAATATGCCGGCGAAACCGTTCGCGTTGCCACTTGAGGTCACCTGCGCTTCTAAAATAGTCCAGACCGGTTTCGCCAATCGCAACGATATTGGGATCATCGGCCAATGCGAGCAGTTCATCAACGCCGGGATCTTTACCTTCGCGCACATTGGGGTGCACTCCAACGGATGCCGACACAAAACTACATTGTTGCGCAATATTTAATATGCCGGGAAATGCTTCCAGATCGATAGCAACACACAGCATATGACCAACGCCAAACTGCCGCGCCTGATCCAGGGCGCCCTGCAAACCGTTGTCCCAAGCCTGAACGTCGAGACAATCGAGGTGACAATGAGAATCAACCAGATATTGCGGCATAACCTGACCGGGAAGTTTTGGAAATTGTCTTAGTATAAAAAGATTAGCGGCACTATGCTATCAATCAACACAATGCCATCCAGCGCCTGGTGCGTTACATGGTGTGCGTTTGGCGGTCTGACTTCAATGCGCCCGCCAGGTATCCCTCGATTTTATTGCGGATTTGGCCATTATCCTGATCACTGAATTGAACACCGATCCCGGCAAGACGGTTGCCCTGAGATCCGGTGGGGGTAATCCAGACGATTTTTCCCGCAACAGGTAATTTTTCTTTCTCGTCCATCAGGGTTAACAGCATAAACACTTCGTCACCCAGTTTGTATTTCTTGTTGGTCGGGATAAACAATCCGCCGTTTTTTATAAATGGCATATACGCGGTGTATAACGAACTTTTATCCTTGATCGCCAGGGAAAGAATTCCACCTTGTTTAAACGCGCCGGGGCCTGCCATTTTTTAAATGTCCTTTAGTCTGTTTAATCTGATTTGATTGTTCGGCGATGAAGTTTTTGCCAATTTATCAATAAATCTTCCAGCGTCAATTGTATATTAACCTGTGAATTTACCAACCGTGCGCTGCCGGTCAACTGGTCCAGGTATTGAAACAGCGATCGATTGTCCAATCCTGGCGCCAACCGCTCCAACACGGGTTCCCGCCATTCTGATTGGTTATCGACCTCCCCCATACCGGACTTAAGACGAATCATCGCGGTAATCCACAAATACATCCATTTCACCGATTCGGATAATCCTACTGATTCCCAGAGCTTGGCTTCTGTCACAGGATCCGCTTGATTCCGGGCCAATTTTTCAAGACTTGCCAGGAGCTGGTCATAGCTTTTCAACGCATTCTGTTGTGCATACTCAAGCGCCGCCAAGGGCGCGTCACCCGTCAATACCAGCAACCGCGCCATATCAGCTTCTGAAACACCGGCGATATTCTTCAAATGTGCAGCAAGCCAGCGCAACGCGACACTCCGTTCGGGAGGAGCAAACTCCATCGTCTGGCAACGGCTGCGAATGGTCGGCAGCAGCCGGGAAAGTTGACTGGTCACCAATATGAGTAGCGTCCCGGGTGTAGGCTCCTCCAGTGTTTTTAATAGACTGTTGGCGGCATATTTATTCATAGCTTCCGCCGGTGCGATAACAACAACCTGCAAGGGCGCAAACTGGCTCTTAAGTGACAGATAGCTGCTGACATCGCGAATGGAATCAATGGGTATTTGTTTGCCGTCAGTTTCCGGCAGCACCTCAAGAAAATCCGGATGCGATCCCGCTTTCATCAGCAAACAACCCTGACATCGACCGCAGGGTTCGCTGTCATCCCGGACAGCGGCGGGATTATGGTTTTGCGAACATAGCAGCCAACGGGCAAAATTTCGTGCAAGATGTAATTTTCCCAATCCTGCCGCGCCGCTCAATAATAATGCATGGGCTAATTGCCCTTTTTGCCAGCGCTGCACCAGATGCTGCCAGGCCGGTTGGTGCCAGGGCAATATGAAATCGATGTTCACGCTTTTTGCCGGTCCTTAAATATGTTTAACACCTGTTGAATTTGTTGCTGTACGGCTTCGATACTCTGTGAAGCATCAATAATACGAAATTGGTCGGGGAAACGTTTTGCGCGCTCCAGATAAGCCGTCCGCACGCGTTCAAAAAAAGCGGTTTGTTCCTGTTCAAACCGGTCCAGGTTACCCCTCTGACCTGCACGCGCCAGTCCCTGTTCCACGGGCAGATCCAGTAATAGTGTCAGATCCGGCCGCAGCCCGCCTTGTACCCATTGCTCCAGCTGGGCAATGCGCTCTTTGGCAATGCCACGGCCGCCTCCCTGATAGGCGTATGTCGCATCGGTAAACCGGTCGCAGAGAACCCACTTTCCCGCCGCGATCGCCGGTTTAATTAATTCACTAATATGTTGGGCGCGCGCCGCAAACATCAACAGCAACTCGGTGTCATCGGCCATCGAGGTGTGATTTTTATCAAGCAACAAGCCGCGGATTTTTTCCGCCAGTGGTGTACCGCCGGGTTCGCGGGTGGTTACGAAATCGATTCCGGATTGCACAGCCCACGCCTGGACAGTCTGCATGGCGGTGCTTTTACCCGCCCCTTCGGAACCTTCCAGGGTAATAAATTTTCCTGCGCTCATGGGAGCGGTATTATAAACGGGTATCTGTTTGATTGTTATTGTTTGCTGTTATTTATTGCTTGGTTGTTTTTGTGTTGCGCATGGAGGAGAAAGGCCGCGCTTTGCCGTTTAACTGATATTTAATTACCGCTTTATTGTGCTGCTCCAAAGTCGCTGAAAATACGTGGCTTCCGTCTCCGCGGGCGACAAAATAGAGCGCGTTACTGTCATCCGGATTCAAGGCCGCGCGAATGGAATCAAGTCCAGGCATGGCAATGGGAGTGGGTGTTAATCCATGCCGCCGATAGGTATTGTAGGGCGTATCGTTTACCAGATCGATCCGCCGCAGATTCCCATCAAACTTTTCCCCTATGCCGTAAATCACGGTCGGGTCTGTTTGCAAGCGCATCTTCTTTATCAGCCGCCTGATAAAAACACCGGCAATCGCATTGCGTTCACTTGGAACAGCGGTTTCCTTCTCGACGATGGATGCCAGAATCAGGGCTTCGTAAGGCGTCTTAAGCGGTAAATCAGGCTTGCGGTTCTCCCACTCTTTTTCCAGCACTGTTTCCATTGCCTGATAGGCGCGCAAAAGAAACTCGGCATCGGTAGTGCCGCGCGGAAAGTGATAAGTATCGGGCAGGAACCGGCCTTCCGGATGTTCACCGGGTTTGCCCAGCTTTTCCATTACCTGTTTGGGAGTCAATCCTTTGAGCGTAGGTTGGAGGTATTCATTTTGCTGTAATGCGGCCATTAATTCCCAAAAATTCCAGCCTTCGACAATGGTCGCCGAATACTGAATCGTATTGCCTTTAACTATTTGTTCCAGTAACTGGTCAGTGGTTGTTCCGGGTTTGAAAAGATACTCACCGGTTTTGATACTGTTGGCCGTTCCCGCGAGTTTGCCCAATAAAACCAGATAACGTGGATGCTCGATGACGTTGGCCTGATGTAAATTCCTTGACACTCGTGTCAGATTGTCTCCGGTATTGATCTGATAAAGCAATCCATCATCGTCCACATTGATAGGTGTATTACGGAAATTATTAATATCCACCAGCAACCAGATGCCGCTAATAACAACCAGCATCGCACACATGGCAGCAATTTTAAAAATCAGGCGTTTCACGGATAACAAATATTATTGGATTAGGTCCATCAAATGCTTGGTTACAGGTCCAGGTTTGAAAGTATGTTGATCGATCTGCCGGACAGGCCAGATACCATGGATACTGTTTGTGATAAATATTTCGTCAGCTGACAATAAATCTTCAACAAAATAATGGCCATTCACCACCATCAACTGCAACTCTTCTGCCAATTTCAATACCAAATGACGCATTATTCCTTCGACACCGCATTGCGTTAAATCGGGTGTATATAGATTACCCTCATACACCCAAAAAAGATTGGACATCGTGCCTTCGATAACATGCTGATCCATGTCCAACATAATACCATCAACGATCGCGGGATCGTCCCATTCGCTGCTCGCCAAAATTTGTTCTAATCGATTTAGGTGTTTTATGCGTGCTAAACGCGGATTACCGGCCAGGCGCGTCTTACAGATAGTAACTCTTACGCCATCTTTCCAGTAATTTTCCGGATAGCGCGGGCTGGGATACAACGCAATGATCCGCGTGGGCTTGGCGGCTGTAGTCGGCTTGTAGCCGCGTTGACCACTGCCACGGGTGACAATGATTTTAAGTATTGCATCGCTATTATTGCCATATTCGCTTATCAACCGTTCGGCTTCGGAGCGGAGCAACACGATGTCTGGCAATGGTATACACAGCCGTTCGCAACCTGACAGCAAGCGCGCCATGTGATGTTCCCAGTATAGAATCGCGCCTTTTTTGATTTTTAGCGTCTCGAAGAGTCCATCACCATAATGAAGTCCCCGATCAGTGACCAGCACTTCATTCCCGGCTTCACCATTGATTAAAAACAATGACTCTATTTGAGTTGGCATTCCGAATGACTATTGATAAAAACTTTTATTGTAGAGATCAAGTGACGTGACAACTTAACTATAGTACCAGCACTATAACGCCATTAACAAACCTTTGGCCTTCGCCCTGGTCTCTTCCAGCTCACAATACGGATCAGAATCCGCTACGATACCGGCTCCAGCCCTTAACGTGATTGCATTTCTGTTTTTCACCAGTGTCCGGATCAGAATATTCATATCCATACTGCCATCGTGATTTATATAACCGAGCGAACCCGTATAGGCTCCCCGCGGCCGGCCTTCCAATTCCGCGATAATTTCCATACAACGCACCTTGGGGCATCCGGTAATGGTTCCGCCGGGAAATACCGCGCGAATGACTTCGCCTGGCATACAATCGTCACGTAATATTCCCTGCACATTGGACACAATATGATGCACATGCGCATAAGTTTCCAGCGTCATTAGTTCATTGACTTTGACGGTGCCGGTTTTGCAGACGCGGCCCAGATCGTTACGCTCAAGATCGATCAGCATGATGTGTTCGGCACGCTCCTTGGGATGGCCAATGAGTTCCCGTAATTTTTCCGCATCAAGCAAATCGGTATCACCGCGTGGTCTTGTGCCGGCAATCGGCCGGGTTTCAATCCGCTTGCCTGATACTCTTACCAGCCGCTCCGGAGATGAACTGATAATAGCGTGTTGTTGATAATTCGCCAATGCGAAAAACGGCGCGGGATTGGTTTGCATTAACCGGCGGTAAAGCCCGGCATTGGATATCTCCGGACGTAACTCCGCGGTCCATAAACGGGACAGGTTCACCTGGAATACATCGCCTTCCTTGATGTATTCCAAAATCCGCTTCACGCTGGAAAGGTATTTCTCGGCAGGTTCTTCCGTTATGGTTTTAATAAGAGATTCGGTTGGCTCCGTACGCGTTGAAGATCCGACCTTGCCAATCGATTCGATGTCTTTCTTTATCAGCGCCAATTGATCTTTATAAGCATGTTCGGCAACCAGGAACCATTCGCCATTTCGGCGGTTAATAACCACGGCGGCTGGAATTCGCGTGGCAAATGCAACCGGTAAATCGCTGCCATGATCCTTGGGTAAATTCAGGGTGGGTTCGATTTGTTGCGCGAGTTCGTAACTCAGGAATACAAACCAACCACCGCGAAATGGTATATCGCGAAGCGAATTATTGCCGCTGGCGCACTGCGCCTGCCAATGGTGATCGAACATCGTAAGAAAATCGGAATTTTCAGCAACAGCAACTTCTTCACTACTGTCCGTGGATAACGTAAGTTGACCGTGACAATCTAGTGCGAGAGTCTGTTGGGGAAACGCAAACAAAATATCAAAATGGGTTTGCCCGGCTGTTTGCGCGACTGACTGGAGCAGATAAGGATACCGCTCCGGATTTAATTCATATAGCGCAACCAGATCCGGTTGATCACCGGTGCAGTGAACAACAATCGGTATGGACTTAGGCTTGGACATTAGCTGGTGTCAATCAGTGTTGAATTGGTTACTCTGCGAACCAATGCCCACAGATCATAGCATAATGCAACCTGGTTTCTACCTTTTGAGGGTTCCGACTTTACCGTGGTCAGATTTTTTTAAACACCAGCGTGCCGTTGGTTCCGCCAAATCCGAATGAATTGGAAAGCACGGTGTTTATCTTCATCGGCCGGGCTTCTCCGGGAACATAATCCAGGTCGCATTCCGGATCGGGTGTAAATATGTTAATAGTGGGAGGAGCCACCTGATCCCTGATCGACAACGCGCAAAAGATGGCTTCAATACCGCCTGCCGCACCCAGCAGATGTCCGGTCATGGACTTGGTGGAACTGATCGCCAGTTTTTTTGCATGGTTGCCAAATGCCGCTTTGGTCGCGTGGGTTTCGCCTTTATCTCCGGCCGGTGTAGATGTGCCGTGTGCGTTAATATAATCCACTTCGTGGGGATTTATTTTTGCGTTACGCATTGCCAGTTCCATGCAGCGTTTTGCGCCTTCTCCACCTTCTGACGGCGCTGTCATATGGTAGGCGTCGCCGCTCATACCAAAACCGATAAGTTCCGCGTAAATAGTGGCGCCCCGTTTTCTGGCATGTTCATATTCTTCCAGCACTACCACACCGGCGCCATCACTCAATACAAATCCGTCGCGGTCTTTGTCCCAGGGACGGCTGGCGGTTTCAGGGCTGTCATTGCGTGTCGACAATGCGCGCGCGGAACAGAAGCCTCCCAGCGCGGTGGGTGATGTAGCCATTTCGGCGCCGCCGGCGATCATGACATCCGCATCACCATATTCAATCATGCGTCCCGCATCACCAATGCAATGAGTTGCCGTGGCGCACGCTGTGGTAATTGCATAGTTAGGACCTTTAAATCCATGCATGATAGACACGTTGCCGGAAATCATGTTGATGATATTGGAGGGCACAAAAAACGGTGAAATTTTGCGGGGTCCGGCATTCAAATAAGCCTCATGCCCTTTTTCGATTCCCGTAATCCCTCCAATACCCGAACCAATTACAACCCCTATGCGCGCTGCGCTCTGTTCGGTTACTTCTATCCCGGAATCTTTAATGGCCTCCAGGGCTGCGGCGACGCCGTAATGAATGAAGGGATCCATTTTTTTAACGTCTTTGGCCGTAATATAATTGGCGGGATCAAAACCCTTCACTGATCCGCCTATGCGCGTTGAAAACGCACTCACATCAAAATGCGTAATAGGACCAATTCCACTTTTACCTGCCACTATATTTACCCAGGACTCGGAAACGGTTAAACCTACCGGTGACACCATTCCCAACCCGGTAATAACGACGCGCCGCTTGGTCAAATGAGATTACCTCATGAAAAATTTTTGATTTTTGATAAAAATGCTTGACGTAAAATAACAACGCCTGATGAATCAGAGCCGCGCTGTATGGCGCGGCTCTGAAAATGAAATCTTAGCTAGCAGACTTTAAGTGTTCGTTGATGTAATCAGTTGCTTGTTGAACGGTGGTAATTTTTTCAGCGTCTTCATCAGGTATTTCAGTTTCGAACTCTTCTTCCAGAGCCATCACCAACTCTACCGTATCCAATGAATCAGCGCCCAAGTCGTCAACAAAGGAGGATTCACTTGTAACTTCCTCTTCTTTTACGCCCAGTTGTTCGACAACAATTTTCTTTACACGCTCTTCAACGGTGCTCATTTCGGATTGATCCTCCAAATTATTAATTTTCTAAGCCTAAACTGGCTGCGGTCGGTATTCTAGTGAAAACAGCGCCATGACACAAGTTATAAAGAACTATAATTTTCAAGCATATCCTGATGTAATTTATAAAAATAACCGGATATTTGGGAATTAAATATTCATTACGCCATGTACATTCCACCATTCACATGCAGGGTTTCCCCGGTGATATAAGCAGCGTCTGGTGATGCTAAAAAAGCCACCGCTGCGGCGATTTCTTCAGGCTGTCCCAGACGATTCAGCGGAATGGACTTCTGCAATGCGTCGCGCTGCGCTTCAGGCAGCGCTTTGGTCATGTCGGTGTCAATAAATCCGGGAGCGACCGAATTGACCGTAATGTTTCTGGCTCCCACTTCACGAGCAAGGGATTTGGTAAAACCCAATAAACCGGCTTTCGCCGCGGCGTAATTGGTTTGTCCGGCGTTGCCCGCCGCGCCCACCACTGAACTGATATTGATAATGCGGCCTTTGCGGACCTTGGTCATGGCGCGCAAACAAGCTTTGGACAAACGATACACCGATGTCAGGTTCGTCTGGATGATCTCATCCCACTCGTCGTCCTTCATCCGCATTAACAGGTTATCGCGGGTAATGCCGGCGTTATTCACAAGAATGGAAGGCGCGCCAAATTCAGCATTAATGGTTTCCAGTGCAGTGTCTATAGAAGATTGATCAGTGACATTCAGCACCAAACCCATTCCCTTGACACCGCTTTCCTGCAGCCTCTGCGTGATATCTTCCGCGCCGGAAGCAGAAGTTGCCGTCCCGATGACCGTTGCGCCTTCTTTGCCCAGGCGTAAAGCAATAGCTTGGCCGATTCCCCGGCTGGCGCCGGTTACCAAAGCAATTTCGTTTTCCAGGCTCATGACTCCTCCCTTATTGTCAATATAAAACGTTGCCGCAATTAAAGCCGCGCTACACCAATGCTTCTTCAATGGTTTCCGGACTGAATATGGGCAACGCAATCATGGATTTTTCAATACGTTTGTTAAGCCCAACCAGCACTTTGCCCGGACCACATTCAATCACCCGGTCAATACCTTGGCCATGCATTTTTTGAATTGTCTCCACCCAGCGCACCGGATTGCATAACTGACGCTTGAGCGCATCGCGAATTTTATCCGGCGCGGTTTCACTCGTTACGTCAACGTTATTAAGCACCGGGATAACCGGCGGATGTATTTCAATTGACTGCAGTAGTTTCATCAAGAGTTCCGCCGCGGATTCCATTAATGGGCAGTGTGACGGCGCGCTCACGGCAAGCTTCACCGCCCGTTTGGCTCCCGCTTCCTTACATAATGCTATTGCGCGGTCCACTGCGGCTGCATTGCCTGCAATTACGACTTGACCCGGCGAATTAAAATTTACCGCGTTGACCACTTCACCTTGCGCGGCGTCATTGCACGCGGCTTTCACCTGTTCATCGGATAAACCCAGTATGGCCGCCATGGCGCCTTCAGCGGCTGGAACCGCCTCCTGCATATACTCACCACGTTTGGCCACCAGCATCACGGCATCTTCAAACCGGACAGATCCGGAACAAACCAGCGCCGAATATTCCCCGAGACTGTGGCCCGCCATGATAACGGGTTTGGGGCCTTGTTTTTCATTCCATACACGCCAGATTGCCACGCTAGCGCATAACAAGGCGGGCTGGGTATTTTGCGTTTCGTTTAATTTCTCTTCGGGCCCGTTTTGCACTAATTGCCAGAGATCAAAACCCAGCACGTCGGATGCGGTTGCGAAAGTGCGTTGCACAACGGGGTGCGCTTGCGCCAATGGCGCCAGCATACCGAGTGATTGCGAACCTTGACCTGGAAAAATAAATCCTAACGGCATGACTAATCCTCAGAATAACAATATTTATTGTTATATTTAATTAGAGTTGAAACTAATTATTGTCTTATTGTCGTAAAAGTTGTCGTAATGGAAATTGCTATAACGGTAAATACAGCAATGGCAGATAAAAATAAATCAGCTGTTCAGCGATCACGGAAAACAACCGGCACTAATATTTAATCAGTGTCGATCCCCAGGTAAAACCACCGCCAAATGCTTCACAGAGTAATATATCGCCGCGTTTGATCCGGCCATCCCTCACCGCCACATCAAGCGCCAGGGGAACCGACGCGGCTGACGTGTTGCCATGCTCCTCTACGGTAACCACCACCTGGTCCATGGACATTTTCAGTTTCTTGGCCGTTGCCGCAATGATACGTATATTCGCCTGATGCGGCACCAGCCAGTTGATATCGGACTTTTGCAGACTGTTGGCAGCCAGTGTTTCATCGACAATTCTCCCCAGGGTTTTCACCGCAATTTTAAAAACCTCATTGCCTTGCATACTGATGTAGGCGCTACCCTCTTTGACACGGTCATAGCCGTTGGATATGCCATAGGGAACAGTGAGCAATTGTTCATAGCTGCCATCGGCATGTAAATGGGATGACATGATGCCAGGTTCGTTACTGGCCTGCAGAATGACCGCGCCCGCGCCATCACCGAACAACACACAGGTGCTGCGATCCTTCCAGTCCACGATACGTGACATGGTTTCAGAGCCCACCACCAACGCAGTTTTGGAAATACCTCCCCGGATAAACTGGTCAGCTACCGCCATGGCGTATACAAATCCCGTGCAGACGGCCTGAATATCAAATGCCGGACAACCGTGTATGTCCAAACGCGCCTGCAATAAACAGGCGGTGCTGGGAAAAACCTGGTCAGGCGTGGTCGTTGCGACAATGATCAGATCAATATCTCCGGTTTCAATACCCGCCGCTTCGATTGCAAGACGCGCGGATTTTTCCGCGAGGTCGCAGGTGGTTTCATTATCCCCGGCGATATGACGTTTCTTGATTCCTGTTCTCTCGGTTATCCACGCATCCGAGGTATCAACCATTTTTTCCAGATCGTGGTTGGTCAATACTTTTTCCGGCAAATACCCGCCGGTGCCGGCAATCCTCGAATAAATCAAACGGCTTGCCTCTCTGCCAGATAGCTTTCCAGCTGTTGACGAATTTTTTGTGGCACGTTTTTCTGTACCTCGAGCCTGGCTTCCCGTATTGCGCACGTCAGGCCAAGCTGATCCGCGCCGCCATGACTTTTTATCACAATACCCTGCAAACCTAGCAGGCTGGCGCCGTTATAGCGCCGGGGATCAATTTTTCTGCGGAACGACTTAAGCACCGGCAACGCCACAATACCCGCCAGTTTGGTAAATATGTTGCGCTTGAATTCCTGCGTCATGTAATGCCGGATCAATTGCGCGACACCTTCAGTGGTCTTAAGCGCCACGTTACCGACAAAACCATCGCACACGATGACATCCGCCGTCCCCTTATAAATATCGTCGCCTTCAACAAAACCGATATAATTCAGGCCGCTGTTTTCCAGTAACCGCGCCGCTTCCTTTACACGCTCGTTACCCTTTATCTCTTCCTCTCCGATATTCAGAAGTCCGACTGTTGGGGAAGGTATGTTTTCCACCGCATTGACCAACACCGAACCCATCACGGCGAATTCCAGCAGATTTTCGGCGCTGGTATCGACATTCGCGCCCATATCCAGCACGTGAGTATGCCCCTTGATAGTTGGCAGAGTCACCACAATCGCCGGCCTGTCCACACCGCTTATCATTTTCAGGACAAACCTTCCCGTCGCCATCAGTGCGCCTGTGTTCCCGGCGCTGACACAGGCGTGGGCCGTGCCGTCCTTCACCAGATTTATGGCAACGCGCATGGAGGAATCTTTTTTATTGCGCAACGCAAATGACGGCAGGTCATGCATCTCGACTTTTTGTGAAGCATGCTGAATAACGATGCGGTCGCCGGCTGTGGCATTGGCGTTAACTAATTCCTGGGCAATGATGTCCTGATCGCCAACTAAAATAATGTTTATTTCGGGATCTTCTTTTAACGCCGCTAATGCCGCAGGCACGGTAACATGCGGACCGTGATCACCACCCATGGCATCAAGCGCAATTATGATTGGTTTTTCCATAATAAATGGGGGCACACTTAATCAGCGTTGCAGGCAACAACGTTCTTCGGAATAAATAGTACTGGATACAAAGATTCGAAAACCGGTTAATAGTAAAAACGCCGGGATATCAGACCCGGCGCGCAGGATTTTATAGAAATCAACTTCTGGTTATTCTTCATCTTTACTGGCAATAACCTTACGGCCACGATAATACCCATCCGGGCTGATATGATGACGGAGGTGTGTTTCACCCGTGGTTGGTTCAACGGATAATGCCGGCGCCCTTAATCCATCATGCGAACGGCGCATTCCACGGCATGAAGGTGACTTTCTGTTTTGCTGTACTGCCATAATTATTTCCTCGCTTTTAACTAACACTAATTATACTAGATATCGAACTTTAACCTTATGAACCACCGATTTCAGAATCCGCCTGACCAGAGACGTCAGTCATTTCTTTTTGCGCAATGTTTCGAGTATTGCAAACGGGTTTTGCCGTTGCGTTGCACCCGCCGGCTCCACATCAGCGGAAACTGGCGTGCTGCTGCGGTACTGATCCTTCACTGAGCATTGATCCGGTTCATGCAGCGGAACCGCTGGCAATGCCAGTATAATTTCATCTTCCACTAAATCTGATAGTGACGCTTCTTCGTCTACGATGAAGGGCTCGTAGTGTGAAGGCAAATTCTGCGCCTGGTTTTCCATTTTGACGAAAGCCAGCGATACTTTGGTGTTAATGCTGACCTGCATCGTTTCCATACAGCGCTGACATTGCATAACGACACATGTATGCACTTCACCGGTTGCATAGGCCTGCCCGGTTTCATCAACGCCAAAAACCAGGTTGATGTACACTTCGCCAGTATCACCCGCCAACATCGGCGCCAGGCGCTTCATTCGCTTGACAGGCAATGCGCCCGTCAGAATGCGTTGGGTTTCCGCCAGGCGATAAGGCTCTATAAAATCAGGCAGCCGCTGCGACATAAACGCGCAATAGTATAAGTAATTACCATTGATGTCAAAATATCTGTTTGGAAATGCTTTTGCACCAGAGACTTACAGTGTTATGCTTTACTTTAATACGGCTTGACACCTAAAGAAAGTTACCGTAATAGTCGAAACAGAATATAACTTTTCCCATCAGGTTAACCATTGATCAAAAAAGTCCTTATCGCCAATCGGGGAGAAATCGCGGTGCGCATTGTGCGCGCCTGCGCGGAACTCGATATCAAATCGGTGGCAGTCTATACCGACGCTGACCGTTATTCCCTGCATATCAAAAAAGCCGATCAGGCCTTTAGCCTGGGGCCGGATTCCGTCTCGGGTTATCTCAATGCCCATCGCATTGTAAACCTCGCAGTGGCAACCCACTGTGACGCGTTGCACCCCGGATACGGATTTCTCTCGGAGAATCCATTACTGGCGGAAATTTGCGCCAAACGCGGCATTAAGTTTATTGGGCCTGATCCAATGGTAATCCACCGGATGGGTAACAAGATCGAGGCCCGCAATGCCATGATCGCTGCGGGCGTACCCGTGGTGCCGGGTAGCGAAGGCAATGTCAATAACGCGGAAGAAGCCCTGCAGATCGCGGAAAAAATCGGTTATCCCGTCATGCTCAAAGCGACTGCGGGCGGCGGCGGGCGTGGCATACGGCGCTGCGAGAGCGCCAAAGACCTCCCCAAGCTGTATGAGCGGGTAATCTCGGAAGCCAGCAAGGCATTTGGCAGTACTGACATCTTTATTGAAAAATACGTCGATAATCCACGCCATATTGAAGCGCAGATTCTGGCGGATACTCACGGCAATACCGTGCACCTGTTTGAGCGCGATTGTTCGATCCAGCGGCGCCACCAAAAGCTGGTGGAAATTGCGCCATCCCCTCAACTGAGCGATGAGCAACGGCGGCTGGTCGGCACTCTCGCGATAAAAGCGGCGCAAGCTGTGGGTTATACCA
>JAKEGK010000016.1 GCA_022627515.1 Gammaproteobacteria bacterium
CCGGATCCACCGGGACACCATTAAAACTGACAGTGCCTTCGGTGCCGCCAAAACCAAAATCGCGCTCGATGGATTGCGGTTCGCCTGGCGCGCCATAATACGGATTGGGTACCGGCACAGTTCCAACGGAAGTAATTGTCAGGATATCTCCCGCTGCCGCCACGTAGGGGCCGGCAAAACCGGCGCTTGTGGCAGACCAGATGACTGGTGTGCCGCTGGGATATTCACAATCCAGCGCGAACTGATCCGGTCCGGCGAAAGCCGCCACTGGCAAGACCGGTGTATCGAGATATGTGGTGGCGCCCGGCATATATTGAAACGTGTAACAGAACTGGCTGTACTGACGCTGGAAATAGGGATCGGTAACAAATCCGCCGGCGCCATCCGGAATCGGACCCGGATCATTCATACAGGTCGTAATCATGCCGGGAGACATGCCACTGGAAGTTGGCAGGTTGGCGGTATAGGTTGAAGGCAGTAACACGTTAAACCGGCCCCACCGGTCGGAATAGGTACGGCCAATTTCATGTCCCTTCCAGTCACGTATGGAAACCGGCATGTAGGGTGGCGAATATTTTTCGCCGAACTGTGGTGAGTTAAAATCAAACTCATTGGACACATCATCAAGAATAAATCCAACAACGTGCGCCGCAATTGGCACGTAGGTAAATAAAAAGAAATCGGCGGCAGCATTCCTGCCGTCGGACAGGATTATCTGTTTGAGGTTACAGAGCGGGGTTATCTCACCCGCGCGATAAGGCGCTTCACCGTTATCAAACAGGCTAAATGTATCCGGAACAACATGGGGCGGATCACTTTGACCGACACACACCGGCGGCAGCAGATTGGGCACAGGATCGAAAGTATCGCCAAAATCCACATTACGATCTTCTTCCTTCACCGTTCTGTAAGCCGGATGATCACCGGCGCCAACGATGTAGGCGCCAACAGGAATGTCGCTAAATGCATATCCACCATCGAATACACCTGCGCGCACCTGGTTAAAATTCCGCAGGCCGTCATAACAATCAATGGGCGTGCCGTCCACCACGAAGGGATCGCCCTGGCAACCCGCAGGTAAATTATCATCCCAACTGTCGGTGGTGGTTACCTGGATCGCGTCGCCCGGGTCGTTAATTCCATTGAGGTTATAGTCAAAATCCTCCGCACCTGGAAAATTTCCAAAAGGATGGTTATCTACGTCCGCAACGTCGGCTGCACCGTTACCGTTTTGATCATCGATAACGCCATCGTTATTAAAATCTTCGTACAGCGCCACTTGTATGCGCGGAATGCCGGGTTCCCAAAGTTCAGGCGCCGCGTATTGCGGATCATCTTCAGCACGAGTCACCGCGTAATACACAATACCGGAAATGCCGCCGTTTTCGCCCGGCAGATAAAACGTTTTACCCCATTCCAGAATATTGGTTTGTCCGAGGAATCCCTGGAACGCCTGGGTCAGCACCGGCCCGGTTTCCACGCGATACCCTGCTCCGGCATTTTCCGATTGTGGTTGAGGATTCTGTACCTCGCCGTCCGCCAAGGGACCGCCGTCATCGACACGCACAGTGACACCGGTTGCCTTGAAACGGTCAAAAGCCACTTCCGCAACCAGCCAGCTGAAAAACGGGAACACTTCGTCGTAAGGCGCGGTACCAGTCGTGTCGGTGGGAAATTCCTGGTAAATCGTACCGTCCCGCCAGCGGATCGCGGTTCCAACTTCCGGCATTCCGGTTTCGCCTTCGTCCCACACGCCGTTTTCGTTCACGTCATTAAAGACGTACTGCTCTAAACGATGGAACCAGGCGAAAACCGGCACATCCAGCAGATCGACATTCTGCGGCACACCGTTAACGGCATCAACGGTTACCGCCAGTTGCGCAAATATGTAGTCGAGATTTTCATCCCAGATGGAAAGCGAGTAACTGCCGGCTGGTACATTGGGAATGCTGAAGGTGCTGTCGCCGTTGCAAGGGCCTGCAAATAAACCCCGACCGGCGACGCCGCCGATCATTTCGTTCAATCCCACCCAGCAGCCGGGAACCGGCGCGCCGGTGAAAAATGTAAAATCGGGCGGGCGGGAATTATGAATACTTCTGATCTGGCCGCTGATTGTGGCGCCACCGCTCAGCGCGGAGGCATCGCTGAATTGTTTGACAAAGCCGATAAACACGTGCGGGCCCGGCGGGCCAAACTCCGCAAAATAAGCCGGTTCGTTGGCCTTTACCCAGGCGTCGACCACTTTCTTGCCTTCAATGGTGCTGGTTTGAATCCAATTCGGGTCGGCAGGCGGTGGCGCCGCGATGATGCCGTACTTGCCCGGCGCAATATTTTTAATTACCGCGTAACCATTGGCGTCGGTGGTAATCGTGCCGTCACCCGGTGTCAACACAGAACCATCGGGATTGTAGGTGGTGCCGAGCGGATTGCCGTAAGCATCAGTTCTGATTACCTGTCCTGAATCCCCGTAACGGCCGCCGGCATCCTCCAGCAACAGGCTGAATCCGGCAAGTCCCACTTCTTGCGGCTGATCAGGTTCGTTGTCTATAGGCGCGTTATCATGAAAGACAAAGACGCGTATTTGGGCGGTGGGAATGGGCTGCTGGTTGACGCGCACCGTCACATTCACCTGCCCCGGGGCAATTTGCGCGCCACCGAGGGTATATTCCGCATTGGGTAGTATGGTTACATGGTAACGCTTTGTTTCATCAAGATCCGGCAGCGGATCACCGGAGTTACCTTCCGCGACGACCGGCATATAACTGCGGTGAAAATCCACCGATAAACATTCAGAAAGTTGCGTGCTATCCCGGCAGGTAACCCCCGGTTCAATGTGATGCATGGCATCTTCTTCGATCAGCCAGCGGTAAGCGGCGACTGCTTCGGTGGTATTGGTTGCGGTGGAACCTTCCACCGTTATCACCGGCACTTGCGCGAATGAATTTAAGGAATACAAGGGCGCCAGCATTACTGCCAGCAACAACGCAAACTGTTGAATGGGGTACCGCACCCATTTTTCATAAATATATTTGCCGTTACCGTTCACTATGGCACCTCCCCCGGTCATTTGTTTCCAGCCAAATTGATTTACACCGCTTTCACTGCACACCAGTCTCGAACCAACATTGGCGCTTCCATGCAATATTGGTTTTCCGCACGCTCCCCTGTTGCTTACCCGGCACTCTAACCATATACAGGGACAGGTTGATCAGCCTGCTATAAAATCTAGTCTTGCCTGCCAAAATATGAACTGGGGAATAAAAGCTATTTGATATGGGGTATTTACCTACCTTCAAATAAGGTCTAGCCTGATTTGCGGCAAATGAAGTTTTTTGTGCTGCAATGCGCTATGCAAGTTTTGTTTAGTGCGGCTATGTTATCGCTGTGTTAACTATCCTATAATGTGTAATAAAGTTGTCACGGTATGGTTGTTATTTTCAGTCAAGGAGAAGATTGTAACCATGAGTCCGGCGCAACACCGCATAGTCATCGTGGATGACCACGCCATTTTCAGAGCGGGCATAAAAGCGTTGCTGGATTCAGAACCGGATATTGAAGTTGTCGGCGAGGCAGAAGACGGCCTGAGCGCCCTGCAGGCAGCAATCAACTTGAAGCCGGATTTGATACTGTCCGACCTGTCGATGCCAAAAACCAGCGGCACTGAGGGCATACGTCAGATTCGGCGCCGCTTTCCCGCCATTGGCATCATAGTGCTCACAGTACACAAAGCAGAAGAATATATCCGGGCAGCGCTGGCAGCGGGCGCGAACGGTTATGTACTCAAGGATGATTCAGAACAGGAGTTACTAACAGCAATTCACCAGGTATCCAATAAAAACTTCTATCTAAGCCCCAACATTTGCAACAGTGTTGTCTCGGGATTCCTCGGCGAAAGGAATAAATACGCATCACTGCCCACATGGGATTCTCTCACGCCACGCGAGCAGCAGGTTTTAAAATTGATTGCGGAAGGTTACCGGAACAAGGCTATTGCGGACTATCTTTCTATCAGCCCAAAAACTGTCGAGAAACATCGCGGCAATCTCATGCGCAAACTTGACCTTCACGATGTCAGCAGCCTGACTATTTACGCCATCAATAACGGCATTATTGATAACTCTTAACAACAACCAGATCTGTCGCAAAATTACAATTCAGCAAAAGGAACCGCGACGGCCTGGTTATTGGCTCCGGTGGTGTGTTTTAAAACACTCTGTAAATACGCAGTGCATGGACGCACAAGTGCCGCGGGAGGCACGAGCCCATGGATGGGCGAAAGTAGAACAATGCAGGAGCGTTTGTCGAGGATCCCGAGAGCGGCCATCCGTTCTTGTTTCCAGGAGAATGCTCGGCGGCGGCATCCCTCGGTAACTGCTCCTGCGTTACTCTCGGCGTCCGGTTCCAGATGAAGTCTACCTCGCACGTCCTTGTGCTCGCACCTCCTGCATATATGGACCCGTCCATCCGGTAGTGCCGCCGACGATTTTGAAGTGCGTCACCGCAATCGATAACTTGTCAAGTTTGAGATAAGTTCTAAAAACAATTCTGTTCACTTGACCGGAATAAATTTATTACTATTTATTTCGCCATCGGCCAGATAACATTAATTCTCGTTCCAGCCGGTTTGTTTATATCAATATGCAGGAAACCACCCGTTAATTCCGCGCGCTCGCGCATACTGTTCAATCCTGATCCTGTATTGACCCTGTTATTCCGATCTTCAATTGTGAAACCCTGACCATCGTCTTCAATTTTTAGATGCAGTGAATGGTTGCTTTTATATAATTTCATTACAAGATTCGTTGCCCCCGAGTGTTTTATCACATTATTGAATGACTCCTGCATGATGCGATAGATCACTAACTTTAATTTTTCATCGATGTCATTCTCTTTAACGGATATTTCCTGGCGTATTTTCATATTTTTGAATGTCTGCTGAAACTGTCTGCAAAACCAGTTTATCGTCATGATAATACCAAGATCATCGAGAATCGGCGGCCGCAGATCCATGGCCATGCAGCGGGTTTCCTCGACGACGCGTTTAATTTCAACCACCACGGTTTGCAAATCCAGCCGGATACCGGACGCCGCCGGATATTGTTCGCCATCGAGGCGCTTGATGGTATTTTCAACCCGGTATTTTATTGAACTCAGCATCTGCCCCAATCCATCATGCAACTCCGAGGCTACACGTTTCCGCTCATTTTCCTGGGCGTTGATGAGACGGCGGTATAAAGTGCGCAGACGGCGCTCCGATTCGCGCAACGAGATTTCGATTTCCTTTTGCGCCGTAACGTCAAAAATATTTACCAGTATTTTTTCCGGTTCTTCCGCGCTGAGATAGTTTAGTTTTATTTTGACCCAACGTTCCTTGTTATTGCCATTTATTGCTTTTATTATTCCCAGATATTTATCCGCCTGCGCTGACATGATGCTGTTCAATTGCTTAAACAACAGCGCGCGGTATTCCGGATCCACCAGCCGCAACAATTGTTTTCCGTGGATTTTTTTTACTTCCATCCCGATTATCTCGGCGAACATCTGATTGCAATATTCAATTTTGCCCTTATCGAGCACGCATATTCCTACCAGTGTATTTTCCAGCAGATGCGTGTACCGGGATTCAGATAGTTTCAACGCCTTCCGGGCACGCTTGTGCTGCGTGAGCTCCTCGGCCAACCTGACGTTTAGCTCCACCAATTGCTGAATCTTCCCGCACAATTGCTGCTTGAGACTTTCCGCATACAACAATTGCTGCTTTCTCAATTGCGCCAATTCAGTAATATTATCCACAATCAGCGCAGCGTAGCCATAGTGTTGTTGCGGATTATCCGGCCCATGTTGTCCGTTGTTATGCAGATGGCGCAATAAAAAACGCAGTGACATGCCGCTGATGTGGTTTTCGAATTCCCATTCAATCATATGCCGATGGCGCAACTCCTCCCAGCTTTTATTCCATCGGGATACCGTATCGGGCGCAGGACACAATAAAGTCAACAGATTAATAACGTCCTTGTCTTTCTGCGAACTTGCAGCCCCCAATCCCCAATGCTCAATAGCCTGATTTATCCGCACAATTTTACCCAGTGTGTTTATCACAACCACCAATTGCGGCAATGCATCGATTACATTCTCCCATTCCGGTTTTGCTTCCACCACTTTATGTGCCGTTTGCCCTGTAAACGGATAGAACAGTTTTTGTTGCAAATAGCGGGAGATCAGGTGTGCAACATGTTCCAGCAAGGTAATTTTGGATGGTGAGTAGGTTTGGTCATTTTTGCTGAAAATCAGCAGGCACCCGCACGGCGCGCCATCCGCCCTGATGGGAACACTGATGCCCGATTTTATTGCGGATTCCGGCAGGAAACACGATGCCAGCTGCTGAAAGTGGAATTCTTTAGCGTTAAAAATGATTCGGTCACTCGTGAATTCCTTGACAATATTGGCGTGACGGTCGTTGAGGCTTTCTCGGAAATTATCCAGGCCAAAACTGCCGTGAACAACACATTGACTTCCGTTGTTTACCAGACTACTGACAATGATATAGTCGGCCTGTGTAATTTCCTGAATGAAATCGATTGCTTTATTGATGATAGTTTTATTTTCCGGGTGATCTGGCGGATGAGAAAACTCTGCTATCTTCCGCAAATAAATCTGCGCTGATGAATTGGGGTTTGTGCTAACATCGTTATTGTCAAGATCCACCGTTTCGAGAGACATTGTTATCCTCGCAGCTTTGTAAGGTGAAAAATATGACCACAAATAAACTGCTACCAAATAATAACTATCTCGTTCTGTCTCAGCTCGTCCTTTCGTCTTGTTTCGTTGCTTGCACCTTCAATAATTACGGTTACGCGGGTCAGGATCGTCATAACGGCAATATGCTCAATACCAGTCATACTAACATTCATAAAGAACATGAGCATTACAACCACCAGGTAAAGAGTAAAGATGTTTTCCAGGTATCGCGGGCGACGTATTCCTTGCCTGATATCTACCTTACCAGCATGAGCGAAATACGCACCGGCTTTGTCAGCCTGGTTAACCAGGAACCCGTGATCCTGAATTTCATATTTACAACCTGCACAGCCATCTGTCCCGTGTTGACCGCAACTTTCTCACAGGTGCAGGAACAGCTTGTGTCAGCAAATCTTTCAGTGCCTTTGATTTCCATTTCCATTGATCCGGAACAGGACACACCCGCGCGGTTAAAGGAATACGCGCAAAAGTTTGGAGCAGGCCCTAACTGGCGGTTCTTTACAGGCGACAAAGCAAGCATTGTCGCCCTGCAAAAAGCCTTCGGCGCTTATCGTGGCAATAAAATGAACCACGTCCCGCAGACATTCATAAAAACAAAAACCCGGGAATGGATAAGAATCGATGGCTTTGCAAGCGCCACGGATATTATTAATGAATACGTCAAAGTTTCTGGCAAATAGCGCTTGCTTTATTTGTTATAAATATAGCAGGTTTTTCAGGAGTGACCTCTTGATGCCTGTAACTTGCGCCTGGCGGATCAGATGACAAATTGGGTGACAATATTTTGCCTCTCTTCATTGCTGGTGTACTTTTCACCGACGTATGCGGATAAAAAACAAACATACTCCCCGATTCTTTCTGACGCAGAGATTGGCAAACGAATATACCGTGAAGGACTACTGCCCGATGGGCAACCGTTAAGGGCAAAAGGCGCGGGTGACGTCACCATCATTGGCACCCAGCTAACCTGCGTCAGTTGTCATCGCCGAAGCGGCCTTGGCGCCAGCGAAGGCAAAAACCGTGCGCCGCCTATTACCGGGGAAATCCTGTTTCAGCCCCGCACCCGCTCTGACCGGGAACTGGCGGGAATACGCTTGTCGGGTGAAGGCGCCCGGCCGGCATACACGGAAGAATCATTACTCCAGGCAATAAATAACGGCAAGGATGCAGCGGGAAGAACCATGGACCCGTTAATGCCGCGTTATGCGTTCGATAAAGCGGACTTGAAATTGCTCATTCAATATTTGAATACCCTGTCAACGGCCAGTGCGCCGGGAATTAGTGAAACAACGATTCATTTTGCGGCGGTTTTTACCCCAGACGCCTCGCCCACGCAAAAAGCCGCGGCAGAAAAAACACTCCGCTCTTTCTTCCATGCTTACAACGCGCAAACCCGGCGTGAAAAACAGCGCGCTGAGAATCCGCCCTGGCACAAGGCATGGCAATATAATTCGTTCAGGGGATTGGAATTGCATACCTGGAATCTGGCAGGCGCCGCGCAGACCTGGCATTCACAACTTCTAAAGTATTATCAGGAACAGCCGGTTTTTGCCCTGGTCAATGGTATTGGCAACGGATTGTGGCAACCCATCCACGACTTCTGTGAAAAGAATGCAATTCCCTGCCTGTTTCCTACAACGGATTTGCCAGGTCAATCAGTTGAACACCACTACTCCCTATACTTTTCCGGCGGTATGGACCTGGAAGCCCGCGCTATCGCGTCACATATCGAAACTGCAAACCGGAAGCAGGTAACACTATTGCAGCTTTACCGCATGAACGAAAAAAGTAACGCCGCTGCGATTTCTTTATCCCGGCAATTCGTCAATAGCAAGAAAGTCAGGACCATCAACCTGGCTCTGGATGACAACACCGCTTTGAACAATACTGCTCTGCGCGACAAAATACGCCATAAGAATGTGAATACACTGGTATTATGGCTGGAAGAAGTGGACATTAAAAATATAAACCAGCAACTGGATGGCAATCCGCAAATCAGGGCCATTTATGTTTCCAGCACATACCTAAAATCCCCAACAGACTTATTGCCGAAAAGCGCACTGGACAAGACTTATGTTTTATCGCGGTTTGTGCCGGCAAAAAACCTTGACGCGCACTTGCGCCGCTTTGCTATCTGGGCTGCTTCCCGTGACATTGATTTTTCAGACAAGGATTTGTTTGGCAAGCAGGCTGCCGCCAACGCTTATTTCACAGCGTTGGTCGTCAGCAGTGCAATCAAAGGCCTGCGTGCAAACCTGACGCGTGATTATCTGATTGAGCGGATCGAGCACATACTCGAAAGACCGGTTTTCCATTCAGTCTATCCGGAATTCACACTGGGGCCAGGGCAAAAGTTTGCGTCAAAAGGCGGTTTCATTACCGGACCATTGAAAGCGCCCGATACAAATTCAATTCCGCCTTCGCGGTGGATAGTTCCATAACAGGCAAATTAAGCGCTATATCCATTAAAACCTGCAAGGTGAATTGCGTGGCTATAGGATAATACTGATCGGACCGGCGCATTCTAAAATTGAATTGCTCGGATTGTTTGTGAAAGAATTTCCTGCCTCCGGCTCGACAAACAACGCAAGCCCATCCTTCCGGCAAACCACTTGCCATACTGCCATGAACACACTATTAATTTTCCACAACTGCCATTGCTTTGCGTAACATAAATTTTCACGCATCGGTTGCATGCGCTTTTTTTTCATTACCCATAAAATATTTATGATTGAGAATGCCGCCTGTGGGTATACACTAATATTTAAAAATGTAACCTATTATCAAAGACCATGATTGACATCGAAAATCTTGCAAAATCAGTTCAGACCAACTGTCATATTTCCGATGCAAAATTTGCGGGAAATTACAGCTTGTGTGTGTTTTTACTTAAGATGCGCGAATATTACCGCTGGGAGAAGAAAATCCCCTTGTCACAACCCCTCACCAAGTCGGATGTGGGCGATTGGCTGTCACAACGTGAGTGTGAATGGTCCGCTTTTGAAAACCGGGAACTTGAACCCCTGCTTATCGAAAGCCAGGAAATCGATCCCTTCGAGTCATCCAGGATTAACCAACTCTTGAATCCTGAAGGCTATGTCTATAGTGGTGGATATGGCATATTCGGTAAACCGCATTTTTTTATTGGCGAACTTGAAGAGCAACAAGTCATCGAAGGTCTGCAGGTTTATATTGCCAGCAAGGAACTCGCCCGCGATCTCGTAGCGCCGCCGGCTTTGATTACTGACAACACTATTTTTATCCGCAAGGAATCATTGCGCCGCTTTATCTGGGAAAAAATCGAGGAATGGCGCTGGAAAAGCGATCCGGATACCCCGATGGCGAGGGCGCTGAAATTTTATAACCTTGCCAGAACAGATATGGAACAAACGCTGGACGCGATGGTCACTAACGAATCGCACAGCGCCATTCTCCATGAAATCGGGGAAGCCAAAGCTTCGGTAATAGTCGGACCGGAATGGCTGGAAATTATCAGCCGGCTGCCGCATTCCGGCCTGGAATTAAAACTGCGCGCCATTAAAGATCATTTAGCCGATACAATATCCACCCTGCCGGGATTGCTGGAAACCGAAAATTTACCCGCCATCCATTTCTATTTTGCGAATTTCACCGGCATGCGCAGGGAAATTTTTCCGGAAGCAGTTACGGCATATAACCAGTGGATTACCAGCCACAATCCAACTGTTCTGGAAAAACTTTGTGTATCGGGAAAAAACAAATGGACGGAAATCGCGGAAAACATCCGGCAAATCTATACTAGAGACCAGGCGGTGATCGCCGAACATTTCGAACCCATTCTGAATTTATAAACTGCAAGACGCTACAAACCGGAGTACGAAAAAATGAGCGATACCGACTTTGATTTAAGCAGTGGCATCAGCGCCTTCGAAGCCAAAGACTTTACGCGCGCCATGCGTTTGCTGTCTCCACTGGCCGATGAAGGCAATCCGGAAGCGCAATACCGGATGGGTATGATGTACCAGAATGGCCTCGGACGTGTGCAAAATGATGAATATGCGCTGAAATATATGCGCGCATCCGCCGAACAAGGGCACGCCTACGCGCAGCATGCAATGGGCATAATGTACTTATATGGAGAGTGCGTGGAAAAGAATGCGGCAGAAGCAGTTGAATGGTTTAAAAAAGCCGCCGCACAAGGTCTGATAGGTTCTCAAATGACACTGGGAATGATTTACGAAAACGGCCAGGGTGTGGAAAAGAACGAAGTCGAAGCAAAACGCTGGTATAAACTGGCGGAACAAAACAGCCGGTAGTAAATCGTTGTTAAAAGCGGAAGCAGGGAAACAATCATTGCTTCCCTGCAACTGCACTGGATTATTCTTTAATTGGCGGAAACTGGCAAAAAAAGAATCGCGAGATTAAACCGGCTGGAAATAAAATTTTATTTTTCAATCCAGTTTTTATAGTTATCGGAATTTTTTTCCGCCCCGTCGTTGTAACCTGCTTCGTAGGCTTCAGTTACACGCTGTTCTTCACGCATTGGATTTTGTAAGTAGCCACTGGCCCAGCCAACTATATATTCACGTGATACCTTTGCTTTTTCCATTTTATCGATGGATTCGTAATACTCACTGTTCATGGCCAATCAACTCCCGTGGATCTGGTTTTTGAAGTTATTGAATGTTTGTGTTTTAAAAGATACAAAGTAGACGCTATAACAGAAAATTAGGGTATGCTTATATTACAGCATCAGCACCATATTGCAACGGGCTGGTATATCCTGAAACATAAAGCTTTTTGATTATATAACAGCGTGCAATTATAGCCAGTTCTAATTATGGTAAGTTAACGTATGAAAACGATGACAATAAATCAAAGACTTAGCGGCAATTCATGAATAAACCGATCAACACCCAGGTGCCTCCCTACCAATTGAAAGAAGTAAAACCGATGAGTTTTATCTTTGAGATTGAGAATGCGCTGACGCCGGATATTTGCCGCGAAGTTATTAACCGTTTTGAGGCCAATCCAGAACATCAATATCGCGGACGCGTCGGTCAAGGCGCGGAACAGGAATTTTCGATCAAGCAATCCACGGACCTCGTGGTGAGCGGCAATGATAACTGGCAAGACATCGACCAGATATTTTTCCGCTCCACCGCGCTTGCAGTAAAAGTAATGCGTGAAAAATTTCCCTTTTTTCACGGCCCCTTTAAAGACGTGGGATATAACGTGCAACGCACCGAAGCCGGTCAGTTCTACCATTGGCACATCGACGGCGGCAGCCACGATTTTGCGGACCGGCAACTCGTTGTGGTCTGGTATCTTAACAATGTGGAAGGACCCGGGGGCGAAACCGAATTTTCCTATCAAAATATCAAAATCAAGCCAGTGGAAGGTAAAATGCTGCTGTTCCCGCCTTTCTGGACGCATGAACACAGAGGCGTTACTTTGGAAAAAGGCGTGAAATATATTGCCACCACGTGGGTTGTATTTGCCTGACGACGTTAACAGGAATAAATATGTTAATCCAAATCCCCGCAGTCATTGATCAGGCCAAACTGGAAAACATCCGTGCGCTGTTGTCAAAAACCAGCTTTGTCGATGGCCGGAAAACCGCGGGCATCATGGCGCAACGTGTAAAACACAATGAAGAAGTACAGACAAACCGCCAGCAGGCGGAATATCTTGATCATCTCATCATGAGCGCGCTCGCCAATAACGCGGCATTCCGTGATGCCGTTTTGCCGCTTCAGGTCGCGCAACCTGTTATCGCGCGTTACACGCCGGGCATGTCCTATGGCGATCATATTGACGATCCGGTCATGGGATCCGCCGGCGCGCATTTCCGAACCGATGTTGCGGTTACTGTGTTTCTCAACTCGCCGGATCAATATGATGGCGGCGAACTTGTCATTAGCACGGCATTTGGTGAGCAACGGGTGAAATTGAAAGCGGGGGACGCCGTAATCTATCCGGCGTCCAGCATTCACCGGGTCAATGAAGTAACCCGGGGCGAGCGGCTGGTTGCCGTGACCTGGATACAAAGCATGGTGCGTGATCCGGCCAGACGCGAATTACTCTATGAACTAAGTCTGGCACGCAATACGTTGATGACTGAACAGCCGGATTCAGTCACCACCAAACAGGTTGATCATGCCTATGTCAATTTAATCCGCATGTGGAGTGACATCTAGGCTGTTCGCTCCAAAAGTGACTGTTCTTCTCCCGGCATTTCTGCGCTTAGAAAATTTTAAATAATCCCTGCTGGTTTTTCGCTGCTTCCAGCATTTTCTGAATGTCGGTGAATCCTTTTGCCTGCGCTATTGAAGCCGCTGTCTCGCGCATTTTATTTTTTATTTCAACATCCGCGCCATGCTCCAGCAGTACCCTGACACAATCCTTATTGCCGGACGCGGCAGCCAGCATCAAAGGCGTCATTCTTATATTGTTTTCCGCATTTACATCCATGCCGGAGTCCAGCAATGTTTTTACAGTCTGCGCGTGACCTCCCCCTGCGGCGATATGCAATATGTTATTGCCGGCTTTACTAACGCGCTTAGTGTCCGCTCCGGCTTTCAACAGTATTTCCACAATCTTAACATGCCCCTCCCGGGCTGCCGCCATAAGTGGCGTCAGGCCGTCCTTGTCCTGTTGATCCACGCCGCCTTTACGTTCGAGGATTAAAGGAACAATCCGGGACAAGCCATTGTGAGAAGCCAGCCACAAAATGCTGTGTCCGGATTTATCCACCCACTGCACGTCCGCGCCGGCTTCTATCAATTGCATGGCAATATCCTGCCGCATGCCGGACACCGCTACACTTAACGCCGTCTCTCCATTGTTATCTTTCGCGTTAATATCCGAGCCCCGAATCAGTAAACGGCAGATATCCGCGTGCCCTTTTTGAACACTTAACAGCAGCGCCGCGCGACCTTCACCATTTCTTTTCGTTGCATCCGCTCCGTTATCAAGCAGCCATTTCACAAATTGTTCCTGGCCTTCCTGTGCCGCAATATGCAACGCGGTATCTTTGGATTTGTTAACCTGATGAATATCGGCTTTGTGATTCAGCAATTTTCGCGCTACTGATGCATGCCCTTTCCACGCCGCCAGCATCAAAGCGGTATAACCATCCTTGTCCTGCTCATCTACTCTGGCGCCCGCCGCCAAATGCTTGTCTACTGCGGCATCATGCCCCTCCCACGATGCAATCATTAGTGGAGTCCAGCCATCATACAGGGACTGACTTTCCCCTTTCGCGGTTTTGGCCAGTTTTAACTTTGGACCGCGATCAATATTAACCGCCGTTGCGCCTTTGGATTTCAGGTAGCTTGCCAACTTCTGGTGGCCATTGGATTGCGCCAACGATAAGGCATTATGTCCCGACCGGTTGCGGGCATCTATATTGGCGTTACTGCGGATCAGGAGTTTTACAATTTCAAGATAACCCCGTTCAGAGGCAAACATTAACGCGGATTCCTGAACATTGTTACGTACATTGACATCGGCGCCCGCTGTTATTAATTCCCCAACGACCGCTGCACCCCCCTTTGCTGACGCAAACATCAATGCAGTCCAGCCCTGATAATTTTTATCGTCCGGATTGGCTTTGGCTTTTATCAAACGCTTGACCGTTTTGGAACTGCCATTCGCCGCGGCTAACATCAAGGCCGTGTCGCCATCCGCATTTTTTACATAGACGGCAGCGCCTTTTAACAACAGCAAATCCAGAACGTCATCATGGTTATTCTTTGCCGCTAACATTAACGCGGTCCAGCCCCGGCCGTCCTTATGATTTATGTCAACTTTACGGCCGAGCAACTGTTCGGCCGCCGCATAAAAACCGGTTTCCGCGGCCATCATTAACGCGGAACGGTTTCCATTGTCCAGCTGCATTGGATTCGCGCCACCGGTTAATACAAGTTTGAGCATTTCAGGATTGCGGGTTCTGACGGATAAAACGAGTGGTGTTACTCCGTCATTGGTTGCTTGATTCACATCCGCGCCTGCACCCAACAACTCAGTCACTATTCCCTTATCGCCTTTTTCCAGTGCCAATATAAGCGCGGTCATTCCGTCTTTATCCCTGGCATTGATCATCCCGTTACGCCGGACCAGTAACGCGACAACATCTTTATGTCCTTTTTTCACCGCTTCCATCAATGGCGTCCTGTGGAGATTGTCCACGCTCCTGGAATCGGCGCCGGCTTTGACCAGCATGGAAACAACATCCGCGCGCCCTGCCCGGGAAGCCAGAAATAACGCCGATTCACCCTGCTGATTACGCAGATCAAGATTCGTATCATACTGCATTAAAACTTTTACAACAGCGGCGTGGCCTTTGAAGGCCGACCACATTAACGGAGTGTTTGCCTGCTGGTCTTTACGCTTGGCCAGGCCAGGATCACTCGTTATTAAACGCGTCACTAACGCAACATCTCCGTTTTTACTGGCAAACAGCAATTGATCAAAAGGGTCACTATTATCGGCAGTAGTTTTAGATTCAAGATTGCCAATTTTTGCCAGCCTGGATTTCGCGGATTGATTGCCGTGTTTCGCGGATTCCCCGTACCAACGAGCAGCCGCTTGAAGGTCTTTTTCTATACCCAAGCCGCTTTCATACATCACCGCCAGATTGTATTGTGCTTTGGCATGCCCTTGTTCTGCGGCTTTGGCAAACCACGTGGCTGCAAGAGGCAGGTTTTTTTTACTTCCGGCACCGGTGCGGTACAGCCTGCCCAGGTTAAATTGAGCATCGGCATTTCCCTGTTTCGCGCTCTTGTTATACCATGCAAACGCGCGCTCCTGATCCCGTGTGACACCCTTGCCCAGACGGTACATATCACCCAGGGCGTTTTGCGCCACAGGATCCCCTTCATCAGCCATTGTGCGCCAGATCTTAAAAGCTGTTTCGTAATCACCTGCGTCATATGCCTTGCTGGCGCCGCTATAGTCGGCGGCAAATGCCAATGCCTCCGGCGCTAAAAAAGCAATCCAGATAATCAATAGTTTAAGCCTGATATTCATTAGTTATTCAAATTTTGTGAATTGAAATTGGTATTCCAGGATTGATTAATTCGATAAGTTATATCAATATATGCAGCAGATATGAATTTAACCGCTCAAGCTGGTAAGTTGGATTCAATCTTTAGGACTTCTTTTAAATTCTCAATATCCTGCCTACTAAAAATATAATTATATTCTTTAACAATAATAATTCATAAAACGCAAACAAAGTTGTTGACCACATTTTTAATAACTAGGCTATTTACTAACAAATTGCATGCTTAATTAGGCTAATTATTGCGCAATGTGAAGAATTGCGCAGTAAATTGCTTTATTTTGCACGCATTTATGCCGCTACTGAAGCTGTTGGTTTATTTTCAATAGTGGCAGTCGTTAAAGGATTGATTATTACTGAGGTTGAGATAACGATAATGCGGTTCAAATCAGCAATTGCCGAAAGGAATGCAGCGCCGGCCGAATCCGGAAACAACGGCGGAATGCCTGATAGCAGTGGCAGTGATTTCCGCCCTGATCATGGGGCAACAGCCAAGCGCGCGGCGGTAGAAAGTGCGGCGCGGGCTGACGCCCCAGTTCCGGTTAGCGGGAAAAAAACAAATCCTGTAGACAAGCTCGCCAAATCCAACGAACTCTACATCGCGTTTGGCGTGGTAGTGTTTTTCGGCTGTATATTTGCCGCCGGCCGGGTTTACTGGGATGAACGCTACTATATCCCGGAAGAAGGCTTGGGTTATTTCCTTGGTTTAACCGGCGGAATAATCATGTTGCTGGCGATGACCTACAGCATGTTCAAGCATGCTCCCACGCTGCGCTCCAAAATAAAAATAAAGACCTGGTTGAATGCACACATCGCGATGGGTCTCGCGGGACCTCTGCTGATTTACTTCCATTCCACTTTCCGATTCGGTTCCCTGAATGGCGGTGTCGCCCTTGTTTCCATGTCGCTGGTGCTGTTGAGCGGCATCATTGGGCGATTTTTATATTCCAAAACACATTATGGATTAGGCGGGCGCAAGGCAAAACTTGGCGAACTCCACAAACTTTTGAATGATGAAAACGGCCACATCCATTCTCCGCGGCTTCATGAATTCACACAAAACGTTTTGAAGCACTCGACTTCGTTGCTGCAGGCAACCTGGGAACTGATAAGTTACGGCATACGCCGCCGCTGGGTGTATTTTCTCGCTAAAAAGGAGATGCTGCGCAAATTAAAAGAACTGGCGCTGGCAAACGGTTTGACCGACAAGGAAATCCGCAAACAAAAACGCGCAATCAAATATCATCTGCGAAATTACCTCGTGATTCTGCACAAAGTCGCGCTATTCAAGCTTTATGAAAGATTTTTCGCCTTCTGGCGTCATGCGCATGTGCCACTTCTCTACCTGTTGTTAATCAGCGGGATTGTTCACGTCATCGCTGTGCATATGTATTAAGAATTTTAATAATAATGAAAATATCCGGTGTATTTATTTGTATGTTATTGATGTCAGGCTCAGGGTTTATAAAAACCGCCAGCGCTCAGGAAGGCGGTGTAATGAATAAAATGGAACAAGCGCTCATGCCAGGCGAATTAAGCGCCGCCCATGCCAAGTTTGAAAAAGACTGCGCCCAGTGCCATAAGTTTTTCAGCAAGTCCTTTCAGAACGATTTGTGTCTTGATTGCCATGATCACAAGAATATCAAAGAGGATATAAAATCCAGAAAAGGTTATCACGGGCGGATTCCGGAGATTGACACCCGGCTATGTAAAACC
>JAKEGK010000017.1 GCA_022627515.1 Gammaproteobacteria bacterium
AAGATATTGACCCTCAATAACATCTCGGTAAAAGGCCTGGAGCGTTTGCCGCGCGATAAATACGAGATCGCATCGGAAATCCAGCATCCGGACGCCATACTGCTGCGTTCTTACAAAATGCATGGGATGGAAATACCGGCGAGCCTCAAAGCAGTAGGCCGCGCGGGCGCCGGTGTCAATAACATCCCCGTGGAAAAACTGAGCAAGCTGGGAATTCCGGTCTTCAACGCGCCGGGCGCCAACGCCAATGCCGTGAAGGAACTGGTGATCGCCGGCATGTTGCTGGCGTCACGGAATATCTGCCAGGCCTGGGATTTTGCCAGGAATTTGCAGGGCAGCGACGAGGAAATCAACAAGGCCGTGGAAGCCGGCAAGAAAAACTTCGCCGGTTTCGAATTGCCGGGCCGCACGCTGGGCGTGGTTGGCCTGGGCGCGATCGGCCGCCTGGTGGCGAACTCGGCTGCGTCGTTAGGAATGAACGTGATCGGCTATGACCCGGGAATCACGGTGGAGGGTGCCTGGAAGTTGTCCTCCGCCGTGGAAAAGGCGCAGGGCATCGATGATTTGCTGTCGCGGGTGGACTATGTGACTTTTCATGTGCCGCTGGTTGAAGATACGCGTCATATGATTAATACGCAAAAGCTGCGTTTAATGAAAAAAGGCGTTGTGATCCTGAATTTCGCCCGTGACGGCATCGTAGACGATGACGCGGTTGCCAGTGCGATCAAAGAAGGCAAGGTCTACGCTTATGTGTGCGACTTTCCATCGAACCTGCTAAAGACGCATCAGCGGGTGATTACGCTGCCGCACCTGGGTGCGTCCACCGAGGAAGCCGAAGACAACTGCGCGATTATGGTCGCCGACCAGGTGCGCAACTACCTTGAGCACGGCAATATCGTCAACTCGGTTAATTTTCCCGACGTCGTCATGACGCATACCGAAGGCTGCCGCGTCGGTATCGTTAATTCCAACGTGCCGAACATGGTGGGGCAGATTTCCACAGCAATGGCGAAAGCGGGATTGAATATTATCGACATGCTGAACAAGTCCAGGGGTGAGCTGGCTTACACCTTGATCGATGTCAACCGGCCGATTCCGCAATCGGTGCTTAAGGAAATTGCCCAGATCAAGGGTGTCCTGGCGGTACGCACCTGCGAGGGCTGTGCGAAGTAATCAAGCCGGGAATCACATGCGGTTTGCAGGATCAAATAGGCGCTGAATCGATTTCAATCAGACTTTATTAATGGCAGACAAACAAAAATTACAGGCGCTGCGCGCCCGCATTGACAAACTGGATGAACAAATCCAGGCGCTCATCAATGAGCGCGGTGAAGTGGCGCAGGAAGTCGCCAGGTTGAAGGAATCCACAGGCAAGGACACCGCGTTTTACCGCCCCGAACGGGAAGCGCAGGTGTTGCGGGAAGTGCTGGCGCGCAACAAGGGCCCGATACCCGGAGAGGAAATGGCGCGCCTGTTCCGGGAGATTATGTCAGTGTGTCTGGCGCTGGAACAGCCTTTGACGATTGCCTATCTGGGTCCGGAAGGTACATTCACCCAGGCGGCGGCCTTGAAACATTTTGGTCATTCGGTCACGACGCTGCCGCTGGGCGCCATCGATGAGGTATTCCGCGAAGTGGAATCCGGATCGGCGCAATATGGTGTCGTACCCGTGGAAAATTCCACCGAAGGCGTTGTGAACCATACTCTCGACCGGTTCATGATTTCCTCGCTCAAAATCTGCGGTGAAGTGGAGTTGCGCGTGCATCAGCATCTGATGGGCGCCGTAAACGACATCAGTGAGATTAAGCGTGTTTATTCCCATCAACAGTCTTTGGCGCAATGCCGGGAATGGCTGGATGAGAACCTGTCCGGTGTCGAACGGGTTGCGGTGAGCAGCAATGCCAAGGCGGCGCGTATCGCCAAGGATGAACCGGGCGCCGCCGCCATCGCCGGCGATATTGCGGCATCCATTTACGGGTTGAATATCTTGCGCAACAATATTGAAGATTGGCCTGATAACACCACACGATTTTTGATAATCGGGCATCAGGATACGCCGCCATCGGGCTCGGATAAAACATCGCTGCTGGTGTCAACCATGAACAAACCAGGCGCGCTGCATCGGCTGTTGAATCCCCTGGCCGCCAACAATATTTCCATGTCACGCATTGAATCCCGCCCCTCCCGCATGACCATGTGGGATTATGTGTTTTTCATTGATATCGAAGGGCATAAGGACGATAAACAGGTTGCCCGGGCGCTGGCTGAACTGGAAAAAGAGGCGGCCATGCTCAAAATTCTGGGTTCTTATCCCAAAGCCGTGATGTAGTCCGCCGTCGGCCCCTGAGTTCATTTGGTTATTACAGGAGTGTATGTGACTGATTATCTGGAATTGGCGGCGCCGGGTGTGAAAGGCTTGCGGCCTTATCAACCCGGCAAGCCTGTTGAAGAACTGGAGCGTGAATACGGTATTTCAAACATCATCAAACTGGCATCCAATGAAAATCCGCTGGGTCCCAGTCCATTGGCGCTCGATGCCATCAGGCAGGAGCTTGACCAATTGGCCCGCTACCCGGACGGCAATGGCTTTGTGCTCAAGCAGGCGTTGTCCACAAAACTGGGAGTACCGCAATCGCATATCACCCTGGGCAACGGCTCCAATGACATTCTCGAAATCATCGTCCGTGCGTTTGCGACTCCTGACAACGATATCATTTTTTCCCGGCATGCTTTTGCCGTATATCCGCTGGTGGTTAAGGCGATTAACGCCAAACCGGTCGAAACCCCCGCTAAGGATTGGGGGCATGATCTTGATGCAATGACGGAAGCGGTTACCGAAAACACGCGGCTGATATTTATCGCTAATCCCAACAATCCCACCGGCACCTGGCTGGCCGGTGCTGCCCTGAAGGCGTTTATCGCCGGTTTGCCGCGGCATGTGATTGTGGTCGTGGATGAAGCGTATTTTGAATACGCCATTGATCCGCGCATGCAGGCCGAAGGCTATCCCGATGCGTTGCAGTGGCTGGATGAATTTCCCAATCTGATTGTGACCCGCACCTTTTCCAAGGCCTATGGCCTGGCGGCTCTGCGGGTAGGTTATGCGGTCTCGCACCCGGGTATTGCGGATTTATTGAATCGCGTGCGGCAGCCGTTCAATGTGAATCATCTGGCGCTGGTCGCCGCCAGCGCCGCGTTGAATGACGCTCAACATCTTGATAAAGGCATTCATCTCAACGCCGTGGGCATGCAGCAACTGGTGGAAGGTTTCGATGCAATGGGATTGACGTTTATTCCGTCCGTGGGCAATTTTATTAGCGTGGATGTCGGCAAAGAGGCGGCGGGCGTGTATGATGCGTTACTGCGTGAAGGCGTGATTGTGCGTCCGGTGGCGAATTATCAGATGCCCAACCATTTGCGGGTTACTATCGGTTTGGCCCAGGAAAATGCGCGCTTTTTGCAGTCGCTGCAAAAAGTGCTGGCCTGAGCCAAAGGGCGCTTTGTGTGAGTTCATTCATAAACAAAAGGATTTTCAACGTAAAGGTGCAAAGAATTAAGAATAGAACCTATATCACAGCTGTCCCGCAAATTCCTTCTGCCCTTGAGGGCAGAACGTTGCGAGTGCAGGTGCGCATGAGGTACGAGCCCATATATGGGCGAAGATAGAATAATGCAAAAGCAATAGTCGAGGGCGGCGCAGGATGCCAAAGCCGAGAACGAGGGGGAAATAGACTAGTGCCGCAAAACTCGAGGTTTTTCACCCTCACCCCAGCCCTCGACTTTGGCATCCTGCATCGCCCTACCTCGTGCATCCCTGCACTCGTCTCCCTCAAGGGAGAGGGGGTAGTAAATTTGCGAAGAGCTCATGTTTATTTCGAGGATTACGTAATTATTCCTCCGAAAACGCAGGTGCTATATTTGATGCTATAAGCTATTAGGGGGCAGCAGTGAACCTATCTCAAAATTGATACGTTACCGCGGTCGTTTTTGTTATTTGGTTAATGTCGAGATAGGTTCTAAAGATTTGTGAAGCTCTGATTAATTATCAAATCCCCCGTCCCTTTTAGGGTGGGGGTTAGTAAAAAATCCCTCCGTCCCTTTTAGGGTGGGGGTTAGTATAAAATCCCCCCTCCCTTTTAGAGGGTGTCGCAAAACTCATTTTGAGGATGACATAAGATATACTAGCAAAAACTTACCCTGTAAGGATCTTCGATGCCAGAAAAA
>JAKEGK010000018.1 GCA_022627515.1 Gammaproteobacteria bacterium
ACAGATCAAAGGCCTTGTGCGCAGCGTCCTGGGTTTCGGCTTGCCAGATAGCATGTAGTGCCTGTTTGGCTTTCGGTTGCGTCGCCTTGGGCAGGTAGTTGAGGACGTTTACCGTCTTATGCATCCAGCACCGTTGTTGCCGGGTCGTTGGATACACTTCCTCTAACGCGGCCCAAAAGCCCATGCCGCCGTCACCCACGGCTAACTCCGGTATAGTCATGCCGCGTGACTTGAGATTCAACAGCACTTCGCGCCAGCTCTGGGTGGACTCGCGTATGCCGTCTTCAATCGCCAGAATATGCTTCTGGCCCCGCTCATCGACGCCGATGATCACCAGTGAGCATAGCTTCGTATTCTCCGCCCTCAGGCCACTGTAAACGCCGTCTGCCCAGATATAGACCCAATGATCTTTGTCTAACCGTCTCTCGCGCCAGCGGGCATACTCATCGGCCCAGGTTTGTTTCAGGCGGGATACCGTGCTCGCCGACAAACCTTCTGCCGCTGGCCCTACCAATACCTTCAACGCCTCACTCATCTCACCACTGGACACCCCCTTGAGGTATAACCAGGGCAAGGCGGCCTCCAACGATTTTGTCTTTCTCACATAGGGCGGCACCAGGGCGGAGCGGAATGTCACTGGCTCTCCTGTTTTGGCTCGGACCTTGGGTACCTTGACCGTCACCGGACCTATGCCGGTTTGTATCTCGCGCTCCGGCAGATAACCGTTACGCACCACACCGGCCTTGCCATCGTCCGTTCGACGGTTTGCGTATACTTCCAAAAACACCGCCAACTCGGCCTCCACCGCTTGGTAGATTAACTGATCCACACCGGCTCGAAGCAACTCGGTCAAAGGATCTTCAATTGCATCTCGACCGGACAGCTTAACAACGTTATGCTTACTCATAGTGGCGTATCTCCTCAGGTTGTTTGGTGTGTCGCAACAACAAATCAACCAGATACGCCGCTTCTTTTCAACTGTTTAAACACCAGATTCGGTTATAACTCCAGTATTAGTCATAGGGGCGAAAGGCGGGATGGCGCCGATGTGAAAATATTCTTGAGTAACCTGATTCAGGAACGAGCAATAGTATTGGTATTTTCTGAATCGAATAGAGGTGAAGCAAAGCGATATATTCAAAATTACATATATTTGTTATATAATAAATACCTCCAATTTTATTTATAGTACAAAAAAAGTCCAAACCAGCAAAAAAAACAGAACTTTGTAAATAAGTTACCTAACTCTGTTGTAAATAAACGATTGACTGCGTCAGTATCTATTACGTACGTTAGTTTGTTTTTGATAGATTTGGAAGAAGCCGTAGTGAAGTCTAATAAAATGAATTGAGTAGAGCCTACGCCTTTCTTTTCTCAAAAACATTTAACCAATGATTGCGTATTAACAATGGATGGTGATATGCATATGAATGTTAAATCAGCGCTATTAAGGATTCATAAGACGGCTGGAACGTCATTGGCGGAGGGTATTCGGCAACATTATCCCAATAATCTCGTATGCGGTTATCAATTTGAATGGCAGTACTTGAAAGCCAAGCCCAGCGAGTTTCAGGAGTTTGAATTCCACTATCCACACATGGGGATAGGCTTGGCAAAGCGTCTACTACCGGAATTCTATTTCTTTACGATACTCCGTGATCCTCGCCAAAGGCTGATTTCGTCATATTTTTATTGGCGTTCTTTAGGCCGAAATGTGCAGGAAAAGCAAAGAGGATTGCATAGACGTATTATAAACCGGGGTGTGGGTCTGCAGCTTCACGAGGTGGCACGTAAAGCCGCACAGTTGCCGATTGAGGAGTTCCTTGCCTGTGGAGATCCAGCTATAGAAAGAGCAATGAATAATGTCCAGGCCAGGTTTTTAGCCGGCGGCCGTTACGGAGCATGCGCTGAATTCAGGACACAACTTTTTGGGGTGGAATGGAGTCCGAGCGCCATCGAGGAAATGGCTCTCAAGGGCATTGAAGAATTCCATGTTGTCGGTATAGCTGAAGAAATGGCAGACACAACCAAGGTTCTTGAAAGATGGCTGGGTAAACAGCTTAAGGTGGGTTTACACAACGTGACGCCTGAAAAGTACATCGACCAAGAGATAACCGATCAAGCTGAGTATCATATAGAAAGACTAACTCAGGTGGATCAGCAAATCTATGCAGCGGCCCGCAAAAAGTTGTTGGAATCAGCTGCGGTCCCGAGGAAAAGTAAAATTTCAAAGCCAAAATCTGAGTTAACTGTAACTTGAGTCGACCGGGAACTGATACATTTGTACTAATCGCAACTTAATCTGACAGTTATCGATTTTAACGAAGAGGCTGTCAGATTAAGTTCAACTAGTAAAATTAATAAAGTAAAGGTGGTTTTGGTACTATGGTATTTGACTTATACCCTACCAACTTGATATCGGCACCCATATCTGCTCCGTTACGGCCAGTGCCCTTGCTGGGGGAGTCTTGTGCGAGTTCAAAATCAGTGAGTGTGGTAAATGTCCCTGAAGCGTTAACAAATTTTGGATCCGAAGCCATTGAACCTGCTCCTGGATTTGCTCCATTTGCCAATTCCCCGGAATTTTGCCACGCAGTAACACTTGTGTACTTGCCGGTGTTAGGTTGATAGTATCTAGTATGAATAGTGAGCGGGGATGTACCAAATTGATTATGGTCAGATTCGGTTAATTGTAATTTTGTATAACCGGTGATGTATTGATTGTTAGGAAAACCTTGAATAAGATTATTCCAAACTTTTAAATTTGCTCCTTCGGTAAATGAAAGCCCCCAGCGTCCATTAGGTCCATACAAAGTATTGTTATTAATTTCGAAGTTATCCGAAGTGGCGCCATCTTCACCAACAACTTTTAATGTATCTCTGCTATTGTGCGCAAATACATTGTGCTCGATTTTGCCATTTGTATTTATTTGATCAAGGAATGCAGCAACGTGCATACCGATGTAGTTATCATGAATATAATTGTATCTAACTATGCTGTTATCGGTATCGCTTTTCAAGAAAATCCCATTGCTGCAATTAAAAAATTCACTTTTTTCGATAATAAGATTACTATTATGATAGGTTTTTATACAACTGGTATTATCCCAGTTGTTAACCTGCCGATAGCTGTATATCTTGACATTTTTAATCAGCGTTCCATCGGTACTGTCTACTCTCAAGCCTTCTCGATTCGTTGTTGACGTAACAACTGTGGTGCCGCCATAGATAACAGTATTCTTTAAAGTGATGCCACGCGTGCGATTTGTGTAAGTATTAGGACCCCAAATAATAACTCTTCCCATCTTGGCGCCATCGTCAGCTTGAACTTTAAAACCATCAACAGTTATATATTCAACATAACCCGTTCCTATTGCGTTGCACTGATCACCGTCATCCCACTGAGTAGATGTATGACAATTTAAAACCGGAATTTCGTCAGGATAAGCCGCGAACGTAATAGGATTATTTTCGGTTCCCGAGTTAGATGGGTTAAGTACGCCCCTATACCAATAGTATTGGGTACCATCCTTACTTGTATCATAATACAATTCATATTTCCCTCCACGGAAATACACCAAATCACCCGCAACGGCATTTTCCATGGCGGTAAGTGCGGGGCAGGGGGTATTTATGTTAGTACACTCATTCCAACCAGCTGAACCCGTAGGTGAAACATAATATGTCGCCGCGTTAGCCAGGCTTGGCAAAATAGTAATCAAACTGACAAACAAACCGCCAATGAGCAATTGCTTTCTGGAATGGGAAAATAAAGAATCATTCTTAACTGTAAACATCGCTGTTACTTCTCTCTTGATTAAAGATTAAATTTGAAGGAAAAAATACCCTTATCTTACTTTATATTGTACGAACTATTTCGTTAGAATAATCGCTTTCCAGGCCGTCTTTCGTGATAACGGTCATAGTAATATAGTATGTGTCGGAGGCGCCGACCGGGATAGAGCAACTTGTCATTGCTGGATTGTTTATACTAATGACGTTGTTATACCTTTTTGGTTCAGTTCCAAAGTAGATTCTGAATCCATCGATATCTGAATAATACAGGGGGGAGTTGTCGGAATATTCTATAGGTAGATCCCAGGCAATCTCGATACCGGAAGAAGCTATTACGTTATCAGTGCAAAGAGTTGAAGTTGTTCCGGATATTGAGCTCTCTGATCCGTCACCACTATCTGCTCCACATCCGAAAAGGCTAACAACTAAAACTAAACTTGCAAGCTTACTAACAACAGTTATTTTTACCACAATTCGCTCCCAATTTTAATGTTTTATTGTACATAACATACAAGTCACAAACATGAATCCGTATGTATTTTTAATTTATCCGACCCATACAAACAATAACAAGGATAGTGTTAATAATTGCAAACCTTTCATAATAGAATAGTTTGTGATACCCAGTTAAAACCGATCGCCTAGTTAATCATTGGCATAAGCTTAGTTGTAATGAAGACTGAAGAGTGTGTGAGCAATCACAAATCAATGATAAAACATGTAAGGAAAAGGTTTGTAAATCTACGAACGATTAAAATTGAATTTGCTTGTATGTCTGCCAAAAAGGTCATCTTTTAATCAAAAATTTGTTATAAATCAAGCAATTGTTATGCCATAAATAATAATATGATATAAAACAGGAATATAATAATTCACCAGTATGTTTTTTTAAAGTGAAGCGTTACTATTTAGCGACAAAATAATTAAGGATATTTATATCTTATTGATTAATATAATAAATGATATGTCGCAATCCGGAGACATATCATTGCCGCGAGTAAACAACTTTGGTTACATAATTAGTGTAAATCGTGCTCTATTGTTGAGATATCTCAACAATAGAGCACATTAGATTTTTGAAAACAGCTCAATTAAACGCCAGTAGAATTTTGTTTAATGGGTTGCACAGTAGCAGGATTGTTAGTGAAGCTGTTTTGATTTTGGCGCTAGCAGTGTATATCCATAATAAAAGTCTTTCATCCACTGAGTGTAAAATTTAAAGTTGGATAGTTGCATTCACAAATACGTTTATTGAAAACAATATGGGAAGTTAAATGCAATCCAACAAAAAAAAATTACTGTTTGTTTTTCCCGCCGCGCCATATCCATTAAGGGAACAAGGCGTTGCTATGAGATATATGCCTATCCTGGATAAGCTGCCGGATGACTACGCTGTTCATATAATCCTGTTTGGAAAATGCAGCCAGGAACAAAGAGAATGGCTGGAAGAAAGATGCGAGCGGTTGTATCTCTTGAATGCGTATACCGGTTCAATGGTTAATTTTAGTGAGAAGCTTTATGCGCGGTTGAAGTTTGTATTTCCATGGACTGGCCCCCTGTCCTATTCTCACTATCGTTCAAAGGAAACTTCTGAAGCCATTGCCGGGATAGTAAAAAACAATGTGTACGATACTATAGTTTGGATATCGGCATTTTACGCTGAATATTTATTCCGCATCTACAATACTGCAATCGCACGGAAGTCAAAGCTGATTGTGGACATGGTGGATTCTATTTATTTACACGCCTGCCGCGATTCGCATAAACAACTTGGAAATGTACTGATGTATCAATACGAACTGTGGAAAATAAAGAAATGGGAAGCGAAACTTATTAACTTGTCTGATGCGTCAATATATATATCGGACGTTGACGCCAAAGCGATTCCACCTGGCCTTGCAAATACAACGAAACGTTTTGTTATTCCTAATGGCCTTTATACCGAAGATTATACACCGGAAAAGCTGGGTTTCATTCGCTCGCCGAGCATCGGGTTTTTGGGCAACATGTCTTATGGTCCAAATATCAATGCCGTTTTATGGTTTTACAATAATGTTTTTCATCAATTAAAGGAACATCTTCCGGATTTAACTTTATATATAGTTGGCAGAGACCCGGATAAATCCATTCTTGATCTATCCAGCGATAAAAATGTTCATGTTACGGGAACGGTGGAATCCATCTGGCCGTATGTAAACTCAATCGATGTCTTTGTTATCCCATTGAGTAAAGGGGCGGGGCTGAAAAACAAAATACTGGACATAATGAGCGCGGGTAAACCTATCGTAACCTCCACTGTCGGGAACGAAGGAATATACGCAGCCAGCGGAAAAGAGCTGTTTCTTTGTAATGGTACCGATGAATATAAAGACGCGATTGTAAAACTATTTGCTGAGCCCGAAATGCGCAAGGTTATCGGCCGCAATGCACAAGAATTTGTAAATGCACGTTTCGCCTGGCCGTCAATAATTTGGGATTACTTTAAAATAGTTTCAGGGTAATAAGGACATTATCTTAAGGAAGCTCTAATTAATTATAAAATTTAGAGAATACAGTTAAAATAGTATGAAAATGGTTTTCTGGTTTTGCCTTTTCGGTGCGTGTTACAGCTACTTTTTATATCCCATTCTCCTGATGGTGTTGCCAAAACGGTCAGTAAAAACCGGGACCAGTGGCGATTATCTGCCATATCTATCCTTTATCATTACAGCCCACAACGAAGAGAGCAGGATATCGGATAAAATACGCAACACGCTGGCGCTGGATTACCCGAAGGAATTACTGGAAATTCTTATTGCGTCGGATGCTTCCACCGATAATACGGATAATATCGTCAAAGGATTTGCCGCTGAGGGCGTAAAGCTGGTGCGTGCAGAGGAGCGAAAGGGTAAGGAATATGCTCAATTGCAGGCTATCAAAGCTGCGCAGGGCGATATTCTGGTTTTTTCCGATGTGGCAACGCAGATTAAGGAAGACACGCTGAAAGCGCTCGTTAATCAGTTTAACGACAAGCAGGTTGGTGCGTTGTCCAGCGAAGACCGCTTTATTTCCGAAGACGGCGCTATTGTGGGTGAAGGCGCTTATGTCAAATATGAAATGTGGTTGCGGAAGCTGGAATCGCGTGTGAATGGGCTTGTTGGACTGAGCGGCTCATTTTTTGCCGCGCGAAAAACTATCTGCCAGGATTGGGATATCACTGTACCCAGTGATTTTAATACGGCCTTAAATTGTGCCAGACAAGGTTATGTGGCTGTCAGTGATCCGGCTGTTGTGGGTTATTACAAGGATGTGAAGCATGGCAAAGGGGAATATGGCCGCAAATTCAGAACCATTGTCCGCGGCATTTCCGCTGTTGTGTCAAAACCGGAAGTGTTGAATCCATTCAAATTCGGGCTCTTTGCGTTTCAGGTGTGGAGTCACAAAATCATGCGCTGGGCCGTGCCCTGGTTTTTGCTGGCGTTGTTTATTGTTTCTTTACTTTTGATGCGGGAAGGCTGGATTTATCAGTCCATTTTTATTGCGCAGTTGGTGTTTTACGGGCTGGTATTGACTGGCGCGTTGGTTGAGAAACTGCGTGACCGCGTATTTGTGCGCATACCGTATTATTTTGTCGAGGTAAACATTGCCATTGCGCATGCAACGATTGCATTTATCTTTGGCAAGCGCATCGTGACCTGGACCCCCACTAAAAGATAGTTCATGTTTTATCAGCTTCCACCCGCCGGAAATCCGATTACTTTAAGAAAGAGCGATAAGCCTCTCGAAGACCTGGAAACAATCTTCCAGACATCCAGGTTCCGGCTTTATGGTTCAGGAACATCCGCATTGGCTGCGGTAATCAAGGCAGTTATGGCTGCTAGGGGCACTGGTAAGGCGGAAGTGTTGCTGCCGGCGTATACCTGTCCTGAACTTGTAAGCGCCACGCTTTTCGCCGGTGCTGATCCGGTATTGGTTGACCTGGAACCGAAACGCCCATGGTTAAACCTTACGGAACTGGAAAAAAAGATCTCAGCTGACACGGCCGCCATTATTGCGGTGAATTTGTTCGGTATACCGGAGCGTTTCGATAGACTTAAAGCACTAACAAAACACCGCGGCATTACCTTGATCGAGGATAGCGCCCAGTATTTTCCAGCATCTGCGAATGCTATTCGCTGGCAGGGAGATTTGACTATTCTGAGTTTTGGACGGGGAAAACCGGTGAGTTTGTTGGGCGGCGGTGCGGTGATATGTTCCGATAACAGTATTAGTCATTACCTTCCTTCCAATGAAACAGAAGGAGGCGGTGCCGGATTCACCGCTGACAAGTTATTTCAACTGAAAGCAACTATGTACAATCTTTTGTTGTCTCCCAGATTTTATTGGCTGCCTGAATCACTGCCGTTTTTACACCTTGGAGAAACTGTATATCATCCTATGGATTCAATCAAAGCGTTTCCTTCTGGAAGACTGGCATATTTACCGCCCAACTTAAAAGCCTATTGGGACAGGCACCGTCATTCCGGTGGCAGGACTGACAGGATATTTTCTCAGTTGACGCATGGTGAGTGGACAGATTTGCCCGCAATTTGTTGCGGTAATGAATTACCGCCTCTCATACGATATCCTTTTTTGGCGGCAAATAAAAAACAAGCTAACAGGATATATTCCCGGTCAAAACGTCATGGTCTGGGCGTGACGCGGATGTACAAGAAGCCATTGAATGAAATCGAAGGACTGGAGCATGTGTTCGCGGGGCAGGGACCGTTTCCGAACGCGAAGGAGTTTGCGGACTTGCTGCTGACGTTTCCTACGCATCGTGGGGTACCCGAAAATTTTGCGGAAGTTTTTAATAAAACGCTGCGGATTGATACGGGAATATAGTGAGAATTAGCTCTTCTTGTGGAATACAAAGGCTAAACCAACAAGACCTAATCCTAATAAGGCAAGAACTGAGGGTTCGGGGATAGAGGCGGTTTTTGTCAGCAAAAGGTTTGCGTGCGTTGGAAATGTAGTTGCGTTACTGCTGATTATGCCAAGCTGATTTAGAGCGATTAGCGGTGGCAATGTTGATGCTGAATCGATCGAACGGCCTAAATTTGTTCCATCGGCAGCCAGGAAATCAATTGAACCATCTCCGTTTGAAAATCCCCAGAGCAAAGCATCTCCGAACCACATATCCATGTCAAACTCAATAAGTAATTCGCCCGCGTTACTGCTTCCGCTGACCCATGAGTCGTATTGCGTACTTAGATTGAAATTGAGCAAATAATAATGAATGAATGGAGTGGGGCCGGCTACAAAATCATAATCATCATCTATTGTAACATGGCCCTGAATATCGGCTTCCTCATATCCTTGATATTCACCATTGGCATAGACGTCGTAATATACTGAACCAGCTGCAGAGTAAACTATCGGTATGGCGGCAGCCGTAACCGGAAAGATGGCAATCAAGAACAGTGATAGCGGAATTATTTTTTTCACACGCCTTCACCTCTTTCTTTGTGATATTAATCTTTTACTTATGTTCCATTTAACTTTTTATCTAAATATAAGCAAGATAAAGGCCAAGGATATAATATACTGATTTTTATAATATAATCTCAATTGTCAATAATTAAACAACTCATTCTGTAAAATTTGCCGACTATAAAAATTTTGTTAAGACAACTGGATTGTCAAACGAACCAGCGTTTGGTTCAAAAAGCATACAGATCGTATTTCGCAATGGCTATAGAATTTTGGAATATGAAATTGCTTAAACAATAAATCAGAGTAGTCGCGGCATTTGGTCTGATAAGACAAGCTTCAATTTACAAACGAACCGGAGATAAAGGGATAAATTACAGTGCCTGCGAATTATAAGTTGCTGCTGGTATTTTTTATTGTGTTAATTTCCGCGGTGACTTTCTTGAGTTTGCCGGGCGATACAAGGTTTTCCGGTGAATTGCAGAATACCGCGCATACCTTTGCTTTTGGTATCGCCGCGTTGATTTCCCTGAAGCTGTTGCGAAGCGCAAGCCAAAAAAACACACATTCTGCTTTGTTTCAATATCTCACGGTATTTGTATTGTGCCTGATTGCGGGTATCCTGGTCGAATTGCTGCAATTGCTAACGTACAGTGATGCGGATATTTATGATGTGGTTCGTGATGCGGCTGGAATAGTTGCTTTCCTGGCGTTTTACTTTTATTTCGACACGAGTGTAACCGCAAAGTCAGCAAAAAATGTAACTGCGCTAAGGATGCTGGCTATTGCTGTCGGCGCTACAGTAATGATGGCGGCGCTGCTTCCGCTTGCAGGGATGTCATACGCTTACTATCAACGATATCACGCCTATCCGGTACTTCTGGATTTTGAATCCGGATGGTTTAAAAATTTTATAGCTACCTGCGATTCGGAAATTGCAGTGGTTGCTGCGCCGGAGCAATGGGCTAACGAATCCGGTAAATCCGTAGCAATGGTGACGCTGCATCAAGCACAAAACCCGGGCTTAGAATTTCAAGAACCACAATCTGATTGGACGGGATATACGCATTTGAATTTTAAAATTTACTCCATGAGTCCTGATCCATTTCGGCTGACGATTCGTGTGCATGATAAACAGCATAATCAGCAATACAATGACCGCTACAACCATGGAATTAACATCAGTCAAGGTGAAAACATCGTGCGTATACCGTTAGAAGATATTCAATCAGCGCCTGCCGGCCGCAAAATGAGTATGATGGAAATTGCCGGGATAATTTTATTTGCCGCGCAATTGGATAAAACAGCCAATATTTTTCTAAGCAATATCTGGCTGGATTGACGGCCTGCTAAATGCGCCTGACATGAACGCTTAATACTTTGCGGTAAAACGCTGCCGGCCTGCCTGCAATACTGCATAGTGGCGATATGTTGGCTATATTTATCCGCCCACTTGCGGTCATGTGATAAAATATTGTTGTGGAATTTAATGTGGCGCCAGGCATTCAATATTTTGTGTTCGATGCAATTTTTTTTCGGGATAGAAAATGAAAACTAAGAAAGCGCTGATTAATTATAAATTCCCCCTCCCTTTCAGGGAGGGGATTAAGGGGAGGGTAAGAGTTTCAAGTGCTTTCACCCTTGCCGTCGGATCGAGTCTGGGGCAGACTCTGGCCTTCGCCTTTGGCATACTGCATCGCCCTCGACAATTGCTCCTGCATTGTTCTACCTTCGCCCATGCATGGGCTCGTACCTCGTGCATCCATGCGCTTGTCTTTCTCAAGGCAGAAGGAAATAATCAGAGGTTCCCTAAAATAATAATGTGCTTGACAGTGTTACTTTCGGTTTTATTGGCAGCCTGTCACGCCAAAGAACCGGGCGGGAATAACCACGATGAGACTAGCATACGGGTGGAATTGCAACAAACCTTTGGCGGCAGGAAATTCAACCAGCCCGTCGCGATGCTGCAGGCGCCGGGTGAAAACGATGCCTGGTATATCGTGGAACGCGGGGGCCGTGTATATCGCAGTTCAAGTATAAGCGCCTCAGACGTGGAACTCTTTGCCGACTTGTCGGAACGAGTGAACGCCGGTTTTTCAGAGTCCGGACTATTAAGCATGGCTTTTCATCCGGATTATTCCAATAACCGTTACATCTATTTTGCCTATACCGGCACGGCCAATCCACTAATATCCAAAGTATCGCGTTTCTCCGTGAATGATGACAGCAAATCCATAATCAAGGATACGGAACAAAACATACTGTCTTTGAACAATCAATACGATAAACACAATATTTCGCAGATTGCTTTTGGACCGGATCGCTATTTATATGTTGGTTTTGGTGACGGACATGAGGGCGGCGGGGATCCGCTCAAACACGGCCAGAATACCAACACGCTAATGGCGGCGATCTTGAGGATAGATGTCGGCAAAGACACGCCCTATGCAATACCTTCTGACAATCCATTCGCCGGCGGCAAGGGCGGCAAACCGGAATTATACGCCTGGGGATTCAGAAATCCCTGGCGTTGGAGTTTCGATCGCGAAACGGGTAATTTATGGGTAGCCGATGTCGGCGAATATCATTGGGAAGAAATTAATCTTGTGAAAAAAGGCGCGAACTATGGTTGGCCAATCCGGGAAGGTAAGCATTGTTATGGCAGCAGGATGGAATGTATAAAGCAATGGTTGTGTCTGTGGAATTGCCCGGATACCGATTTGGTGGATCCCGTCGTTGATTATTCACATGAAGAAGGTTGCGCAGTAATTGGTGGTTACGTTTATCACGGTCAATCCATTCCTGCATTGCAGGGAGTTTATTTATTTAGCGATGCGTGCAGCGGAACTATTTGGGGTTTGATTCACACTGACAGAGGTTACGAGCGCCGAACACTGTATACCGTTGATGAGCACGAAAGGGCTGAAGGATTTTTAACGGTATCATTTGCCGAGGGCAATAACAGTGAAATTCATGTAATTCACTATAATGGTTCAATGCATAAGGTCGTCGCTGGAATTGACAAATGAGCTTTTTAAGAAGGATATATTGAATTAAGCAATCGCTATAAAAATAAATATATTTATAATCAGTTACTTATGACGGCCTGGCGGTATAAAGATCTATTAAAAAATCTTATTAAGATTCCGTAAGTTATTGCCGAATAAGTTTTAAATAATCTTTTCCTATTAAAATCATGCTTATAAAAATTCAGATCGATATTTGCACATATACGACGATTATCAATTTGTTCTATAATTCGCCAATTTTTATAAACACGTCTGTAATGAATGAAGGTGTAGTATGTCTTTAGAAACAATTCGCGAAATTCTTACGCAACATGGACGGTTGCCGGTTGACGTTAAGACTCTGGCGGATGATAGTGATCTTTACAACGCGGGATTGACGTCTCTCGCAACTGTCAGTTTGATGTTGGCCCTGGAGGATGCTTTTAATATTGAGTTTCCTGAAAACAAGTTAAGCAGGAAAACCTTTGAAAGCATAGAAGCTATTTCAGAAGCTATCGAAGAGCTGAAAGGCTAGCGCTGCAATCGGATCTATATCAGACGGATCTATATCAGAAATAAAACATCGGGGTAACATGCCATGGCGACATCCGGCCATCACAGTTCCGAATATCAGGATTTTGATCAATTACTAAAACGCGTTCACCAGATTGGCAAGGACGTTGTTTTACCGGCGGCGGAAGACGTCGACAAGCACGCCAGGTTTCCGCGGGAAGCCATAGACGCGCTCAAGGAAGCAAAGTTATTGAGTGCGTATGTGCCTGTTGAATTTGGCGGCATGGGTTTGAACATCGCTCAGATAGCTAAAATCTGCGAAGTTTTGGGGCAGTATTGCGGTTCTTCGGCCATGGTGTACGCCATGCACAAGATCCAGGTGGCCTGCATTGTTCATCACGGAACATCCTCGCCCTATTTCAGGAACTATTTACACGACCTGGTCAATCAGCAGCGTTTGATTGCCTCCGCTACCACGGAAATCGGAGTTGGCGGTGATCTTCGATCCAGCGTATGCGCGGTGGAAGTCACCGGCAATACATTTAAGTTAACCAAGAAGGCGCCTGTCATTTCCTACGGTGTGGATGCGGATGACATTATGGTTACCAGCCGCCGTTCGGAACAATCGCCCGCCAGTGACCAGGTCCACGTTTTGGTGAAAAAACAGAATTACCATCTTGAGCCAATTTCCGGCTGGGATACGTTGGGTTTTCGTGGCACCTGCAGCTCCGGATTTGTTTTGAGTTCCAGTGGTTCTACCGAGCAAATATTGCCAGTGCCCTTTGCTGATATTCTTAGCCAAACCATGCATCCTTATGCCCACATCGTTTGGAGTTCGCTCTGGTCGGGTATTGCGGCCGATGCAGTGAATCTGGCCCGCGCGTTTGTGCGTGAACAAGCCAGAAAGAATCCCAGCGCTCCGCCGACATCCGCGCTGCGTCTGGCGGAAACTGACAGTGTGCTGCAAACCATGCGGAATAATGTCAGGGCCGCGGTTGTTGAGTATGATCAACTGCTGAGGGATGGTAATCCCGATGCCTTTAACAATTTTGGCTTCACCATCCGCACCAACAATCTCAAATTGTCCTGTTCCCAGTTGATTGTCGACATTGTCGGCCGCGCCATGTTGATCTGCGGTATTTCCTCGTACCGCAATGATTCCAAATTCAGTTTATCCAGGCAGATAAGGGATGCGTACGGCGCGGCATTGATGGTCAACAATGATCGCATCATGAACCATAATGCGACCATGTTGATGGTCCACAAAGAAGGATAGTTAATGCCATGGTCCTTTCAGATGATCCCATTACCGCGGCCTACCAGGCTTACCTGGATAAGCTGATCGAGGCAGGTTTGCTCATTCCGTCCGGCGTAATGGGCGTATATGGGCGCAGCGGGACCTTCGAACATATCGTCGAGCGTTTCGAAAATTACGTGACGCGGATGGGGGCGCATTTACAGCCCGAGGTCATTCGTTTTCCACCCGTTCTCACCAGACACAATTATCAATGCACTGACCACCTGGAATCGTTTCCGAATCTCATGGGATCGATACATAGTTTTTTGGGCGGTGAGCGCGAATTTGTTGAGCTGGTCCGCAAAAAACAAAATGGAGAAGACTGGAGTACGGACCTTAAGGCAACTGAAGTAATGATGGCGCCGGCAGCGTGCTATTCCTTGTATCCCGCCTGCAGCGGCGTGTTGCCGGAAAATGGCCGTATCGTTGACTTGACCTCGTATGTCTTCCGGCATGAACCGTCCGTGGATCCGGCCCGCATGCAGATATTTCGTATGCATGAATATGTCCGGTTGGGCACGCCCGGCCAGGCATTGGAACACAGGGATTATTGGCTGGACCGCGGCGAGGAAATGTTGAGGGCAGCCGGGCTTGATGTAAAACGTGTGGTGGCCAACGATCCTTTTTTCGGCCGCGGGGGCAAGATGATGGCGGCCAGCCAGCGTGAGCAGGATCTGAAATTTGAACTCGTTGTGCCTATTGCGAGTGAAGAAAAACCAACCGCTATTTTTTCCAGTAATTATCATATGGATCATTTCGCACATGTGTTTGGCATTAAAACCAGCGATGGTAAATGTGCGCATAGCGCCTGTGTCGGTTTTGGCCTGGAGCGTATAACCCTGGCATTGTTCAAAACTCATGGTTTTGATCCTGCAACCTGGCCCGCAGATGTGCGCCAGACTCTGGCCTTATGACAAAACCAATACTGCCTCTGGACCCGGATAATTATCAGCGCCATTTAATTCATGGCGGGAATCGGGTTTGGGCAGAGACTAACTGTTATGTGGATCTGTGGGTGGAACTGTTGCACGCGATGGGTCACGAACCCATAGCAGCTCTGCCGTTTACACTTGGGATAGACTTTGAGGGTGACCAGTGGACTTTTTTCAAGTTTCCATTGAACGATTTATACGAACTATATGGCGTCGATGTGCAAGAGCTGAGTATATGGCGTTCGCTGGTTGATCACATTGTGGAACAGGTTGAGCGCGGCCGGCCGGTATTGGTGGAACTGGATTCATTTTATCTCCCGGATACGTCCGGTACAGCTTATAAACTGGCCCATGTAAAGACAACTGTCGCAGTCAATAAAATTGATGTTGAAAATCGTTACATGGAATATTTTCATAACCAGGGGTATTTCCGGCTAACTGATGACGATTTTACAAAAATCTTCAATCTTGATCTCCAGCCCGGCGCCGTTGTATTGCCACCCTACGTGGAATACGTGAAGATTCGCCGCAAGGAAAGCCTGACGCAAAAACAGCTGGTGGAAACATCGATAAAATTACTGCGAAAGCAGCTGAATTTATTACCACAGGAAAATCCGTTTGATAAATTCAAACCACGGTTTCAGTTAGACCTCGAATGGTTGATGAATGAAAGTCTGGAAACTTTCCACCAGTATTCGTTCGCGACTCTAAGACAGTACGGCGCCTGTTACGAACTGGCGCATACCAATTTGCAGTGGCTGCAGCAACAGGGTGAAAAAGGATTGGATGACGCGATCTCAGCAATAAACGAAATATCCAATGGAGCCAAGGCGTATCAGTTCCAGCTGGCGCGCGCCATGAATAGAAAAAAGCCGCTTGATCTTGCGCCTCTCGGCGCCATGGCGCAGCATTGGGAACACGCTACGGAATCTTTGAAAAATCTTTATCTGTAGTCAGTTTTTCATTTAATGGTTCACTAACCACTCCGTCATGCAATTTATCAAGTCAGGATCTGGCGTAACCTCAAGTACCGCTGATTTTCTCCGGTCTGATTGGCGTCTTGCCTCCGCCGAACCACATTCAATTGGCAATCCTTCGGAATTGGAAAAAAAAGCGCTGGATTGGGTGCCGGCGATAGTGCCGGGCACTGTTGCGCAAGCGTTGCAGGAAGCCGGCAAATGGGACATCAGTCATAACGGGGATTTTGACGCCAGGGACTGGTGGTACCAATGTACGTTTGAATCAGATGTCAGTAATAGATCCGGTGCGAAAGTACTCCGCTTTAGCGGACTCGCGACCCTGGCGGAAGCGTGGTTAAACGGTGTGAATATTCTCACATCTGATAACATGTTTCTGGAATATGAAATCGATGTTACGCGGTTATTGCAATCCTCGAATAATCTTACGATTTGTTTTCGTTCGCTTGACAGGGCATTGAATGAGCGCCGCCCGCGCCCGCGCTGGAAAACCAGGTTGGTCAGTCATCAGCAATTGCGTTGGATACGCACCACGTTGTTGGGACGCATCCCCGGTTGGACACCGCCTGTCGCCGTGGTAGGGCCATGGCGGGACATCGCCCTGGACAGTTGCGATCCTTTATTCGTTAAAGATATTTCATTGCGGCCGTATCTGGAAGACGGCCACGGTGTGGTTGATTTTTCATGCGGTATCGAAACAGCTGCGGATCAGTCTATTAATGCTGTTCTTCACCTGAGCGCGAACAGCAATGGATTGCACGTCGAAAAACGGAACACAGGATATCTAATCAGTGGCCAGCTGCGTCTGAAACAACCTGAATTGTGGTGGCCGCATACGCATGGCCACCCCGCACTGTACAAATGCGGTATCGAGCTTAACGCAGGCGGCCGATCTGTATCAATTGATTGCGGTGAGATCGGATTTAGAACGGTTACGGTCAATCAAAAAGACGGTGCTTTTGACATATCGGTGAATGGCGAAAAGGTTTTCTGCCGTGGCGCCTGCTGGACCGTCAATGATATTGTTTCCATTCATGGCTCGCCCCGGGAACTGGAACGATGTCTTATGCTGGCGCAAGATGCCGGCATGAACATGATTCGAATTGGCGGCACCATGGTGTATGAAAGCGAATTGTTTTATTCGCTATGCGGCAAGCTGGGTATTATGGTGTGGCAGGATTTTATGTTCGCCAACATGGATTACCCGGTTGAAGATGGAGAATTCGAGTCTTCAGTTAAAAATGAAATCACACAGCAACTCAAGCGCTGGCAATCTCATCCCTGTATTACGGTGTATTGTGGTAATAGCGAAGTTGAACAACAGGCCGCTATGCTGGGTGTGCCGCAGGAACTCTGGCGCAGCCATTTATTTTCGCAATTGATACCTGATCTATGCGCTCAATGGCACCCCGGCGTACCTTATGTGCCGTCCACACCCAGTGGAGGCGCGTTACCATTCCATGTGGGAAGCGGAATTACGCATTATTACGGCGTTGGAGCTTATATGCGGCCAATCGCGGAGGTACGCCGCGCCAATGTTCGGTTTACCCCGGAGTGTCTGGGATTCTCCAATGTGCCGGAGAACGAGACGCTCAACGCTCTGTTTGATGTTCAAGTACCGGTTTGTCATCATCCGCTTTGGAAGTCCCGCGTGCCCCGTGATTCAGGTTCAGCATGGGATTTTGAAGATATTCGGGATTATTACCTAAAAGAATTGTTTCATAAAGATCCTGTGCAATTGCGTTGTTTTGATATGGAGCAATATCTTGCGCTAAGCCGCATTACCACCGGTGAAGTTATGCAACAGGTTTTCTCGGAATGGCGCAGCGTATCCAATCAGTGCGGCGGCGCACTGGTCTGGTTTTATAAGGACTTATGGCCTGGCGCGGGGTGGGGAATCATTGACAGCAGCGGAACGGCCAAGGCCTGTTTCTACTATTTAAAAAGAGTCTGGCAACCTCAGTCTGTTGTTTTAACCGATGAAGGTCTGGACGGTATTCACGCTCATATTATCAATGAAACCGGCAGGCCGCTGATTGGCAACCTGGAACTTATGCTGATCAGGGACGATAACGTCATCGTCGCCAAAGCAACAAAAGATTGTGAAGTTACACCACGTTCCAAACACACCTTATTATCCGACGAATTACTCGGCGGCTTTTACGATGTTTCCTACGCCTACCGTTTCGGTCCGCCCAAGCATGATGTTGCCGTGGCTACCTTGCGGGACGTCAACGGCGCCACCATCAGCGAGGCATTTCATTTTCCAGGACAACGCAACACGTCAAGCCGCCATAAAGCTAACCTCATTGCGGAAGCCGCCGAGACCGGGAACGGCGATTATCTGCTAAGCTTACAGTCAGACGTATTTTTACAGGCGGTGCATTTCGATATAACTGAGTATTCTCCCGAGGAGAATTATTTCCACCTGGCGCCCGGCAGGAAGAAGGATGTTCTTTTTAGAAGAACCGCCGAAAACGCCAAAAAGTTCAAAGCCTACGTGGAAGCGTTGAATCTGGATGAGCCATTGAAAATCGCTGTAAAAAGTTATCCTTAAGAAAGCTCTGATTAATTAAAAAATTCCCCCCTCCCTTTTAGAGGGTGTCGCAAAACTCATTTTGAGGATGACATAAGATATACTAGCAAAAACTTACCCTGTAAGGATCTTCGATGCCAGAAAAA
>JAKEGK010000019.1 GCA_022627515.1 Gammaproteobacteria bacterium
CAGCGCGGATGATTTTTGAAGTGCTGGGCGACATGTGGGTCATCAAACGCAATCCCTATATTCAGGATGACTTGCTGGAAAATCCCAAGCGGCATGCATCATTGACCCATGCATTGCACCACCGGCTGGACCAGGTCGTCGCCCGGGCGGACGGCAATCAACACGCGCTGGCGCTGGCCGGCGCCTGCCGCAAGGCGGTCAGGGAATTTGAAGCCTGGTTCCCGCGGCAAAAACAACTGCGTCACTCAGTGATCCGCCGCCTTTCGCGGGTAACGCACAAGGATAATATTCACTTTGATGGTCACGCCCGGGTTTCCCACGTTACCGATGCGTCCGACTGGCGGGTCGAGTTTCCATTCGTGGTAATCACGCCTGACACCGAAATGGAAATGGCGGAAGTGGTGCAGGCATGTATTGATCTTGGATTGACGATTATACCGCGCGGCGGAGGCACCGGTTACACCGGTGGCGCAGTGCCGTTAAAAGACAATTGCGCGGTGATCAACACGGAAAAACTGGATAGCGTCGGCGCAATTCAACTGAAAAACCTCGAAGGCGTAGCGCAATCAGTTCCGGCTATCGAAGTCGGCGCCGGTGTGGTAACCCGGCGCGTTGCGGAACAAGCCGAAGCCCATGGCTATGTATTTGCGGTGGATCCCACATCGCAGGATGCCTCCTGTATCGGCGGCAATATTGCAATGAACGCCGGCGGCAAAAAAGCCGTGCTCTGGGGCACCACCCTGGACAATCTTGTGTCCTGGCGCATGGTGACGCCGGATGCCAACTGGCTCGAAGTGCAAAGAATCAACCACAACCTCGGCAAGATTCATGAACAGGCAGTTGCCGAGTTTCGCGTGCATTATTACCAACAGGACGGCGTCACACCGCTGAAAGAGCCGGTTATGCTGCGCATTCCCGGCAAGGAATTGCGCAAACAAGGGCTCGGCAAGGATGTCACCAATAAATTCCTGGGCGGATTGCCGGGCATACAGAAGGAAGGTTGTGACGGCCTGATCACCTCGGCCGTTTTTATTCTGCATCGCATGCCGAAATATATCCGCACCGTGTGCCTGGAGTTTTACGGTTCGGACATGCGCCTGGCGGTTCCGGCGATCGTGGAAACCAAAAATTACCTGGATGCGCTGCCTGACGTGCATCTGGCGGGAATGGAGCATCTTGATGAGCGTTACGTGCGGGCAGTGGGTTACAGCGCCAAAGCGCCCCGGCGCGACTCTCCCAAGATGGTCTTGTTGCTGGACATCTCCAGCGAAAATGAAGACAGCGCCGCCGATGCGGCAGCCAAAGTGGTGCACATGGCGGGCGCCAGAAATGCGGAAGGCTTCATCGCGGCAAGTCCTGAAGCGCGCCACCAGTTCTGGCTGGACCGGGCCAGAACCGCCGCGATCGCCGCGCACACCAACGCCTTTAAAATCAACGAGGACGTGGTTATCCCGCTCGATAAACTCGCCGACTACAGCGAAGCCATTGAACGCATTAATATCGAACTTTCCACGCAGAACAAACTGCGCATGATCGGCGAAGTGCTTGAATTTCTGAGCAAGGATCTGTTGAATAAGGTAAAGCTCGCCGAATACGAAGCCAGTTCCGAAAATGACGATATCGTGCTGGGGAAAGTCAATGCCGCCCGCGAGCTGTTGCAAAAGGTGAAAAACCAATGGTCTTCATTGCTGCAAAATCTCGACAAGCCCGCCGCGCAGCATCGCGCGCTGCTGGACGCCGAACTGGTTAACGAACAGAATACGTCGCTGGAACATATACATAACTCAGCGGAAACACTGTTCCGCCTGCTGCAACGGCGCGATCTGCGCATCTCCTACCGGCGCAGTATTGAACAACCCTTGAAAGAAATATTCGCCGGCAAGGAGTTCGAACCCTTGCGCGGTCAGTTTGACCGGATTCACGCGCAAATCCGCAGCAGCCGCCTGTTTGTCGCCACCCATATGCACGCCGGCGATGGCAATGTGCACACCAATATTCCGGTGCATTCCAACGACTATCATATGTTGCAGGAAGCCGAATCCGTGGTGGACAAAGTCATGCAGATCGCCGAAGCGCTGGGTGGCGTCATTTCCGGTGAACACGGCATCGGGATCACCAAGATCCAGTATCTTGACGGGAACACCATGGCTGCGTTCAGCCGGTACAAGGAGCAGGTCGATCCGCAACACCGTTTCAATCCCCGCAAGTTGCTGGAGAAAGACACGCTTTCCAGCGCGTATACACCGTCATTGCGCTTGCTGGAACAGGAAGCCATTATTCTCGAGGCGAGCGAGCTGGGTGAATTGAACAAAGAGGTCAAGGATTGCCTGCGCTGCGGCAAATGCAAACCGGTCTGCAATACTCATATTCCCAGGGCCAACCTGCTGTACTCGCCCCGCGACAAGATATTGTCCACCGGACTCATTATCGAAGCCTTTCTTTATGAGGAGCAAACACGGCGCGGTATATCGATCCGGCACTTTGATGAACTGAATGACGTGGCCGACCACTGCACGGTTTGCCATAAATGCAGGAATCCCTGCCCGGTCAATATCGATTTCGGGGATGTCTCGATTCATATGCGCAACCTTCTGAAAGCCAATGGCAAAAAGCACTCCAGCCTTGGCACCCAGGTATCCATTGCCTATTTGAATATGACGGATCCGCGGGTAGTCCGGCTGATGCGCAAGTATCTCATCGGTTGGGGCTATAGATTGCAGCGTGCCGCCAATCACTGGTACCGGAAAATTATCCCGGCCAGCAAGGAACCTCTGCCGCCGGCAACTACCGGGAAAATGACCCTGACCACGCAAGTGGTGCACTTTGTCAAAAAGCCCATGCCCTCCAATTTGCCGCGCCATACCATGCGTGAAATGCTGGCGCTGGAAGACACGAAAACAGTGCCAGTCATACGCGATCCTGAAAAATTGTCTGACGAAGCTGAAACAGTATTTTACTTTCCGGGCTGCGGTTCAGAACGCCTGTTCAGCCAGATTGCCATGGCGGCAATCGCCATGCTGTATGACCTGGGAGTGCAGATAGTGCTGCCTCCAGGCTACCTGTGTTGCGGCTATCCGCAAACCGCCAGCGGCGATGAAACGAAGGGCAAGCAGATCTCGGTGAACAACCAGGTATTGTTTCATCGTGTCGCCAACACACTCAACTACATGGATATCAAAACCGTGCTGGTATCCTGCGGCACCTGCACCGATCAGCTGGAGAACTACCAGCTGGAAAATATCTTTCCCGGTTGCCGCCTGCTGGATATACATGAATACCTCATGGAAAAAGGCGTTACCGTCAATCAACCCGCCGGTATCAAATATATTTATCATGATCCCTGCCACACGCCTTTGAAAACCTACAGCGCCAATAAAGTCACCCGGGCTTTGTTGCAGCAGGACGTGCCCGTTTCGGACCGCTGCTGCGGCGAAGCCGGCACGTTTGCCATTGCCCGGCCCGATATCGCCACACAAGTCCGTTTCCGCAAACAGGAAGAATTGCATAAAGGCATCCGGCAACTCACCGGGCAGGAAGTTGTTGAAGATGGAAAAGTAAAGCTATTAACATCGTGCCCCGCCTGCCAGCAAGGCTTATCCCGTTACCGGCAGGAAACCGGCCTTGCCACTGACTACATCGTTGTGGAATTGGCCAGGCAGTTGCTGGGGAAAAACTGGCAAACCGAATTTGTGGAACGCGTTAAAAAAGGCGGGATAGAACAGGTATTATTGTGAGCGTCCATGGCCATCTAACCGGCGTGTACGGGCGCCCGGCCGCAATCGGCTTCAGGCTATACTTGTCCGGCAAACGGTCAACCCATCAATATAGGTTTGAAGAGCCTCCCGGGTTTCCAGATACACTTGTTCGAGTTCGCGATATTGTGACATCAACGTTTCATGTGAAATATTTTCCGCGCTCAATGATTCGAGTGTCACACAATGCCAGGCAAGTTTGAATGCGCCAATGTTCCCGCTGCTTCCCTTCAGTTTATGGGTCAGATGCCTGACGCGTCCGCCATCTTCCGCCGCGACCGCAATACCGATACGCTGGATGTTTTTCGCTGTGTTCTCGATAAACTCCGCAAGATACTGCGCCAACGGGTCACCGCCTATGAAATTCCTCAATGCATCGAGGATTTCAAATTTCAGAGCCTGGCCGTTGACATCGGTGATCACTGGATCCGATACCGCGCGATTCATTCACCATTCCTTATCGATACGTAAATTGAAAAAACAATCAGTCACGCCGGAGCAGTACCTGGCGTTACTACTTGGTTAACGTCTGCAGCATGGGAAAACTTGAACCAAACGCCGGGTCACGAGCAATATTATTGTTATTGAAGCATACCTCAGGCATACTGTAATTTACTGTTTTTGATGGCAATTGCAGACCCTGAAATGGAAGACGGCGACAGCGAAAACCGCGAAGAATTCGAAGAGCGCGAAGAGACTGAATACGTTAGCAAATCGCAAATGAAACGCGATATGCTCGCGTTGCAGGTGCTTGGCGGAAAACTGCTGGAATTGTCCGCCGATCGGCTCGAAAAGCTAAACCTGCCGGATAAATTGAAAAATGCTGTACTACAGGCAAGGCAAATGAAGGCGCACGGCGCCAAACGCCGCCAGTTGCAGTATATCGGGCGCCTGATGCGCGATGCCGACGCCGGCGCTATTCAGACTCAATACGACAGCATCACGCAATACTCCGCGAAATCCGTCCAGCAACTGCATAAAATAGAACAATGGCGCGAGCGTTTGCTGCGGGAAGGCGATGAAGCAATCCAGGCGCTGCTCGATGAGTTTCCCGGAATCGACCGCAACCATTTGCGGCAACTGGTTAGAACCGCTAAACAGGAACAGTCACAGAGCAAGCCACCCAAAGCATTCCGGAAAATCTTTCAACTGATCAAGTCGGAATTAGAATAGCGAATGAAGTATCCGGGCTGGAACAATGAGAGTTGCCGGCAAGCTGCCATAAAAAAAAGGCGTTCTGTATTTACAAAACGCCTTTTTCATATCCGCTAATGCCAGCGGGCCTGATTTCAGGATCCGTCGTCCTGATCACCGTAGCGGCCGAGCATCGCTTTATCCTCTGCGCTAAATGCGCCTAACCGGCTATCCTTTTTTTTGGTCATTTTTGGTTTGTTTTCCGGTGACGCTTTGGCATTGCCAACTTCAACTCTTGACACCGCAACGAATTCATCATTCGCATCTCCGTAATGTCCCGCCATACTCTTGTCTTCGATTGAGTAACCACCGATACGGCCTTCTCCGGACGTTACCGGTTGAGCGGCAAACACGCCTGTGCCAAATGAAGCAGCCAGACATACGATTGCGAAAATTTTTATCCCGGATTGACTTTTACGATTAATAAACTTCATGCCACTACCTGCCTTTTGCTTTGGATTGAAAATTCATCGACACGCCATCAAAATCGCGTTTCATTCAACCACAACACCCCGCAAAGGATCAGGAATAAATCAAAGACCTGACTTTACTGTTGTTGTTGTTGCTGTTGTGATGGGGTTATCGTCCGTAGTGTGAATTAGTTTAGGGTAAGTGATGGCTAATATTGATCCGGATAAGATTCCGGTTCACTGATTCTGATTGTTAGCACGCAAACAGAATTACCTGATCAATTTTCAGTATAAAAAGCCTGCGGCGAACCACTGCGGGGCAATCTCAAGAAGAAAATTTATAACTGGCAGGCGTCAAGAGACAATATTACAGTTTAATTTGCGATGCTCCAGGACCGGAAAACTCCTGCGCACTTTGGCAATTTGCTGCCGGTCATAATCCGCTATGACAAATCCGGAACCGCTGGCGAGACGATCCAGGATCTGGCCCCAGGGATCCACAATCATACTGTCGCCGTAGGATTCGCGGCCATTCAGGTGATAACCGCCCTGTCCGGCCGCAATGACGTAACAGAGATTTTCAATCGCGCGCGCCCGCACCAGCACTTCCCAATGGGCTTTACCGGTTTTTGCCGTGAACGCGGAGGGGATCGCTATTAATTCCGCGCCATGGTTAACCATATTGCGGAACAATTCGGGAAAACGCAGATCGTAACAAACCGCGAGTCCCAGCCTGCCGAAGGGTGTATCGGCAACCACAACCTGATCGCCGGCCTCGATCGTTTCCGATTCCTTATATCTTTCTTCGCTCTGATAAATCTGCACATCGAATAAATGGGCTTTATCGTATCTGGCCACCTGGCGTCCCCCGTCGTCCAGAAGCAGGCAAGCCGCCCGGACTTTGTGGGGATCGGCTGCTTCCATGGGAATGGTGCCGCCCACCAGCCATACCTTGTTTTTGCTGGCCTGTTCCGCCAAAAAGTGCTGAATCGGGCCATCACCCGGTTTTTCGCGAATCGCCACCTTATCCTGCTCCTTCATGCCCATAATCGCGAAGTTTTCCGGCAGCACGATCAATTCGGCTCCCGCGTCTGCGGCAAGGTTAATCAGGCGTTCCGCCTCGATCATGTTGGCGCTGACCTGGGGTCCGGAAGCCATCTGGATTCCCGCAATTTTTATTTTTATATTTTTCTCACTCATAAACCACCTGCACTGATTATGGATATTTGAAACGTTGACAAGTATCGCAAACTATCCGCGACTGTTAAACGGCTAATTACGGTCTTTCATAAACTATTTTAAGTGACGTTTATTACAGAATCCTAGAATTCCTGCACATCATCCCAGACAGAGGGCGCTTTCAACACCGGCGTTAATGTATAGTTTTCCCACGAACCGGTGAGCGTATATTCCACAGCAACGGCGCCTTCAATATCCTGTCTCAACATTTGCTGAAATAAAATCAGCAGTGGTTGCGCGGTGATGATACTTAACAATACCGCTGCATCGGTAATATGCGGTGTTACTCTGACCTTTTGGTCATAGTCCTGCGCTCCGAGTCCGATCCGGCCTTTTAGCGCAACATCGGCACTGGGTCCGGTTAACTTGAAATTACTGGTATACGCATCGCCATCTTCCACTTTAAAATTCCCCTGGATTGCATCGAATCCAAGCCCCTTGGAAAACAAATCGCTGAAATCCAGGGTCAGGCGCCGCGGCAAAGTCTGGATACTGAATAAACCGAACAGGCGCGCCGCGCCGCCCGGCTCAATATCCAGAATTCTGCCATTTTTGAAATCCAGTTCAACATCGCCGCTGATATGAGCGAGATCAGGATCGTATAGCGGAGCTGGCCATTTCAACTTGGCGGTCACTCTACCCTTGCCCTTATCAATCGTTTCCACATAACCCAGGTCTTTCATGGTGGCGCCAAGGTCGGCGCTCTCCAGCACAAATTCAAACGATGACTGGTCCTGACCTTGTGTAACCACCCATTCACCAAAACCTTTGACCGTTGTTTCACGGGGATTGATTACCAGTTGCTGGAGTAACAAGCCGTTATCCGTCCGCGAGGTTTCAAAGGCCACGCGTCCCAGTTGTTTATTGTCATAGGTGACATTACGCCCGTTAAACTTGATAGCCGGCAATTCTTTTGGATCAATTTTTTCGCCCGCTTTTTCTTTGGTTTTTATATGTAAATGCTGCATATCCAGCGTCACGTATTGTTTGTTCAGCGCGTCGGGCAACCTGATAACGCCCTTGATTTCCTTGCTATCCGCCGTAATATCCAGCCACTCTTCCTTCCTGCTGACCAGCAGTTTCAAATTTGTCGCCGTTTGCCGCAGAAATTCAAACTTTCCGACTTCCAGATTGACGGCGCTTAGCAATGCGCGGCTCGATGGCCTGAGCTGGACTTGCGCGGATGTTGAATCAGCGGCGGATTCTGATGTTTCCACATCGGACACTTGCCTGAAGAGATTCACCCAGATATCCAGCGATAGCTCCGGCAAATTACCGGCAATGCGCACGCCATCCGTTTTTGGCAACACCGCCGGTCCGCCGCCAAATCTCGCCTCGCCACGCGTGATCAAATGTGGACTTCCGCGGTCGTATTCAAATATTCCCTCGAACTCGCCGCCATAGGCGGTTTTAACCAGCGCTTGCGCGGCATTTTTTATATTCATTACCAAATGCAATTGCTTGCCATCCGCTTTAGCCTTGCTGAAAGGAACCGGTAAATTAAGCCGGACACCATCGAGATTGCTGGAAACTTTCAACTGCACGTTCCGCTTTTGCCTGGCATCCTGGTCAGCCGGCAGCATCAAATCAACCACCCAGGCTGATTTGCCCTCAACCATATCCGTTAGCATGGGAAAATATTTGTCCGCCAGTTGTTTGGCGTCAAATTTTCCAGTCGCCCGTACGGTGATGTCTTTTATGTCAGGTTTGCGTTTGTCCTGGACGGTTTGCACGGTAAGCTTGCCCGGTTGATTCAGCAGCTTCGCTTTGATCGATGATGCTGTTACGCCGTTGTGGGTAATTGCCAACTCGCCATTGATACCGGTTAACATTTCCGGCAAATTGAGCATTTCAAGTGTATTGTCCCGCATAAGCAATTTGCCGCTGACAGCCGCTTCAAATTGCGGTTTTATTTTCAAATTGATTTGCAGATCCAGATCGCTGTCTCCCCCGGCTTTCAACTCCGAGAGATATTGCCCGTAGCGTTGATATAATGAAGGGGCAACCACCATATAGTTGATTTTTTCCTGTGTTGCACCGGTGATCTTCCCATTGATATCAAGTTCAAGAGATTTGCTGCCTAGCGCGGGAATACCGACACGTGTGCCGCTTAGCGTTGAATTGAAAACTTTCGCGTGATCGGACACAATAGATAAACTGTTGGCCCTGAACAGGACATTGGCGTGTATATCATGAATTTGCGGCCAATCCTCCGCATAATTCAGAATACCATTTTGCACTTCAAAGCGGGTTTCAAATACGCCTTGCCCCTTTGTGAATGGAAACTGGTCCAGCGGCCCGTAAACAATAGCGCCGCCGGAAATGATATCACCCTGTACGATCGCCGCGTCCAGCCACTTGACGGTTTCCGGTTTCAAGATTGACGCAGGAAAATAATTGAAAGCTTTGCTGCCTTCACCGTTTTCAAAATGAACAATCAGGGATAGAAAAGGAGGATCTCCGGTGCGGGGAATATCGAGATCCATGACCGCTTTTGACTCGATATGGGGAGTCACCAGCTCAAGGTCACGCGAAGACAAAGTGATATGTTCGCTGTCAATTAACCAATCAACCTGTCCTTTAAGGCGTTTGACCGGGATATCCCAGCGGAACATGGCGGGCATGGAAAATTCGGCTCCCAATGTTTTTAGAAGCAGCGATCCGCCGTGTTTGCCGGAACGAAGTTCACCGCTCAAACCCTTCAGGCCCGGCGCCTTGCCGGTTGGAGAAAAGCTGATATTTTCCAGTCTGGCAGCCACATTAAAATCCGCGTTGACTTCCAGCCAGCGAAAATTGGCGTTTTGCACATCCCCTTCCGGCGCCAGCTTTGCAATGAACGCGGCATAGTCCTTGTAGTCGCCGATCAAAACCGGAATGACAGGAGCCAGATCTTCCAGCCTGATCAGATTCGCGCGCACATCCAGCCGGCGTGATCCGGCGCGATCCCGGTAACCTTTCTCCCTGAAATAATGGACGGCGAATTGCGTCGTTGGCCATATCCGTGAATTGCGCGCCAGAACGAACTTGTCCGCGATCAACTGCCATCCCTCATCGTACCTGTCCCATATAAAGCGGCCGATAAAATTGTCATACTCGATCACGTTGGAACCGCCGCGTCCGGCTGTATCGGTTTCCTGGGACAAGTTCTTATCATTTTCCAATAGCGGCTGCAGTAACGGCGTAAATCCATCGCCATAGCGCCAATTGACGGTCTCCAGCGATAAATCCCCCTGCAGTCCAATGAGCCCGGCATTGCGCCATTCAGACCATAGTTGAAAATTTGACTTGCCGATATTCACTTGATGTCCCCGGAAATCCAGCACGCCAAATATCCTGCTGATATCCAGATTGGCGCCGCTCGCATACATCGAGCCTGACCAACCGGCGCCGGATATAACATCCCCGGCGACATCGATCGCAAACGCAAATTCCTGGTCGCTGTGTTGTGGAAAACTGATTGCGCCATCGATCAAGTGGCGTTTGCCCCGGTTTTTTAAAACAAAAGTGACATTGGAAAAGTGGTAGCGTTTGCCGCTTTTCTGCATATCCTGGTAGACCAGATTCCTGGCGTGCACGCTGATTTCACCCTGTGAGAATAGCCAATGCAGCATGGCGGCGGTATCGTCGTCATCGCTCGCTTTGGTTTGACCGGTTTCAAATCCCGACAAGTTAATTTGCCCGGTTTTTTCCCGAATGACCAAAAAATCAGCGCCGGACAACGCAAACCGCTTGAATTGCACCTGTTGTGAAAGCGCCATGCCAATCAAATCAAAATCAAGGCGTGCCCGGGATAAAAATAATATCGTGCTGCTGCCATCACGGCTGAGCAGTCTGACATTATTAAGCACAAGGGAAGGACTGAAACCATGCCACTCAGCGTCGAGCGACATGATCTTCACCGGCCTGCCGGTAATCTGCGCCGCAAAGCGCTCGACATCCTGGTTATAATCGCCGGCTAGGGGCAGCAACAGTCTGGCGGTGGCAAAAACCGCGGCCAGAAACACCACAGCCGCGGCAAACAGGTACCATAGCAAATACCAGAAGCCACGAAACAATTTAATGATAAAACTCATAGACCGGAATCGGTGAACTCGCTGTTAGGCGGATTGTTATACGCATTCTGGAAGTTGTCTTGCCGTTGTTTAAGATGCGGATACGGCCAATTCGCAATCAGGTGAAACTGGTTGCCTGGACTGCATTAAAAGTATTTTCACATCAGCACTACATCAAACTGTTCCTGGGTATACATCGTCTCAACCTGAAAGTTAATCGGCCTGCCAATAAACTCTTCCAGCTCGGCGACACTTGTGGACTCCTCGTCGAGCAATAAATCCACCACTTCCTGCGAAGCCAGCACCAGATATTTTTGCACATTGTACTGGCGTGCTTCGCGGATTATCTCCCGGAAAATTTCGTAACAGACGGTTTCCGCTGTTTTGATCAAGCCCCGGCCATCACAGGTGGGACATGGTTCACACAACATGTGACCGAGGCTCTCACGCGTGCGCTTGCGCGTCATTTCGACCAGGCCCAGATCGGACACTTCACAGATATGGCTTTTTGCCCGATCCAGCATGAGATTTTTTTCCAGCGCCGCCATCACCTGATTGCGGTGTTCGGGATGCAGCATATCAATAAAATCAATAATAATAATTCCGCCCAGATTGCGCAGCCGCAGCTGACGCACGATGGCCTGGGTTGCTTCGAGGTTGGTTTTAAAAATAGTCTCTTCGAGGTTACGGTGCCCGACAAATGCGCCCGTATTGACATCGATAGTGGTCATGGCTTCCGTCTGGTCAATAATCAAATAACCGCCTGACTTCAACTCAACCTTGCGATTCAGCGCTTTCTGGATTTCATCTTCGATGTTGTACAGATCGAAAATGGGACGCTCGCCCGGATAGTATTCAATTTTTGACGTGAGTTCCGGTATAAATTTACCGGCGAACTTGACGACTTTTTCATAGTTTTCCCGCGAATCAATCCGGATTTTCTCGATATCAACGCCGCTGCCCACCTGGTCGCGCATGGTGCGCATAACCAGCCGCAGCTCTTCATGAATTAACGAACCGGGCGGTTCATTCCTGATACGTTCCTGTATTTCAGTCCACAGCTTGTGCAAAAAGCGCATATCCGCCGTAAGTTCGGCGTCACTTGCTCCTTCAGCGACCGTTCGTACAATATAACCGCTTGGTTGAAACTCCGCGGCCAGACTGCTCACCAGGTCCTTCAGGCGCTGGCGTTCCTCTTCGGTTTCAATTTTCTGGGAAATGCCGATGTGGTCAACTTCCGGCATCAGTACGAGATAGCGGGCGGCAATCGACAATTGCGTCGTCAACCGGGCTCCTTTGCTGCCCAGTGGATCCTTGACGACCTGCACCGTGACAATTTGTCCCTGATATAAAAGTCTGGATATATCTTCTGTTGTTTTCCCATTGGAAGGGCCATTGCCGTTATTGCCGTGGGAGTGCAGTATGTCTGAAGCATGCAAAAAAGCGGTTCGTTCGAGACCAATATCAACAAATGCCGCCTGCATGCCCGGCAGGACACGGGAAACTTTGCCTTTATAGATATTGCCCACTAATCCCAGCCGGGTGGCGCGTTCAATAAATACCTCAGTGAGCGCTCCGTTTTCCACCATCGCCACCCTCGTTTCGCGCGGTGTCACATTTATTAGTATTTCTTCACTCATTCTTCCGTCTCTTGTGTGTGCGGCCGCTGCGCACCAAATATTCCGATGCCAAATAACGCGATCAGTTCAGCGAATTCGAACAAGGGTAAACCCATGACAGCGGAATAGCTGCCTTCCAGTTTGGCGATAAACGCGGCGGCTCTGCCTTGTATGGCATAACCCCCGGCTTTTCCCACGGGTTCGCCAGTTTGCCAGTATTGTTCACATTCGTAGTCCGACAGGACACGAAATGTCACCACACTGGTATTGACGCGTATGTGTTGTACCACAGCCGCACCGTGTTTTCCCGTTTCCGGGCCCACGATGGCAATACCCGTCAGCACCTGGTGGCTCCGGCCTGAATAGTGTTTCAGTAATTGAATTCCCTGTTCCCGAGTTTCGGGTTTTCCGATAATTTGCCGGTCCAGAACTATGCATGTATCCGCACCAATCACCGGCACCGAATGCTCCGCCACCATGCGCCAGCCGGTCTGCGCTTTTTCACTGGCCAGACGCGCAACAAACGCCGCAGGCGTTTCTCCCGGTTGCGGACACTCGTCAATCACGACGTCCAGCGCCTGGTAGCGGACGCCCATCTGCTCAATAAGAGCCCAGCGCCGGGGTGACTGGGAAGCTAAATAAATCTGCGGAACGGTCATTAATATACCTTACAGTTGCATTAAAGTAGGCAGTTATGAACACAAAATACCGAAAATTACCGCGCAAAAACCACATGCACGCGCTGGTGCTAAATCTCACGAAGGGTGAGTGTTAGCGATACCTCGATGGAGCCGCCTTGGGCTTGGCGTTGGCGGACCGTGTGCGGCAGGGATGCCGCACCCGAGCGTACAGGGACCGTATTTACAGCGTGTCCGACAAGGCCAAGCACAAGGTGGCTTATGTTTGCAGCATGTGTTTTTACGACGTTAGGGTGTTCTTCGTTTATTACGCACTTAAATAGCACAGGAATAACAAGCATAACAGAGTTCAGCCCGATAACGGCAGCGTCAACGGTTACCGGTGGTATGGATGTCCTTTCAGGATACTCCAGGCGCGGTAGATCTGCTCCGCGATGATAATCCGAACCAGCGGATGAGGAAAGGTAAGTCTGGACAGGGACAAACACGCATCGGCCCGGGCTTTGCACTGTTCAGACAGGCCATCCGGGCCGCCAACCAGCAGCGCGATATCCCGGCCATCGCCCAGCCACTGCTCAAGCCTGGCGGCCAGTTGTTCGGTGCTCCATTGCTGCCCTGCCGCATCCATGGCGTAAACCAGCGTATTGGCGGGAAGCGCGGCCAGCAGGCGCACCCCCTCCTCGCTGACTGCCCGCTGGATGTCAGTGTTTTTCGTGCGCTTATTCGGGGGAACCTCGATGAGCTGCAACCGGCATTCGGGAGGCAGGCGTTTGGAAAACTCCAGGTAACCCTGGGTTACCCATTCATCCATACGCTGGCCGATTGCGATGAGATAAATATGCATAACGGAAACTTGCAGTGGATTATTGCCGGCGCGTCAGACCGTTTACGCTCCTCTATCCCGGCTGACGACTTCGCCACCGGCGATTTCATCCGTGGCCCACAGTTTTTCCAGATGATAGAAATCACGTATTTCCGGTTGCATGATGTGCACGACCACGTCGCCCAGATCCACCAATATCCATTCCGCTTCTTTTTCACCTTCGATGCCGAGCGGCCGCACGCCGTGCTCTTTGGCTTTTTCCACAACGTGTTCTGATTGCGATTTAACTTGACGGTTAGAAGTGCCAGTGGCAATCACCATCACATCGGTGACGCTGGTTTTTCCGCGCACGTCGATTACCCGGATCTCCCGGGCTTTCATATCCTCCAGCGCATCGACAACGATTTTCGTTAACTCCTCAGCCTTCATTTACTCCTCGCAGTGGTTCGATATAAATTGTTGCGTTCTATAATTTGCAATACCTGTTGCGGCACCATGTCCGCTATGGATTTCCCCCGGGCAATGCAATGCCTGATGTCCGATGATGATATGGGAATGTCAGTCACTTTTTGCATCAACACATAACCGGCCGGTGTTCGATGCAACAGGGCGTTGTCGGTTACCGTATGGTCATGGAGCATTTTTAGCAGCGGGGCGGAAACTTTTTGCGTCAAAGATTCGACCGGCCAACCTGGACGATGCGCAACTACGATATGCGCCAGCTCGATCAGGTTTTTCCATTGATGCCAGGTGTCCAGGAATATAAACGCATCGACCCCCACGCAAAGCGCAAGCGGAATATTGCCTTTTTCATCACGCAGTGAACGCAGCGTGTCAACCGTATAGGACGGGCCTTCGCGCTTCAGCTCCCGGTCATCGACCCGCAATTCGCTGTAGCCGGATACAGCGCTGTTTAACATCGCCAGCCGGATTTGCGGGTTGATGTCCGGCTCCTCACGATGGGGCGGAATTCCACAGGGCACCATCAGCATCACATCCATTGCCAGCGCTTTTCTGAGTTCCAGGGCGGTGCGGATATGCCCCCAGTGCACCGGGTTGAACGTGCCGCCGAAAATTCCGATCATCAACAGAATTTACTCTTAGCATTCATGGTAAGCGGCGGATAATCTGTTTTGGTTACTCGCGGACATGGCCGTCACCGATGACGATGAATTTTTGCGAGGTAAGGCCTTCCAGGCCAACCGGCCCGCGGGCGTGGATTTTATCCGTGCTGATACCGATCTCGGCGCCCAGTCCGTATTCGAAGCCATCGGCAAAACGCGTTGAAGCGTTCACCATCACCGAGCTGGAATCCACTTCGGACAGAAAGCGCCGCGCCGCGCCTAGATCTTCCGTAACGATGGCGTCGGTATGTCCTGAGCTGTGGTTATGCAAATGTTCCAGCGCTTCATCAAGTCCAGCCACAATGCGGATTGACAGGATTGGCGCCAGATATTCAGTATCCCAGTCCTCTTCCGTAGCCGCCTTGATGCCGCCAATGAGTTCGCGGGTTTTACGGCAACCCCGCAGCTCCACTCCTTCCTTCCGGTATTGTTCCGCCAATTGCGGCAGCACTCTGCCTGCGATTGCGGCGTCGGCCAGCAAAGTCTCCATGGCATTGCATACGCCATAACGATGAGTCTTGGCATTGAATGCAATCCTGATTGCCTTGCTGATATCGGCTTTCTCATGAATATAGACGTGACAAATGCCGTGCAAATGTTTAATCACCGGCACGGTCGCCTCCGCGCTGATGCGCTCGATCAGACTTTTGCCGCCGCGCGGCACGATAACGTCCACGTATTGCGGCATGGTAATCAGTTCACCCACCGCTGCACGGTCCGTGACCTCAATCACTTGCACCGCCGTGGAGGGAAGATTGGCTTTGGATAATCCGGATTTGATGCAGGTGGCGATGGCGTTATTGGAATGCGCGGCTTCCGATCCGCCGCGCAAGATCGCGGCATTGCCCGCCTTCAGGCACAAACCGGCGGCATCCGCCGTGACGTTGGGGCGCGATTCATAAATGATGCCGATCACTCCCAACGGCACCCGCATTTTTCCCACCTGAATGCCGGAGGGGCGGTAATTCAAACCGGTAATTTCTCCAACCGGATCGGCCAGCGCGGCGATTTGCCGCAGGCCTTCCGCCATGCCCTGGATACGTTCTTCATTTAACATCAAACGATCCAGCAACGCGTCGTCCAAGCCACCGGCTTTGCCCGCTTCCAGATCCTTGCTGTTCTCTTCGATCAAACGCGCTTGGGATGCAATAATACTGTCCGCAATCGCGAACAAGGCGCTATTTTTCGTTCCGGTATTTGCCCTGGCAAGTTCACGCGATGCGGCGCGCGCGTTTTTGCCAAGTCCGGTCATATAACGTTGTATATCCATCGGCTTCTCTGATCAATGAAAATCGTTGCGGAGTAATACTATGTTGCGTCTTCACATTCGTAGAGCAGCGCCCGGGCACAGCGCGTCAATCGAAAGTAACAACATAGCAAAATTTATATACATTCTCTTAGGTACAAGTACCTTTACTTGATACCTTAACTGAAAACCCTAGTTTAATAATAGTGCGCTTTTGGCGAACAGGCGCGTTCCGGCAATGCCGAGGCTTAATTGTAACAATTCATCCCAGGCATTTCCCGCCATCATACCCTTGATTATACGGTCTATTCTGCCCGCCTGTTGCAGAAAATCCTGCCACGATCCGGTTCCATGCCGCTTAAGTCCCGCTATCACCAGGGATTTACGCTTCTGCCACACATGCGCTTGCGCCACAACCTGTTCTGCCCGCGCCCCCCGGGTCATTGCTAACGACATTGTCAGCATACTGCGCAGCTCGCGCGCCAGGGCCCAGTTGAGCAACACCGGATCAATCCCCTCTCCGCGCAATCCATCAATCATGCGGGGAATCCGCTTTACTTCGCCGGCCAGGGCTGCATCAACCAATCCGTAAATATCGTAACGGGCGCTGTCGGATACAGCCGCCAGCACCACCTGCTCATCAATCTGACCCGATCCATACAATAAAAACAGCTTGTCCAGTTCCTGCGCCGCCGCCAGCATATTGCCTTCGACCCGGTCGACGATCAGCTGTACCGCGGCCGGTGTCAATTTCATTCCTTTACTGCGTACCCGCTGCAAAATCCAGCCAGGTAATTGCCGCGCCTCAACCGGCCATACCGCAACAAAAACACCAGGCTTCTCCAAGCAGGAAAACCACTTGCTTTGCTGGCTGGATTTATCCAGCTTGCCGGTAACAACCAGCAGTACGGAATCGGGCGGAGGGTTTCGCGCATACTCAATTAATGCGTCCGCGCCCTTATCACCGGGTTTGCCGCCGGGCATGCGCAGTTCAATCAGCCGGCGTTCCGCAAACAAGGAAAGACTGTTACTGATTGCAAGAAAATTGTTCCAGTCAAATCCTTTTTCCACATCCAGCACTTGTCGTTCGGTAAAATTCCGCTGTTTTGCCGCCGCCCGGATTGCGTCACAGGCTTCACCCGACTGTAAAGGTTCATCGCCCGCCACTATATAGACAGGCGCCAGGTTCTGCGCCAAATGGGTTTGCAAGTCTGCGCAGTTTACTTGCATGGCCTCTATTTATCCTTCACGGACTTGGCGCCAGCGACATTCTGCAGGCGGCGCAATATCTGTTCAGAGCTGGCGTTAATCATTTCCTGCTGCAACCGAATTTCCTCCGAAGTCACTCCCAACACCGCGGTTTCGTCAAAACGCAGATCCCGTTTTATCGAAAGAACCTGGTTGGCTACCGTAGCTTCCGGATTTTCCTTATTGAGAAGGGAATAGGCAACCGTATAAATCAG